>CAVVNU010000001.1:0-44471 GCA_963749725.1 Waddliaceae bacterium
CATTAGCAAACTGTTAAGCGTAAGGCCGATTTTAGCACTGTCGTTAAAACAAGGTATCACCATCGAAACCATCGGGTATTGATAATCTTGATATTTTTTTTGAATGAGTGGAATTTGGTTTGGATTTTTCATGAAATATTTATTTTTTCATCCGGGGTTGTATACCGGTCGCGCCCTCAAAATTTGGTTTTTTGCAAAGAGAAATCTCTCTTGATTGGACGATCGGAAGCCGCTTAATATTAATCAATATTGAGTAGTTTCCGATCGTCCACAAGCACGTTTTCTCAAAACCAAAATCCCGAATTTTGAGCGCGCGGCCGGTATATAAAAGGCTGAACACCTACAAATTATCATTATTGATACTTAAAACAAAGTTAAACCGCGCGCGCCCTCAAAATTTGAGATTTTGGCTTTGAAAAAGTCTCTTGCGAACGTTCAATCACGAGGCTTTTTCTTTGCCAAAAACTAAATTTTGAGGGCGCGCGCGGTTATAATCCTAGAACCTGTTTAAAATCCTAAATTTTGAAGGCGGAGGCGGTATACTCTGGAAAATATTATCTAAATAGATTAAAGTGTTTGATGTTTGCAGCAGGATGCCTCTAATATTCTTGCATAAAACGAAAATAAATTATACCGGCCGCGCCCCCCCTCAAAATCCCGAATTTTGAGGGCGTAGCCGATAAAAGATGATTAACCCGTTAAAATCCGTTAGGGTCTGCCATGCATCACCTAGATGAAAAAATTATTGAATACTTGTCCGATCTTTCGCGAATCGATTTGTCCGATGAGGAACAAAAATCTCTGCTTAATGACCTGGAAAATATTATCAACTACATCGATCTTCTTAAAGAAGTTGAGACTGAAGGAGTTAATCCATGCAATCACGTTTTATCCGATATGTGCAATGTCATGCGGGAAGATGAAATCGGAGAAGTTATGCCAAAGAGAAGTATTTTTAAAAAATTCCCGGCACAAATTGGCGGAATGATCAAAGTGCCGCCCGTCATTAAAGGAAAGTAGTACAACATGCACACCTAACAGCAGTACAAATTAAAAATAAGTTTCTCAATAAAGAAGTATCCGCGCTTGAAATAGTTAATCATTTTTTAAATCGTATTGACCGGTATGACAATCAAATCGGCGCTTTTCTCGCGTCTATCATCAAAAAGCAAGAGAAAAAGCGGCGGATGTTGGATAAAAAACGGGAAAGAGGAGAACAGTTGGGCAAACTAGCCGGGATACCCGTTGCAGTCAAAGACAACATACACATCAAAGATGAGCTCTCTACATGCGCTTCACAATTTTTAACCAATTTCATTGCTCCATTTGATTCGACAGTTGTTAAACTCATCGAAAAAGAAGACGCAATCATCATAGGAAAAACAAACCTGGATGAATTCGCCATGGGCTCTTCGACAGAAAACTCATCAATGAAAACAACCCGGAATCCTTGGAATTTAGAGTGTGCACCCGGCGGATCTTCCGGAGGATCTGCTGCAGCAGTTGCTGCGCGTTTTGTTCCTATTGCCTTAGGAAGCGATACAGGAGGCTCTATTAGACAGCCTGCCTCTCTTTGCGGTGTTGTCGGATTTAAACCCACTTATGGAAGAGTTTCTCGGTACGGTTTAGTCGCTTTTGGTTCCTCTCTTGATCAGATAGGACCTATTACAGCTTGTACAGAAGACGCGGCCCTGGTCATGGAAGTCATTGGCAAGCATTGCTGCCGCGATTCGACAAGCATACCTATGGAAACCGAAAGTTATCTCAATCAACTTAAAAACAATTTAGAGGGCGTCAAAATCGGGGTTCCCTTTCAATTTTTACAAGATTTAAAAGGGGAAGCGAAGAAAGCTTTTGATTCTGCTCTTGAAACAATGAAAAAATCCGGAGCATCTGTTTGTGAAGTTGATTTAAGTATCTTAAAATACTCAATTGCCGTTTACTATATTCTTGCAACGGCAGAAGCGTGCACCAACCTAGCCCGTTTTGACGGCGTCCGCTATGGAGTTCGAGCTCCCGACGCAAAAACGCTCGATCAGGTTTACGACCGTTCCAAAGAGCTTGGATTCGGACCTGAAGTTAAGCGCCGCATCATGTTAGGGACATTTGTTCTATCTACAGGATATCGGGACGCCTATTACAAAAAAGCTCAAAAAGTGCGCACGCTTATGATTGAACAATACAAAAAAGCATTCGAGAAATGCGATCTAATCGCCATGCCGACCAGCACATCCGGGGCTTTCAAAATAGGATCGATAAAAGACCCTCTTAGCATGTACCTCGAAGATATTTACACAATTTCTGTGAACTTAGGAGGACTTCCTGCAGTCAATATTCCAAATGGACTAACCGCGGAACAACTCCCTCTAGGCATACAATTAATAGGTCCGCAGAAAGAAGATGTCAAAGTTCTATCTCTTGCACATGCATTGGAGGCTGCAAACGCTAATGAAATGATCCCTCCGCAACTCAAAGATTAATTATGTACGGTTATTTTTTACAACAAACAGATGAACTGAACAATAGATCTCGGCATCTTGCCGCAATTAATCAAATAACCTCTTCAAGAAACCCGTTCAAAATTTCTGAAAAAGTGCTTTTTGCGCCTCTCAACTTGTTCTTGCAGCCTTTAAAACTCCTCTGCTTTTCCAAGTATGCGCAAGTTTTAAAGGCTGCAAAAACAAAGAAAAATTCGCTAAAAATCACAATTTCCGAAAATTTTGAACAGGTTCTAAAAAACAAGAAGCAATTACCTTGCATACCCTTTAAAACAGATGGAATATACTCAAATGGCTAAACAAGACTGGGAAACTATCATTGGATTGGAAATACATGCTGAACTCAATACCAAATCCAAATTATTCAGTTCAGCGCCAAATCGGTTTGGCGACGAGCCTAATACCAACATCACAGAGGTATGCACAGGAATGCCCGGCGCCCTTCCTGTACTGAATAAAGAAGCTGTTAAAAAAGCTGTTCAACTTGGATGCGCATTGCAGGCAGAAGTAGCCAAATTCAGTAAATTCGACCGTAAATCTTATTTTTATCCCGACAGTCCAAGAAACTTTCAAATCACTCAATATGACAAACCGATTATCATAGGAGGCCGCGTTGTTGCTGAAGTAGACGGAGAGGAAAAAACATTTGAAGTTGATCGCGTTCATCTAGAAGATGACGCAGGAATGTTGAAGCACTATGCAGGATTTGCCGGAGTCGATTATAACCGTGCCGGAGTGCCTTTAGTAGAAATTGTATCAAAACCATGTATTCACAGCCCTAAAGAAGCAGTGGCTTATGCCATGGCCGTCAAAGCGATTTTACAATATCTCGATGCTTCAGACTGCAATATGGAGGAGGGCTCTCTTCGCTTCGACGCCAATGTGTCCGTTCGCAAAAAAGGGGAACAAAGATTACGAAATAAAACCGAAATCAAAAATATGAACTCCTTTTCCAATATGCAATTAGCATTGGAAGCTGAAATCAAAAGACAAATTAAACTCTATGAAGACAATCCTGATATTCCTCCGGAAGAACTTATGGGACAAGCAACATACCGTTGGGATCCTGACCGGAAAGAAACCGTCGTTATGCGAAGAAAAGAGCATGCTGAGGATTATCGTTATTTTCCGGAACCGGACCTTGTTCCTATTATATTAACAGATGCTTATATTGAAAAAATAAAAGAAGCGCTTCCGGAGCTTCCTCTTCAAAGAGAGAGACGCTATGTAAAAGAACTTCAGCTTTCTCCCGATGCTGCCTTTGCCCTTGCCAGCGACAAGCCTTTAGCCGATTATTTTGAAGAAGCGCTTTTTGTTTGCCGCAGCCCTCGAATACTTTGCAATTGGTTAATTGTTGAATTTGCCGGTAGATTTAAAGATTCGGGCACGCAATTAGTAAATAGCGGGATTCCTGCACCGCACGTTGGCAAATTAATCAAACTGATCGATACCGGAACAATTACAGGCCGAATCGCCAAGTCTGTTGCTGACGATATGATTGCAGATCCGGGCAAAGATCCTGAAGAAATCGTAAAAGAGAATCCGGATTACCAACCGATGGATGATCAAAAAATTTTGGAAACATTAGTCGATGAAGTGTTGGAACAACATTTTCAATCTGTTCAAGACTATAAGAATGGAAAAGACAAAGCATTTAGTTTTCTAATTGGCCAAATCATGAAGGCAACGAGAGGCAAAGCATCCCCCGATATTGTGAATCGGTTGTTGCGGAAAAAAATTCAGGAAAAATAAGGGAATTCACATCCTACTAAGAACCTGTCCAAAATTTCAGAAAATTCTGATTTTTAACATATCTATTTGATGAAAATTCTCAATTCAATTTAAATGATTACTCAAACTTAAAATTCCCTGATCTGGAGGAACTATGAATAAAAAGATCATGATTTTACTATCGAGCGCTGCCTTGCTATTCAGTTTTGAAAAAGCCTATTCGTCGGGTTTTTTCCTAATTGAACAAAGCGTAAGCGCCATGGGCGCCGCTTATGCAGGCGGCGCTGCATATAACGAAGATTCTTCTACAATTTGGTTTAATCCTGCCGGAATGATTCATATATGCGGAAATGAAATTGTCGCTGGAGGGCACACTGTCATTCCTATTGTTGATTATAATGACAGAGGATCCATAGCAATCGATGGATTTACAGGTCTCATTGCTGCCGGGGGTGTGCCCAATTCAATTCAAATGCTTGGGGCAGCTGTCGGATCGGATGATCCGGACGGAAGAGATGGCGGCGAGACCGCATTTGTTCCGCAAGCTTATTTCAGCTCTCAAATCAACCGATGCCTTTGGGTTGGTCTTGGAGTTACCTCTCCCTACGGCTTGGTTACAGACTACAAAGATGGATGGCGCGGCCGTTATCACGCAATTCGATCTGCTGTCACTACAGTGAATATTAATCCTAGTTTTGCTTGGAAAATTAACAATTGTTTTAGCGTTGGGGCCGGTTTTGACGCTATGTACCTTCATGCCAAACTTACAAATGCCGTTGATTTCGGATTAATAGGAGTAGCGAATTTAGGAACGACAGCCGCTCACAATAATGACCTTTATCCCCAGAAAGCTGACGGAAAAGTAGAGCTTAAAGGAAACAGCTGGGGATATGGAGGCAATGTAGGAATTCTATGGGAGCCTTGCAACACCACTCGTTTTGGAGTCCATTATCGTTCAGAAGTCAAACATCACGTTAAAGGCAGGGAAAAGTTCAAAGATATCCCTCCGGGAATCGAAACAACCCCGCTGTCCGCTGTTTTTGTTAATACCGGGGCAAAAGCTGCTCTCACGCTTCCGATGCAGCTTTCTGTTAGCGGTTATCATGAATTGACAAAATGCTGTTCAGTAATGGCAGACATCACCTGGACAAAGTGGAGTTCTTTAAAAGAACTGAGATTTAAATTTAACAATCCTTTACAACCCGATGGTGTTACCACACTAAAATGGAAAAGCTCCTTAAGATACTCTCTTGGGCTGCGCTACTGCCCGACTAATTGCTTGGTCACAAGATTTGGCGTTGCGCTTGATGAAACACCGATCCCAAATAAAAAATACAGAACTCCAAGAATTCCCGGACAAGACCGGTTTTGGACAACCCTTGGCTTTGGCTACTGGTTTAACCAATGCACACGTTTAGACGTAGCATACGCGCATCTCTTCGTAAAGCATCCAAAGCTTGACAGCGCTTCCGATCTTCTAACTACACAGGAAAATTGGTTCAAAGGAGGACTTTCCGGGGTATATGATGCTTATACAGATATCATCTCTGCGCAAATAGTCTATAAATTTTAATATAAAACTTTGTTCTCAAAAAATTCAAAAGCACTCCACACGGAGTGCTTTTATTTCTATAAAACCATTTTTAAACACATAATTTTTGAAACCTTCACGTGTTGCATGAATTATACCTCTTCAAATTGAAGAATCGGTAACAAGAGAGAAAAATTCAAATAATCCTGTAAAAAATAAGCTGTTTCCTCCCAAATAACAGGCTGCTTGGCTGTGTACCTAAAAGACCCAGTAGGCTACAATGTCTCCTTTCAATTTATGCTTGCTACGATGGATTTTTTTACCACAGAGCTCACCGAGCCCACAGAGAGAAGAGAGAATGACACTTTAACTGGTGAAATTATAGGTGCAGCCATAGAAGTTCATCGAAGTTTAGGGCCTGGACTTCTTGAGTCTGCATATGTTGCATGTCTAGCCTATGAGCTCCGTTTAAGAAAATTAAAAGTGGAACAAGAAGTACCATTACCAATTTTCTATAAGGACGTTATGCTCGATTGTGGATACCGGTTAGATTTAGTCGTGGATGATCAAGTAATTATAGAGGTTAAGTCTGTTAAGGCATTGACGCCCTTATATGAGGCCCAATTGCTTTCCTATATCAAAATGTCTGATTACCATAAGGGCTTGCTAATCAACTTCAATGTGAAAATGCTGAAGGATGGTATTCGAAGAATGAGAAATTGAATTCTCTCTGTGATCTCGGTGAGCTCTGTGGTAAAAATCAAAAAAGCTGCCTAAGTTGGAGCGCCGATGGCTCTGAATCTATCACGTATTCTGCCAGCAAACTCTTGCCCAAAAACAGACGTTGGATCCAGCCCCGATATATTTTCCAAAAAGCTCATTATAGCCTGTTTAAATTCGTGAAAATCTTCGTAATACGTGTTGTACAGCACTCGTTCTTTCATCCATTTCCAAACCCGCTCAATCGGGTTTAAATTTGGACTGTAAGGAGGAAGAAAATGTAAGTTGATTTTAGAATTTTGGAGATGTGAAGTTACACTCTTATTTCGGTAATAGCGAGCATTATCACAAAACACATGTATTTTATCCTTAGTTGGATAGGCGTCCTCAATCTTCTTAAGGAAAGAGATAGTAGATTCGGCATTCAGCGTCTTATCTTCCTGAACATGCAATTTCGATGAAAGTAAATCAACAGCACCAGAAAGATTTAGTCGAGATCTTCCGCTATTTGCAGCAATTTCCTTGCGTAATCCTGTCTTGATCCAGCCATAGGTCACTTGAGTATTGTGAGTAGGATGCACTCCATCCATAAAACAAATCGTTTCTCCATCTGTCAAAGACCTTTTTAGTTGTTCGTATTCCTCAATCCATTTCTCTTGACGCTCCTTATCTGCTTTACCTGGAACGAGGGCTGGTTTTTTATAGGAAAATCCATGTCGATGCATCCAATTGCACAGTCCTGGCACGGTATAATCAATTTTGAACACTGTTTTTACATACAACAAAATATCTTTAATATAGAGATAGGTATGCTCTTGTAAATGCTTTTCAAGCTGTTCTGATTGATCTAAAGAGAGCTTTTCTACAGAGCCACCATTTTCCGGTTTCAACTTTTTTGACTCTTTATAATCTCGAATGTGTTGGCGAATAGCGTCATCAGAAAGTAAAAGGGCTTCTGCGATTTGCATAAGAGTCCACCCCTTGTCGTAAAGCAGAACAGCTTTGATGCGATCACAAATTCGTTTATCCCTCTCTTTTTTATGTTGGGCCACCAAATCGCTTCGTTCGTAAACAGTAAGGAAATTTCTCATGAAAAGAATTATTACGTATGAATGAATTTTGGAAAAGGATTTTCAGAAAAACATCTCTATCCTGCCAGTGGAAATCCCGGCTCTTGAATCAAGAGAGGTATAACCGCAAAGATCGAGAAGAAAGCAAGAATTTCGCAAAGCTCCCGTCCATGGAAAACTTAATCTAATCCAATTAATATATTTCTAGCTTTTATCGCCTGCTGCTTTAATTCAGCAAATTCCATTTGATCTGAAGCATATTCAACTGCCAGGTCTAACGCTTGCAAAGCATTTTCGCGATCGTCAATCGCAAACAAGCACTTAGCTAAATAAAAATAAGGAACGGGATCATCCAATTTATAATAAGCCGCCATTTCATAAGCATCTATCGCATCTTCAAAATTTCCACTCATTTGTGTTGCCATTCCCAAACCAAGCCAAAATTCAGGATTCTTTGGATTCAACGTCACAAGAAACAAAAATGCATCCGCCGCTTCTGAATACTTCTCTTTTTCAAAAAGATGATATGCCGCATGATAAAATTTTGCCATTGCGTCATCAGAAAACCCCATAATTTCTTGTGCAGTGCGCCCCTTTGCAAACTCTTTTTGCAACCATTCTTTATCGTTTAATTTTTTTTGAATTTCTTTCGAAACCTTAAATTCACCTAGTTCATCGTCTCTCATGACAAATACCTCACTAAATAGTGAAAAAACCTCCTTAAAGATTTTTGATTTTACCCCCTATAACTTAAAGCATTATATAAATCCTTCCATTATAATTATATAATAAAGTTATTTTTAAAATTTGTCAACTAATTATTACCTTCTAATATCTTTTATTTATATTTGAAATAAAAATAAACACATTTATACCGATCGCGCCCTCAAAATTTGAATTCGATTCTGTATAGAAATTTTGCATTTTCAGTGCAATATCGTTTATAATCGTGCCCTATACCGGCCGCGCCCTCAAAATTGGGGATTTTGGCTTTGAGAAAACGTGCTTGCGATCGTCCAATCAAGAGAGATTTCTCTTTGCCAAAAACCAAATTTTGAGGGCGCGATCGGTATAAAATTACAAACAACAAGAAAATTATACTGTTCGTGTTTCAAAATCCCCAATTTTGAAACACGAACGGTATACAGGAAAAGATCCAAATTATGATTAAACCTGAAACCTTTCCCGGCCTGTCGAGTTCTCAACCACAAAATTCGATTACAGAACAGAGCAAATGGGCGGTCATCAAAACAAAAATAGGCAATATTGCAAAAAACATTTTTTATTTTTTGTTAGGCACAGTCATGTTTGCAATAAACCCCACCCTTTTTTCCATCTCTGTGCTCGCCGGTGCGATTTGGGATAAGCAATCTCAAGAAATCATAGAAAAAATTAATGCGGTTTGGATGAAACAAAAATGGAATATTACAGTAATGACTGCAATTGCTGCATACCTTGCGATACAGGCGACTTGGGCGGTTGGATCGGTCTATTTTGCAATGAATCTTGGAATAAATCTTTCCCAAACCGAATAAATCGCCTCATCCACGCTTCTTGCAATTTTCCTTAGAACCTATTCAAAATTCGTTAAAAATCACAATTTCCGGAGATTTTGAACAGGTTCCTAGAAGAAATACAAATTAACTTCGAGGATGAAACCGATCGAATGAATGCTGTAAACGAACGAGGCTTACATGAGTATAGCGATCTGTGCTCGATATGCTTGCATGCCCTAGCATTTCTTGTATTACCCTCAATTCAGCACCATTATCCAGCAAGTGTGTTGCAAATGAATGACGCAGCGTGTGGGGCGAGATATTTTTTTTAATCCCTGCCTTTTCTCCATAAGCTTTAATTAACCTCCACACTGCAATTCGATCAATTGGCCTGCCTTTCAGATTCAAAAATAAATGCGGTTCTTTTTCACTATCATATTGATCTCGACATGAGAGAAGGTACCGATCAATAGCCTCAAGAGCTCGTGTTCCCACAGGAACAATCCGTTCTTTTCTTCCCTTCCCTATTACTCGAACCGTATCATCTTCAACATCATAAATCTTAACCTCGCACAACTCGGATACACGCAAACCCGAAGCGTACAATAACTCCAAAATTGCTCGGTCCCTTATCCCAATCGGTGTTTCCTTATCAGGCTGCTCTAAAAGACGCTCTACCTCATCTGCTGTTAGAATTTCAGGAATAAGCTGCCATAATTTAGGTGATTGAAGATAAAGCGTGATATTATTTTGAATCACTCCTTCTCTTTTTAAAAATCGAAACAAAACCTTGATTGCAATAAGATGGCGAGTAATAGTAGAAGCGGCGTATGCTTGTTGATTCAATAAAGATAAAAAATCAATAATGAGCTCTTTATTTACCCATTCAAATGCTTTTATCCTTTTAGATTCTAGAAAATCAACAAAAGCTAATATATCTCTTTGATAGGCTTCAATTGTATTTACAGTCAGCCCCTTTTCCGACCCCAAAAAAACTAAAAAGTCGTCAAGCTGCTCATTCATGATCCAAGTTTTTCTGCTAGCTGAGTTTGGACAAGACTTTCCTGGATAGCAGACAGATCAACCTTTTGTATGCATATAATCTCTTCTGTAGGCCGCACTTCATACAATTGCAAAACATTTCCCTCGTCTTGAACTTCTTGTTTTAACTGCAGCAATTTATTGCGGGTCAATAACAATGCCAGAATAAACGCTTGACTCTTTTCATCGTGATTTGCGCTTGCAGCACATTCTTGCAGCAATTTCAAAGCTTTTTCATTTCTGCGCTGTGTTTCTTCTAAAATTTCCTGTTTTTTAGGAATGGAAGATTTCCAAAATATCTTTCCTTCTATTGATGAAGCATGCTCTTTGCGCAGAGAACTCCAACATTTTAAGCAATAGTCTTTTCTTTCAATCGCCTCTTCCGCCTGTTCCAGAAGAGAAAAATAGGACTGTCCGGGAGAAAAATCCTCACCGCCTAAAACACATGTACGATTCCTTCTTGGAATTTCAAAATGATGAGGCATCATTAGAATCTCTCTATGTGCCGAATAAATGCAGAGCCTAATGATTGATCAAACTCTTTTCCCTCCTCTCTCTTTGCTTTAAATCGATCAATTAGCTGCTTTGCCAAAACTTTTCCCAACTGCACCCCCTCCTGATCAAACGAATTAATATCCCAAATAAATCCTTGAAAAGCGGTTTTATGTTCGTAATAGCTTAACAATGCGCCTAAAGTATAAGGAGTTAATTGATCTGCTAATAAAATGCGGGACGGTCGGTTTCCCGGAAAAAACTTATTGGGATTGTCATCCGTTTTTCCAACTGCCAAGGCGATCGACTGAGCGAATAAATTCGACAACAACTTTTCTTGGGATGTGGTCCCTTTTACAACAAGATCTTTGTCATACTGATTGCGTCGAAACCCAATAAATTCAAGAGGTACGGTCTCTGTTCCCTGGTGCAGCAGCTGAAAAAATGAATGCTGCGAATTTGTGCCGGGCTCGCCCCAAATAATCGGCCCCGTCTTAAAGTCGACCTTTTGTCCATAACGGTCAATCCGTTTTCCGTTGGACTCCATATCAAGCTGCTGCAAGTGCGCCGGAAAACGAATTAAAGCCTGGGAATAGGGCATCACTCCGCATGTTTGATATCCCAAAAAATTCCGATTCCAGATTCCTAATAAAGCGGCGAGCAGAGGCAGATTTTTCTCGACATCCTCATTAAGCGCAATCTTATCCATAGCATTAGCCCCTTTGAGCCACTCCATCCAAGCATCGACTCCATAAGCAAAGGCGATCATTACACTTCCAACCATCGAAGTGCTAGAATAACGCCCCCCGATCCAATCCCAAATATAAAAACTTTCAAGATACCGCTCCGGATTATCCATTGGACTACCTTCTCCTGTAATGGAAAGAAAGTGTTGATTGCTATTCAAACCTGCAGATTCAAAATGGTGTCTCACCAGCTCTTCATTCGAAAGCGTCTCTAATGTTGTCCCCGACTTAGAAACAACTCCTACAAGACTTTTTTCCAAGTTCGCCTGCTCTAAAACTCCGGCGGAATCATCAGGATCAACATTACTGATAAAATGCACTTGCCGGCCCGGCTTTTTCAAAAACTGCAAAGCTAAATAATTAGCGCGGGGCCCAAGGTCTGATCCTCCAATGCCGATCATGATCAGGTCTGTAAATTCATCTCCAATGCTAGATAAAAATTTCTTAAGCTTTTCAACCTCCCTCAAAGCCAAGGCGGCAGCTTCTTTTGCGGGTGGAGCTGCCTGCTGTTGATCAAAAAAATCTCTGACGGCTGTATGAAGCACTCTTCGATCCTCGCTTGGATAACCTTCAATCTTATTGATCACTTCTCCACGCTGCATCTTTTTCATCATATCAAAAGCATCTGCTTCTTTAGCCAAGTCTTTCAAGGACTGCATGACCTCTTCTGTCACACGCTCTGTTGCATACAACAACTTAAAACCGCAGGCTTTGCTATAAAAAGAGTTCACTCTTTCTGAAGACAATACTCCATTTAGCGTCAAATCTATTGGGTTTTTAGCAAGTTCAACCAGCTTAGCCGCTGAAGATAAACGGGAAAATTTTGGCATAATCATCTCATTATGGTCTTTGTTTTTCTTTCATTCTTTATAACACATAATTCTACTTTTCATGCAAAAACATGAGTCGCAATAGTCAAAAACTCCATGAATTGTTGCCGGATAACTGGATAACAGCTCGTCAAAATTAATCTTATCAAAAAATATCCTTCAAGGTGGCTAGATTAGTCGGTTACCGATTCTGCTGATATTCAAGAAAATCAACCCAGTGTTGTTTTACCGCTTATTAATCTTGCTGAAAGCTTCCCTTTCGATCTTCCGGAAGTAGGTTGTTCTGACAAAATTACATTATTTTTCCAAGATTCTAATAAAAACAGATTGGATTGACATAATCCCTTACTCTCCAATGTTAAAATACCAGGACAACATTATACCGCTCGTGTTTCAAAATTTGGGATTTTGGCTTTGAAAAAGCCTCGTGATTGAACGCTCGCAAGCCGCTCAGTATTGATTAATATTGAGCGGCTTGCGAGCGTTCAACCACGAGGCTTTTTCTTTGCCAAAAACCAAATTTTGAAACACGAGCGGTATAAAACCTCTTTGTTTTTAAAAAACCATCATATATATAGTGATAATAAGGGGTGGGGCCTAGAAGGAATGCTTTGGTAGCTTCCTCTCGAATTGGAAATTCCCAAAATATGGAGGTATTAAAAATGAAAAAATGGGTATTTTTAGCCGCGGCATTTTCTCCGCTATTGTTTGGATTCAAGCTTGCCGCAGCGCAACAGGTCACCGGAACACCGGGAGCGCCCGATGCCACAACGACAATTGATGGCCGATACCTTCCTCCTCCACCACAAAAATTCAGAGGGAATATTGAACTCAACGCACTTCAATCCAAGCCAGCTTGGCCGATGCAGGTGGTTCCTCCGAAAGATTCCCCGAATATTTTACTGATCATGACAGATGACGTTGGCTTTAGCGCCCCAAGCACGTTTGGGGGCGTCATTCCAACGCCGACACTTGATCGGCTCGCCAAAGTTGGCCTTCGCTACACCAACTTCCATTCGACATCACTTTGCTCACCAACGCGAGCGGCTCTAATCACAGGGCGTAACCATCACTCTGTTGGCTTTGGAGTTATTTCGGAAGCTGCAACAGGCTTTCCAGGGTACGACAGCGTAATCGGCCCTGACAATGCCACAATCGGCCGTATCCTTCTGGAAAACGGTTACCGTACTTCCTGGTTCGGAAAAAATCATAACACACCAACCTATCAAGCCAGCCAAGCTGGACCTTTCAATCAATGGCCAACAGGGATGGGCTTCGAATACTTCTACGGATTTGTAGGAGGAGACACCAGCCAGTGGCAGCCAAATCTTTTCCGAAACACAACAGCTATTTATCCTTACATCAACAATCCTTCATGGAATCTCACCACAGCGATGGCCGATGATGCCATCCATTGGCTGAACGATGTTAAACGACATTAACCCCGAGATGCCCTTCTTTTTACATTATGTGCCCGGAGCCACTCACGCCCCGCATCACCCTACTCCTGAATGGATCGAGAAAATCAGTGCCATGCATCTTTTTGACAAAGGATGGAACGCACTTCGCGAAGAGATCTTTGCCAACCAGAAGAGGCTGGGTGTGATCCCTCAGGATTCCAAGCTGACGCCTTGGCCGGACAAGCTTCTCAGGAATTGGGATACGTTAACTCCTGAAGAAAAAAAACTGTTCATCCGTCAAGCCAATGTTTATGCGGCGTATCTTGCCTATACAGACCATGAGATTGGCCGCGTAATCGATGCCGTTGAAAAGATGGGCAAGCTGGACAATACTTTGATCATTTACATTAGCGGGGACAATGGTTCCTCTGCTGAAGGCTCTCCCAACGGAACTCCCAAGTGAAGTTCTGCAATTCAATGGTATTGAGCTTCCAGTAGCGGAGCAGATGAAATGGTATGACGTTTGGGGTTCTGACCAAACTTACAATCACATGGCCGTTGCATGGACTTGGGCTTTCGACACCCCTTTCAAATGGACCAAGCAGGTTCCTTCGTTTTTTGGCGGAACCCGTCAGGGGATGGTAATCTCCTGGCCTAAGGTAATCAAGGACAACGGGGGTATACGTTGGCAGTTTCACCATGTGATCGATATTGTTCCGACACTTTTGGAGGTAACAGGCATCCCTGCGCCAGTCATGGTAGATGGCGTTGCTCAGAAACCGATCGAAGGGGTGAGTATGGCTATACACATTTCGATAAAGCCAACAGCTGATGCCCCAACGACTCATCATACACAATACTTTGAGATGATGGGGGTGCAAGGACTGTACAATGATGGATGGATGCTGAGCGCAGTCCCGATTCGTCCGCCATGGGAATTGCTTGGTGCGGCAATTGAGGATCCCGCCAGCGCTTTCAAGTTCGAGCTTATATGATACCCGAAATGACTGGACGCAATACACCGATGTATCTGATAAGTATCCTGAAAAAATGCAGGAAATGAAAGATTTGATGTTTGCCGAATTTGGCAAGTATCAAGTTCTTCCTCTTGATGCCTCTGTTGCAACAAGGATGGTGACTCCACGTCCTTCGGTGAATGGCAATCGCAAGGTATTCGAGTTCTCAGGTGTGCCAATCACTGGAATCCCTCGAGGAACAGAACCAGACCTTCTCAATACTTCCTATACGATCAAGGCAGACATAACCGTGCCTGAGGGCGGCGCAGAAGGGATGATTGTAACTGATGGAGGAAGATTCGGTGGATATGGACTTTATTTGCTTAAAGGTAAGCCGGTTTTCGTGTGGAATTTCCTGGATTTAGAACGAATCCGCTGGGAAAGCGATGAGGTGCTCACTCCCGGAAAGCATCATCTGGAATTCGACTTTAAATATGACGGTCTAGGCTTTGCGACACTTGCCTTCAACAACATCAGCGGTATAGGCCGTTCTGGAACCGGAACATTCAAAATAGATGGCAAGGTTGTATCGACCCGGAAGATGAAACGTACAATTCCACTGACAATGCCTTGGGATGAAACTTTCGATATGGGATCTGATACCGGTACTCCGATCGACGACAAGGACTACAAAGTGCCCTTCACTTTCACAGGCATCATTGATAATTTGACCTTTGAAATCGAACCGCCGGTGTTAACACCAGAAGACGAGCTTAGACTAAAAAAAGCGGAATCGAAAGCATCTGATGGCCCTTGAATAAAATGCATCCATTCTGATAAAAAAGAATTTTTATCACGAATGGATGCTGTCAGCAATGCTTATACGCGTATTTTTTATTTCACTTTTTCTTCTTTCTGCATCTGTTGGTTACTCTAATTATTGTTGTTCTAATCTTCCTCCACGCTATACCCCTTTACAGGAATCCCCGGCAGACATGACCTGGATTCCCGGGGGAGAATTCATGATGGGATCCGATGGCAAGGATGCAAGAGAAGATGAGAAACCTCCCCATAAAGTAAGAGTTGATGGCTTCTGGATTGATAAGACCCCAGTTACTAACAGGCAGTTCAGAGAATTTGTAGAAGCAACGGGTTATATCACGACAGCGGAAAAGGCGCCGACATTAGAAGAAATTATGTCACAAGTTCCCCCTGGAACGCCTCCTCCACCTCCGGAGGATTTGGTTGCGGCTTCTTTGGTTTTTACACCTCCAAAAACTCCCGTTCCATTGCACAATCATATGAGATGGTGGGACTGGGTACCCGGGGCCAACTGGCAACACCCCTCAGGCCCAAACAGCAGTATTGAGGGCAAAGATGACCATCCCGTTGTTCAGATCTCTTGGTTTGATGCCGTAGCTTACGCTGAATGGGCAGGCAAAAGACTTCCAACCGAGGCGGAATGGGAGTATGCCGCCCGGGGAGGAAGAGAAAATACCGCCTACGTCTGGGGTAATGAAGAATTTTCGGAAATCAATCCCCAAGCGAACATCTGGCAGGGATTTTTTCCGCATAAATCCACAAAGATAAGCAGCTACTATGGTACTACTCCAGTGAAAACCTATAAACCCAACCCCTATGGCTTATACGATATGGCCGGCAACGTCTGGGAATGGTGTTCCGATTGTATAAGGCAGGATATTATCAAGAAGAGATAAATAAAGGTATCTCAGTCAACCCCAAGGGAGCTAGCACAAGCTTCGATCCCGATGAACCCTATGCTAAAAAGCGTGTTCACCGAGGCGGATCTTTCCTCTGCCACGATAGTTACTGCAAAGGGTACCGCATCACTGCTCGAATGAAAACTTGTCCCGACACAAGTTTAAACCACCTAGGCTTCCGATGCGTCAAATCCGCGAAACCAAAAAATAAACAGCAAACAGTTGAACATGAAAAGAGTATTTTCCGGCATTAAAACCTTATTCGCAGGACTTATTGCTACCCAGCTTATCATAGGAAATTATACCCTTGCCCGGGAGCCCTACCATGTTGATCTCACTGTTGACTCTACCACCGCAAAAGTAAGCGCACCAAATTTAGTCGATCTGAAAAGGAATTTGCGAACCTCCGCTATTGAAGATCTGATCCCGATCTACACTCCTAACTCCCCTCTTTCCCTTGATATCAATCTAAGAGGGATTCTTGCCCTGGCCTCCTTTGCAGCAAATTCTACAACTCTTGTCGTTGAAATCCCCAATGCAGGTATTACTGAGACATTTACCGGAGCAACAAGAGATGATAGTGTTGCGCTTTTTAAAGACTACATTTTAGATGCCGGGGCCAAACATAAATTGTTAAAAGCCTACGCAAGGCACTCCCCTATCGATCCAATTGCAGGAAATCCCAATAGCCTTATGGCCAACATGGCAGAGGCGGACTATCTTTTAGGCAGATTGTATCCCCAGAGCGGTTGCAACTGTTGCCTTTATTCTCAGCCAGTTCTCCATGAATTCCAATCAGGGACATCATTTGTCAGAGGCTTTTCCAAGGGGTACGAAACCTCCAGTGCAACTCTTCCGCTAAGATACTCCTATTCTCCCTGCCGCACCTGGGCACTCATTGTAGACGCACCTTTGACCTATAACAAAACCGGAGGTGCATCTTCCCTGTCGGGGTCCGCAGGGGTTGGATTCAGATATCCCTTAACCTGCAAGTGGTCAATAACGCCCGTTTTAAGAGTAGGAACAGGATTATCATTGGACCTGGCTACCGGGACTCTCTTTTGCTCTGTCGGTGCAACAAGCAGTTATGATCACAAAGTAAAGCCTGGGGTTGTGGTCTTCTCACTAATTAACTACATCGGCTACACGACATCGGCTAACATCTGGACGACCGGCATTAACTGGAATTATAATCTTCATAATTTCATCTTCAAAAATGGGTTTACTTTCACTACTTGTGAGGGAGTCAAATTTTACAATAGAGTATTCAATGCCGCACTCTTCTTTGAAGATACAACTTTTACCCGAGACCGCCTCTACATAATGCACTATGATGAGGTAGGAATTTCTATCAATACCTGCGGCTTAAACAAAAGGATATCCTGGGACAGCTTAACTCTTGGCTTATCTTATCAGTTTGGAGAGAGAGATTACTATGGTTACCGCTTCAATGTTTCTCTACCAGTTTTAATATTTTTTTAAAAATTCCAAAGCCCGCTTAGAAAAAGAATATTTGTGCCCTGCCATTTTCCTTCCAATGTAAGCATCAAAAGAACCCAGAGATATTTTCAAATGTTGTGTTTCGAATCCTTAAGCGTACCCTGATTTAAAAATTTCTTAAGCTATCTTTTTGGCCTCTAAAACTTCCTCTCCATCCTTGAAAATAACTCCTTTAATCACTTTTTCAATCATTTCACATCCCTTGAGTTTTCGCCATTTTTTCTCAGCAGACATCGCAAGTTTGAACACCATTGTCAATGTCGCAATAACAGAGCCGCAGCCTTTCGTTTGCCTTGTCCGATGTCTGATTGTTGCAAAAGTGGATTCGATTGGATTGGTTGTCCTGATATGCTGCCAGTGTATTGCAGGGAAATTATAGAAGGTAAACAACTGAGCCTTATCTTTTTCAAGACAAGCACAGGCTTTGGGGTATTTGTCACGGTATGTTTTTAAAAACGCTTCAAATGCAGCCAACCCATCTTCTTTGGTCGGGGCCATATAAATTTCATGAATTGCCTTTTTTGCATTCACTTGAATACTTTTGGGCATTTTATCCAGAATATTGGCAGTCTTATGTACCCAACATCGCTGCTGTTTTGTCTTTGGAAAGACTTCTTCTATCGCCGACCAAAACCCAAGAGCGCCATCTCCTATCGCAAGCTCAGGAGGAGTGCAAAGCCCACGCAGTTTTAAATTTTCTAAAACCTCCGTCCAGGAAATCTTACTCTCTCTATAGCCATTATGAGTTGCAACGAGTTCCTTTTTGCCGTCAGGTAAGGCTCCGAGGATCACTAGAAAACATATTCGATCGTCTCCAAGGCGAACATTGAAATAGATCCCATCAACCCAGATGTAGCGTTTTCCTTCTAAAGAGCGCTTATTTCAGTGTTTGTACTCCTGCTCCCATGATTGTTTTAAACGTGTAATATTGGCTGCGGACAACCGTTTAGCATCCTCACCCATTATTGCTTCAAGAGCTTCTTAGAAACTACCTGTAGAAATTCCCCTGAGATAAAGAGCCGGAATTACTGCGTCGAGTGATGGAGCTCTTCTTAAATATTTGGGAAGTATCGCGCTTGAGTATGTTGTGGAACCGTCCTTATTACGAACTCTAGGCAGGGAAATTGCATGAAGATTTTTCTTAACAACTCATACCCAAAATCTCTAGCATGTAGTCTTTGTTCCATCCCGCCTTTGACCGCCTGTTCTTAATCCCTGCTTTTGTTTTCTTGTCTGCTTTAAGAAGATTTAGAGTCACTCTCCTAATTACTGAAAAATTTTCTGCCCCATTATCTTTTCGTATCTTACAACCATCTTCCCCATAAGATACATCCAGCTGCCAATGCAGTTTGTTCTCTACAGACCAATGACTCCTAATTGCATGCCCAATTTTCCAAGCATCAGCTTCTAAGCTAGATATATAATATCTGTACTCGACTGTTTCTTTTCCTTTTGTCTCTCGGGTACTCTTCAGACAAGCTATGCTGATAAGGTCTTTCCAGACATCTTTTTGTGGAAGCCAATCCAAGCATTCTGTTACCCATACTTCACGCTTTTCGATGCGGCCTCGTGATTTTTCCTCATTGATGTAGTAATCACAATCTGCTTCTTCATGCTGAACCAGGGTTGCTTGATTAAAAAAATTCAGGACTTCAGCATGTAAACTACCCTGATTGCCTTTCAAGGCTAAAACATAATCACCGCCCTGATCACGAATTTTAGATGCTATATCCCTTTGGCATCCAGCTGCATCGATTGTTACTATTGCCTTATTCAGATCCAACAATTGAATCAGGGATGGAAAAGCGGTAATTTCATTAGATTTTGCTTCTACGGCTATTTGGCCTAGAACGATATTATTCTCAGCAGAAAATGCACTAACCAAATGAATTGCTTTTTCGTCTCCGCAACCAGAGTTACATATGGTTTTACCGTCCAGTGCGATAACTCCTCCAACTACCTTAGAAATTCTCTGCGTCCAATTGATGAAACATTTTTCAAAAGAAGGGGCATCAACAAAGCGAAAAAAGCGACTGAAAGTGTCATGAGATGGAATGCCATTCAAGCATAGTCCTCGATCCTGTAGCCATGGTAAGTTGGATTCTCCCCAAAGATTGACTTCCATCCAGTCATCTGCTCCACAAAGCACCGAGAGTATGCTGACTGTAATGATATCAAAAAGGGAGTAGACTTGATTTCTATTTTTTCTAGGATCGGGAAGAGCTGAAAAACTAAGCATGATTGAAGTTTCATTAAGATTTTGAACTGCCATTATACACCTCCAAATTTGGGAGGTAAAGTATTCAAAATCAGTTTTGATATATCAAATCATTTCTTCATGCAATTTCCCTGACTAAATTGATCGAGTTATCTAATCACCATGAAAATCTTCTAGAATTTCAAGCCTTAATTGACTCAATCAAAAATTCTTGTCCATGGCTTTACAAACAGATTACAGATACACCAGATAAAATACTGTTACGCTCCAACTCTTACACCTCAATAAAAAAGAGTGGGATTATTCTCGAGACAAAGCATGGTTTAAACAACTACTTCAAGATGAGTGTCCTAACCAATTAGCAGAAAAAGAAAAGCATTTAAAAAGAAAAGATCAAAAACTACTTATTGAACTCATCGAATTAAAAGCTTGGAAAAGCTGTTTCCAAAATATGCTTCCAGAATATATTCAACATCTCCAGGGATGGTTGCATGCAATAAAACGGGCTGGAAAAAGAACAGGTAAATATACAGCTAAACATTTAAAAGATGCAGCAAAGCACTTTGATGTTTGCAAAAATGTAGTTCCTGCATGGGTAATGCCTCTTCATGCTGTATATGATTCTATGAATCCAAAACCCGGACTTTTTGATGTCATTATCGTGGATGAAGCATCTCAATGCGGCTTGGATGCAATTCCATTATTTTACATTAGCAAAAAAATAATTATTGTTGGAGATGATGCCCAAATTAGTCCCGAATATATAGGTTTAAATCAAGCAAATATTCACGAAATAAACCGAAAGTTCCTATCAAGCTTTAGTCACTCAGATCTGTTTCAAGTAGGTACAAGTTTATTTGATATTGCCTCAAGACATTTTTCAAAAAAAATACGTCTAAGAGAACACTTCAGATGCATGCCTGAAATCATTGAATTTAGCAATAGAATCTCTTACTCAGACCAGCCTTTAATTCCTTTAAAACAATACGGCAAAGAACGATTACAGCCATTAAATGCCATATTTGTTAATGGAGCATATCTAGAAGGTAAAGCATCTAGAGCAATAAATAAAACTGAAGCTAAAACCATAGTGACCACTATTAAAGAATGTATAAATGACGATCGTTATAAGGGAAAAACAATGGGAGTTATCACTTTGCAAGGACGCTCTCAGCAAAAAATAATAGAAAATAAACTGGTGAAAGAACTAGGAGAAAAAGAAATATTAAGTCGGAACTTAGTTTGTGGAGATCCCTACAGCTTTCAAGGCGATGAAAGAGATGTAATTTTCATAAGCCTTGTTGCTGCACATTCAATTGATAAGGGAGATAGAAAGATAATTCACCCTTCCTTAACCAAGGAATCAGACCGTAAGCGTTTTAATGTTGCCATGAGTCGTGCTAAAGATCAAGTTTGGCTTTTTCACTCGCTTAATAAAGAGGATCTTCATCCAAACTGTTTCCGAAGAAAACTTCTAAGTTATATATATACCTCTTCAAATTGAAGAATCGGTAACAAGAGAGAAAAATTCAAATAATCCTGTAAAAAATAAGCTGTTTCCTCCCAAATAACAGGCTGCTTGGCTGTGTACCTAAAAGACCCAGTAGGCTACAATGTCTCCTTTCAATTTATGCTTGCTACGATGGATTTTTTTACCACAGAGCTCACCGAGCCCACAGAGAGAAGAGAGAATGACACTTTAACTGGTGAAATTATAGGTGCAGCCATAGAAGTTCATCGAAGTTTAGGGCCTGGACTTCTTGAGTCTGCATATGTTGCATGTCTAGCCTATGAGCTCCGTTTAAGAAAATTAAAAGTGGAACAAGAAGTACCATTACCAATTTTCTATAAGGACGTTATGCTCGATTGTGGATACCGGTTAGATTTAGTCGTGGATGATCAAGTAATTATAGAGGTTAAGTCTGTTAAGGCATTGACGCCCTTATATGAGGCCCAATTGCTTTCCTATATCAAAATGTCTGATTACCATAAGGGCTTGCTAATCAACTTCAATGTGAAAATGCTGAAGGATGGTATTCGAAGAATGAGAAATTGAATTCTCTCTGTGATCTCGGTGAGCTCTGTGGTAAAAATCAAAAAAGCTGCCTAAGTTGGAGCGCCGATGGCTCTGAATCTATCACGTATTCTGCCAGCAAACTCTTGCCCAAAAACAGACGTTGGATCCAGCCCCGATATATTTTCCAAAAAGCTCATTATAGCCTGTTTAAATTCGTGAAAATCTTCGTAATACGTGTTGTACAGCACTCGTTCTTTCATCCATTTCCAAACCCGCTCAATCGGGTTTAAATTTGGACTGTAAGGAGGAAGAAAATGTAAGTTGATTTTAGAATTTTGGAGATGTGAAGTTACACTCTTATTTCGGTAATAGCGAGCATTATCACAAAACACATGTATTTTATCCTTAGTTGGATAGGCGTCCTCAATCTTCTTAAGGAAAGAGATAGTAGATTCGGCATTCAGCGTCTTATCTTCCTGAACATGCAATTTCGATGAAAGTAAATCAACAGCACCAGAAAGATTTAGTCGAGATCTTCCGCTATTTGCAGCAATTTCCTTGCGTAATCCTGTCTTGATCCAGCCATAGGTCACTTGAGTATTGTGAGTAGGATGCACTCCATCCATAAAACAAATCGTTTCTCCATCTGTCAAAGACCTTTTTAGTTGTTCGTATTCCTCAATCCATTTCTCTTGACGCTCCTTATCTGCTTTACCTGGAACGAGGGCTGGTTTTTTATAGGAAAATCCATGTCGATGCATCCAATTGCACAGTCCTGGCACGGTATAATCAATTTTGAACACTGTTTTTACATACAACAAAATATCTTTAATATAGAGATAGGTATGCTCTTGTAAATGCTTTTCAAGCTGTTCTGATTGATCTAAAGAGAGCTTTTCTACAGAGCCACCATTTTCCGGTTTCAACTTTTTTGACTCTTTATAATCTCGAATGTGTTGGCGAATAGCGTCATCAGAAAGTAAAAGGGCTTCTGCGATTTGCATAAGAGTCCACCCCTTGTCGTAAAGCAGAACAGCTTTGATGCGATCACAAATTCGTTTATCCCTCTCTTTTTTATGTTGGGCCACCAAATCGCTTCGTTCGTAAACAGTAAGGAAATTTCTCATGAAAAGAATTATTACGTATGAATGAATTTTGGAAAAGGATTTTCAGAAAAACATCTCTATCCTGCCAGTGGAAATCCCGGCTCTTGAATCAAGAGAGGTATACTCTACTCAAAAACCTAGAGAACAAAAGAGAAGCTCACTCCTTCAAGACCTCAGGAACACACGTCAATTATCTTCAAATGACGATACTTTCCTCCCTAGACCATTTGAAAGCTGGTTCGAAGTAGATGTTGCTATTCACATCCTTGAAAAAGGATACGAACTAGTCCCTCAATATGAAGTAGGACCATATAGAATCGACCTAATCATAGCCGATGGCACTCAACAACTCGCAATCGAATGTGATGGAGATCAATGGCACGGTCCTGAGCAACATGAATATGACATGCAACGACAGAGACAGTTAGAACGCTGTGGTTGGAATTTCGTAAGAATCAGAGGAAGCTCATTCTATGCCAATCAAGCTGAAGCATTAAAACCTCTTTGGAACAAGATTGAACAACTTGGTATAAGACCCTTGCATTCATTTGAGGATATCAATTAAAACTAAGTGAATTAAAGAAATCTTGATTCACCTTTAACTATTCTCAGAAATTTCTGTTGCTAGAGATTCTGCTTGCAGAACAACATTCTCCCTCATTTTTTAACTCAATATATATTCTTGGGCTCCCATATGTTTTACGGCTTGCTTTATGAATTTGTTTAATTTTCTCTGTAAGCCTTTGGTTTTCTTTTTCTGTTTCACTTTGCTCACTCCTTAAAAATTTGTAGTATCCTGAGCGAGAAACTTCAAGTAGTTCGGCCATCTTTTCAATAGAAAATTTTTCCTTATTTTGTCGCATAAATTCAAACCTCATGTTTTTGGTTTTGAAAAGATGGCCACTGCTTTTTTTAAGATATCTCTTTCCATTTTTACTTCCGCTAACTCTTTTTTTAAGCGGTAGAGTTCTTCGTTACAAGGTCTTAGAGATCCGGAACCAACAAAACTATCAGCCCCTCCCTCTTTAAATTGCTTAACCCACCCTGCAAGAGTTGTCATCGGGATGCCCAGGTCTATATTTGGGATTTTGGCTTTGAAAAAGCCTCGTGGTTGAACGATCGCAAGCCGCTCAATATTGATTAATATTGAGCGGCTTGCGATCGTTCAACCACGAGGCTTTTTCAAAGCCAAAATCCCAAATTTTGAAACACGAGCGGTATAATGCTTGCTTTGATAAACCTTTTCCGCTTTCCCGATAAAGTTTCACTGCGTTTAATTTGAACTCATGATCATATTGTCTTTGATTTTTCATGGACTCTTCCTTTTTAGCTAAAGATTATTCCTTGTACGAGTTCATTGTGTCCATCAAATTGTAGCGAGTCCAAATGACTCGATTTAAAACAAGCATCGGATTCGCAATCCGATACATGTATTGATAAAAAAGCGAAATATAAGGCGTTTACGACCAAGATTGGATGATATATGTGTATTTGGCAGAATGAATGTCAGAATTAGATGTAAATTTATGCTATTTTGACAGTTTTTTGGAGACCTGATCAGAAAAATCGGCCCATCAAGATTTGGAGCTAAATTTCAAAATTTACATTGAACAGCAAGGAAGAGATGAAAGACAACTATAGATTTAACGCTTCATCTGTCTTAAATGCTATGTCTACCACGCCATTTGGTTCAAACATATTTAAAAAATGTTGGTACATCTCCAACCTTGTTTCACCACCCGCCGTTTTCAATAGCAACGCTTCAGCGTATTCTGCAATATCTACAACAATGCGCTCATATCTGTAATAGGCCAGTATGATCCAATTGATGTCAGTTTTTCCATAGCCCTGATAAAAGAGTTTTTCCTCACGCGGATTATTCCAGACATTAGCGACACCTCCACCAATAAACATCAGATCGCATTCTTTGGGGGCCATGACAGGTTCGTCCCAGTCCACAACAAAGATGGAACTTTCACTATCTATCAATACGTTCCCACCATGGATATCTGAGTGGCACACCACGAATTCAGGCGATTGTTCCTTGGCCTTTTGACTTAGGTAGTCTGCCCGATCGACTATGCGGTAAATCACGTTAATATGATCTTTCATAAACGTCTGTAGTTTCAAAGCCGTTTCATCACCGGTTAGATTCTCATTCAACATGAACACCAAGGGATCGAACAGCTTCTCGCCACTTTGACGAATAAGATTTCTTTCCTAATCCGATCTTTGATTAGTGGCGGCACATCAAACTCATGAACTTGACTTAACACTTCTCCTAGAGTAATCCATTGATCATCCGTTAGATGATGACAAAACCCATTCTGTCCATTTACAAATGGATATACAGTAAGGGTAAAATCGTGGATGTGATAGGTGAATTCGCCATCGACTAGTCTTGATAGGTGGAAAAATATGTTGAACCCCTGATGACTGTAATAATGCTAATATTGCAACGCTAATATCATCGTGATACCCATGTTTTAGCTTTAAGAAATAAGATCTTCCGTCACGAGCCTCAGCTTTATAATACTGACGCATGCATGTCAGCCCCTAAAGGAAGCAATGTAAGCTTTGTTACTGCAATACCGTAATGAATGTTTAAGCAATTAATAATGTCTCCACGCGACAGCGACTTTTTTTCAGTCATGATATTGCAAGTCCCCCTATCGAAGCTCTTATAGTACAATTCAGTTCCTGCCTTAGCAATGGCAGAGATTGACATCCTCCTCTCCCTAAAGGAAGAGGATTCCTGTACTTATATTGCACAGGGTAGTATTTCCTTGTGGTTTCCTACCGGTTCCTGCTGCCGACTCCTAACAGAGTTCGCTTGACAGGCTATCACGGCAAGCCCTGCCGCTAATATATTTAATGCACCAACATTGTCAGCATGATTTTCGTAATAGCACTTTCTACATTGAAATTGTGATCGGCTTGGTCTGTTTTGAGAGTCGATATTCGAACAACTTGGACATTTTTGACTCGTATACTGGGGATTAACGTAATGTAGTTCCCCTCCTAGCCACGACAATTTGTAATTTAGTAGATTGCAAAAGATCCCCCAACCTTGATCTATGATGGATTTATTTAATCCAGATTTCGCCTTAACATTTCTGCCTGGCGATTCGATTGATCCCTTTGCAGATTTAGACATATTTTTGATTTGCAGATCCTCTAAGAAAACAATAGCGTGGTTTTTGCTAATTTCTCTTGTGATTTGATGCAAATGGTCTAATCGGCAATTTCGGATCTTTCGATGTTGTCTTGATATTTTTCTTTTTTGTTTCCTCCAATTATTGGAAAATTTGACTTGTCTTGAGAGTTTCTTTTGTGACTTTGCAAGTCTTCTTTCTTGTTTTCGAAAAGAATTAGATGGCTCAAAGTATTCTCCTGTCGAAAGTGTAGCAAATCGAGAAACACCAAGATCAATACCAATACTTGATTCGGATGGATGAACAGGATCTGCAACTTCTAATTCTACTTGTACAGAAATGTACCACCCATCAGCCTCTCTTTTTACAGTGAGATTTTTTTGTTTCCCTTCGATATTTCTGCTTTTGTGAAAACCAACCCAACCTATTTTGGGAAGAAAAACACGTCGGTTTTCAAATTTAAATCCTTGAGGATAGCAAAAACTATCTCCAGAAAATTTCTTTTTAAATTTAGGAAGACGTTTATGAGATTGTTTTCTGTCAAAACCATCCTGAAAAGCTCTTTCAAGATGTTTTAATGTTTGCTGAAGAGGTTGAGAATGAGACTGCTTTAAGAAGCTAAGTTCATCTGTTTTCTTCCAAAATGTAAGCCAAAAGGCAAGCTCTCGATACCACATTAATGGTTGTTTTTCTTCTAGTCTTTTCATGTTAAGCGCTAAGGTTTTGTTCCACAAAAAACGACAACATCCAGCTGTTTGTGATAGTTGTTTTTCTATCTCGTGATTTGTCTTTAACTTAAATTGATAGGCTTTGCGTATTAACATGCGCTCATGTTACATTTGGTCCATGAAAAAATCAACAACAATTAGATCCGGTAGGCACTGTGTTTTTAATATGCATGTTCACTTGGTCTTTGTCACCAAATATCGAAGAAAAGTTTTTAACAAAAAAATTTTAAATGATCTAAAACAAATTTTCTCTGATGTTTGCAATGACTTTGAATCTAATCTCGTTGAGTTTGATGGAGAACAAGACCATGTTCATCTATTAATTAACTATCCTCCAAAAGTAGCTATTTCAAAACTAGTTAATAGTCTGAAAGGAGTTTCTAGTCGGTTAATTAAACGAGATCATAGAGAGTACATTAGTCAATTTCTTTGGAAAAACAACCTTTGGTCTCCAAGCAGTTTTTCTGGAAGTTGTGGAGGTGCACCAATTGATATTATCCGAAAATATATCGAGCAACAACAAATGCCTCACTAAAGCGCCTTACATCCTCTCCCTAAAGGAAGAGGTTTTTCGGCGCATTTTGATAAAATAATTGCAGTCGAAAAAAAGCTGAGTAACGCCATTTTATGTAGACTTGTAACCTTCTTAAAAAAATCCACGATTTACCTAATCCATTTGAACAAAACACCTCATCTCTCCTGTTGCTTATAATCCGAAAGAACTTCGTCAATAATGCGCCAGCATTCCGCAGATTCAGTGTTGTTTGGATTTGTAAAGCCTGCAGCTACAATAACCGCTTTCCACAATGTCCAAGCGCGACCACGGTTCCACGTTTCGACATCTAACTGAAGGGATTCCTGAAAAATTCTCCTGCTCTTTCCTTCAAACATAGTCCATGCAATTTGCATATCGCAAGCGGGGTCGCCTATTGCTAATTGCCCAAAATCAATCACGGCATGCAGTTTTCCATTTTTGACTAGAAGGTTACCGGCACTAATGTCACCATGGACCCATACAGGGGTACGCGTCCACTCTGTAGCAATAGCTTCTTCCCATATCTCAGTTGCTGTTTCAGTGTCGATCTTGTCCTTCAATACTTGCAATGATCTTCTAGTCTCGTCATCATAAACCTTTAATGAAGCGCCGCGATGAAAACTGTGCAGGCCAGGTGTAGGTCCCTCCTTTGTATCAATCTTTTGCAAAGCAGCTAAAAACTGTGCCAAATCATTAGCAAACCTACATTGATCTGCGATTTTTGCAGTGGCAGCGCTTTCCCCTTCAATCCAGCGATAAATTGACCACTTCCACGGATAACCAACTCCTGGCTTTCCCATGGCTATCGGCTCTGATATTGCGAGGGGCAAGAACGGACCAAGCTTTGGTAGCCATCTATGCTCTTTTTCAACCTGGAGTTCATAGTCTGCTGCGCTTGGAAGGCGAACTATCATCTTATCTCCAAGGTGGAAGGTTTTGTTATCCCATCCACTCGAAGCGACTTTCTTAACAGGTAAATCTTTCCATTCTGGAAACTGCATGGAAATTAGCTTTTTGACTAGTGATTCATCGATTATCATTTAATCCCTCCATCCACTCGGTTGCGTGAAATCGATACAAAACATGTCGGCACAATCGATTTTCTTTGGGTAAGCTTGGATGATCAAAGTCATCAGAGGGATCATGATACATTCCAATTCTTTTCATCACAGAGATGGATCGAAGGTTTTGTTTAGCTGTAAAAGAAACAATCTCCTCCAGGCCTAGTTTTTCAAATCCATATTTAATCGCAGCTTTAGCACCTTCAGTTGCGTAGCCACGTCCCCAGTAGTCATAGGCTAAGCGCCAACCCACTTCAACTGCCGGGGTAAAGTGAGCATCAAATGAAGGAACCGACAAGCCTATAAAACCGATAAAGTCGGCAACCCCAGGAGCAGAGACTGCCCAAAGCCCCCATCCTTGCTCTATTATTCTGGAAGAAATTTTCTGAGCAAGTTTATCGCTTTCTTCACGACTAAGGATCGATGGAAAATGCTGCATGACTCGTGGATCTGCATTTAATTCTGCAAATGGATCAAAATCTTCTTCAAGCCACGGACGCAAAATTAATCTGTCTGTTTCTATGTATTTCATCGTATTACTTCAAGTCCTGCTGTACTTCTTTAAGAATTGTATCGACCCTAGAATTAAGTCCCCCCTGAGGAATCAGCACAGATTCAAAACCAAATTTTGTGTAGGCATCTTTATGAATTTTTTCAAATACAAGTGAATCTTCGTAACTTATTTTTCTTGCATCTGTTGGCTTGATAAATCCTAAATTTTCAATAAAAAACACTTTCTTCTGATAGGTGTGTTCATTCTGTATTCTTTGAATCTCACCCATTAGATCTTCTGAAGGCTCGAAATTTAAATATACAGACAGTGCGTAGGTGCAAATGGGTGATCGATCAAAAAATTGTAGATCAGGATGTGAATCTGTAGTCTGTATTTGACGTTGTCTTTGTAAGTGCACAACATGATCAACAAACTTAGAATGTTCCCAAGGAGAATCTATTCCCTGGGCCTGTTCGTATGCAATCACATCTGTAGCGGCTTCATCAATAACGAAATACCCCTTCATTTCTAATGCGCGAATAATCGAAGTTTTTCCGCATCCTGGTGTTCCTGTGATAATGTACCTTTTCATCCCTTCTTCTTAATCCTGTTTTTTAGGCGTAGCAGCAGCCCCTGCCAAAATCCCACCATCTACTGAAAGTTCGATACCTGTTACATATTTTGATTCATCGGAAGCTAGATAAAGTATTGCATTTGCTACGTCTTCACTCGTACCCATTTTCTTCATCGGAATGTCCCGTGCAATTTCAGCCATTCTTTTTTCTCTATCTGGTCCTGTGCCCAGCATTGGTTCCCACATGGGAGTGAGTATTGCTGCAGGGTGGACAGAATTACAGCGAATCGGATAGCCCTGCTCACAACAATACAAGGCAACCGTCTTAGTATGGTTCCTCACCGCAGCCTTACTCGCTACATATGCTGCTGCTCCAGGAATCCCTACTAAACCTGAACGCGATGAAATATTGATTATTGCACCACCTGATTTTTTCATTGCCTGTATTGCATATTTGCACCCAAGAAAAACCCCATCTGAATTGACTGCATGAACTTGCCTCCAACTGCTGAGCGAGGCATTCTCAGGATCTTGTGGGCCAGCGTTTTCATAAAAGCCAGTAATCCCAGCATTATTCACCAAGATATCTAGTTTTATGTGATCTCTCAGAATGGAGCTAATTGCAGATTCCCAGTCACCTTCTTCTTGAACATCTAGGCGCATGTAACTGCAGTCACCGCCGATTTCCTGAGCAACTCGTTCTCCGAGTTCATCGTTAATGTCTGAAATGATGACTGTTGCGCCTTCGTTCGCAAAGGCAATGGCGGTCCCTTTTCCGATACCTTGCGCAGCCCCAGTAATAAGAGCTACCTTTCCTTTTAGTCTATCGCCTGGCATCAACGCCTCCATTCATTTAAAAATTTATTTACTTGTTTCGCGTTTTTCAAAACGTGAAAATTTAATTTAGAATATTTGTTTTTTACTTCGTATATTCTTGACTTCTTATCCTTTTCAAAGTTCCAAATATATTTTATAAGCGTCCAATTAGCGAGTCTGACACAGCCAGAATTCGCCAGACTGTCATCAAAAGCAAAGGCACCTTTTTAGCACTCGCCAAACACAATGGATTCTTGGAATGTCCAGGTAAATCACCATATCAGCTTTTTCGAATCGCATTTCCAATGTTGAAATGGAACAGCCTTCGATAATCCACGAGTCTTGATCCACTAATTGTTGTTGAATCTGTATCAGTTTATTCGACGACAATTATCTTTGCCGATAGTTAAAAAGGCATCGTACAATACTCTTTTTGAAAAAACGGAGATATTGCAGATGCCCGGAAAAAGAATAACTGATCAGCAAAGGAGATTATACATGGAAGCTAGATCAAAAGGAAAGACACAAAAAATCGCTGCAGCTCAAGCAGGTTTTTGTGAGCGTTTGCTCGAAATATTTTTAAAAATCCAAGCAAAAAGGAACAAACTTGGAGAACTCGTGAAAATCCCTTTCAAGGAGTTTGGGAAAGAGAAGCTGGTCAGGGAAATTGCATGAAGAAATGATTTGATATATCAAAACTGATTTTGAATACTTTACCTCCCAAATTTGGAGGTGTATAATGGCAGTTCAAAATCTTAATGAAACTTCAATCATGCTTAGTTTTTCAGCTCTTCCCGATCCTAGAAAAAATAGAAATCAAGTCTACTCCCTTTTTGATATCATTACAGTCAGCATACTCTCGGTGCTTTGTGGAGCAGATGACTGGATGGAAGTCAATCTTTGGGGAGAATCCAACTTACCATGGCTACAGGATCGAGGACTATGCCTGAATGGCATTCCATCTCATGACACTTTCAGCCGCTTTTTTCGCTTTGTTGATGCCCCTTCTTTTGAAAAATGTTTCATCAATTGGACACAGAGAATTTCTAAGGTAGTTGGAGGAGTTATCGCACTGGACGGTAAAACCATATGCAACTCTGGTTGCGGAGACGAAAAAGCAATTCACTTGGTTAGTGCATTTTCTGCTGAGAATAATATCGTTCTAGGCCAAATAGCCGTAGAAGCAAAATCTAATGAAATTACCGCTTTCCCATCCCTGATTCAATTGTTGGATCTGAATAAGGCAATAGTAACAATCGATGCAGCTGGATGCCAAAGGGATATAGCATCTAAAATTCGTGATCAGGGCGGTGATTATGTTTTAGCCTTGAAAGGCAATCAGGGTAGTTTACATGCTGAAGTCCTTAATTTTTTTAATCAAGCAACCCTGGTTCAGCATGAAGAAGCAGATTGTGATTACTACATCAATGAGGAAAAATCACGAGGCCGCATCGAAAAGCGTGAAGTATGGGTAACAGAATGCTTGGATTGGCTCCCACAAAAAGATGTCTGGAAAGACCTTATCAGCATAGCTTGTCTGAAGAGTACCCGAGAGACAAAAGGAAAAGAAACAGTCGAGTACAGATATTATATATCTAGCTTAAAAGCTGATGCTTGGAAAATTGGGCATGCAATTAGGAGTCATTGGTCTGTAGAGAACAAACTGCATTGGCAGCTGGATGTATCTTATGGGGAAGATGGTTGTAAGATACGAAAAGATAATGGGGCAGAAAATTTTTCAGTAATTAGGAGAGTGACTCTAAATCTTCTTAAAGCAGACAAGAAAACAAAAGCAGGGATTAAGAACAGGCGGTCAAAGGCGGGATGGAACAAAGACTACATGCTAGAGATTTTGGGTATGAGTTGTTAAGAAAAATCTTCATGCAATTTCCCTGATCTATTTTGAGAGTTTTCTTTTTGAAAAAATTAATTAGATAAAATGATATAATTAAGTTAGTGATTATTAATTAAATGGATGAACCAAAAATGTCATTTTATGCTGAAAATGTTGAAAAAAAACCCGAATCAGGTTTAAGTCTATTTTTTTATTACATAAAAAGATTTATTTGGGGTCCTCGTACAGTTACACATTTAGTCTGTAAAATTCAGGAGAACGAAATATTCAATTCTTCTGTTTCAAAAGTAAAAAAAGCTTCAAAAAAAAATTTCAATGATCTGATGCAAAGTGGAAATTATTGTCCTATTCAAATAGAAAAAATCTCTAATATAAAAGATTCCGAAAAACTTTCTTATAAAGATATCGTTTTCGTTAAAATTGAAGAGATTTGTAGTTTGAATTTAAATAGTAAAGATTTAAAGAAAGCTGTTGAAAAAAATTGCCTGTCATCTTTTACTAGATTACCAGAATATGATCAGAAAATTATAGAAGTAAGAAGATCTTTAGTAAAAAAAATAAAAAAAGGTTATTACACTGAGGAACGTAGAAAAGAAACTCTTATTGAAAAATGGTCGAAACCTATAAAAATCGAAGTAATAAATAAAGCAGAGTCATATTTTAAAAAACAGAAAAAAGTACAACTCACTATTGAGCAGCGAGACTCTCTTTTAGAAGGCAGAACATCGGGTTCGAATACAATTGGAGAAAATTCGATAAAAAGGAATGATTGGAAAAATGCTGAACAATACATTTTTGAAAAAGCAGCTAATCAAGAAGATCTAACATTGGAAGATTTGTACTCTATCAACAAAAGTATCCATGGAGAGGATAATGAGGAAATTGGAGGAGGAAAACTGCGAGAAATTCCAGTATGCGTGATTTCCGGCAGAAACGGCTATTTATATTTAGGTCATAAGGATATTGAATCTCTTCTGGTGGAAGTTCTAAAATATATGCAAGAGAGCATTTCAAACGAAGAAAATCCAATAATAGTGGCAGCTGCTGTCTATCAGAAAATGGTTTCGATCCATCCGTTTGCTGATGGAAATGGCCGCACCTGTAGACTCGTCATGGATTATATCCTGATCAGAGCCGGACTTATCCCTCCTTCTCTAGATAACAATGAACTGAAAGTAGCCATTTTTGGAGAACAAGAAGTTACGGATATAGGTCATACAATCGAAGAGGAGACACCTACAACAGCTGTGGAAAAAGTTCTTTCAGGAATAAAAAAATCTTATGCCAAACTAGAAATTGAGTAGGGGAAGCATTTGGAGGTCAAATTATTATGAACCAAATCGTCAATTTATATGGAACTGTTGATCAATGGGATTCAATCTCCTCTAAATTTTTAGATGGAAGCAACAAACTCGCTGAAATACCGATATCAAATATTGATTATTCAATACGTGATTACCGCAAAAAAGGCCAAGGCTATTACGGCGCTCTTCTGGAATCTGTAAAATCAGGAGTTGCGGAAACGCCGCTTAACATTGATGAAATTTGCAAGTGGAAAAGCTTTATTTTTGAAGAAATGCAAAAACTCGGCTCCATTACTGATGAAGATGTGAACGCAATGGTTAGTGAAGATGCTGCTGCAGAATTTATTACAAAATTTCAAAATGACTTCGAAAAACTTGGATCATCGCCGAAAGAAAAAGAAATCATAGAGTTTTTAAGCAGTGTTTGTTTCCATATTGAAGAAAAAAAATTATTCAAACCTGTTAGTCGACGAATTTCTCATCTTTTAATTTGCTATACTCTTTCCTATTTTAAATCTCCGATCATTGTTTTTACTTATCAAGATCGAGATTTCTATCTTTCTTCTACCAACAATCCTTTAAAAATGAATTTATTCCTTGCAAATAAGATTCGAGATGCAGTTTTTTTTCAAGGAAATCTTCTCTATAAGGTCGGGGGTAAATTTGCAAGCGAGTGGTATAAAGCAGAAAAATCTCATAACAAACGAGACCTCATCATCGAGTGGCATGAACTCTTTGAGTCAATTAGAGATTGGAAGGAGGAGTTGGATAAATCATCGTAACTATCTATACCGATCGCGATCTCAAAAACATCCTAAATAATATACCTCTTCAAATTGAAGAATCGGTAACAAGAGAGAAAAATTCAAATAATCCTGTAAAAAATAAGCTGTTTCCTCCCAAATAACAGGCTGCTTGGCTGTGTACCTAAAAGACCCAGTAGGCTACAATGTCTCCTTTCAATTTATGCTTGCTACGATGGATTTTTTTACCACAGAGCTCACCGAGCCCACAGAGAGAAGAGAGAATGACACTTTAACTGGTGAAATTATAGGTGCAGCCATAGAAGTTCATCGAAGTTTAGGGCCTGGACTTCTTGAGTCTGCATATGTTGCATGTCTAGCCTATGAGCTCCGTTTAAGAAAATTAAAAGTGGAACAAGAAGTACCATTACCAATTTTCTATAAGGACGTTATGCTCGATTGTGGATACCGGTTAGATTTAGTCGTGGATGATCAAGTAATTATAGAGGTTAAGTCTGTTAAGGCATTGACGCCCTTATATGAGGCCCAATTGCTTTCCTATATCAAAATGTCTGATTACCATAAGGGCTTGCTAATCAACTTCAATGTGAAAATGCTGAAGGATGGTATTCGAAGAATGAGAAATTGAATTCTCTCTGTGATCTCGGTGAGCTCTGTGGTAAAAATCAAAAAAGCTGCCTAAGTTGGAGCGCCGATGGCTCTGAATCTATCACGTATTCTGCCAGCAAACTCTTGCCCAAAAACAGACGTTGGATCCAGCCCCGATATATTTTCCAAAAAGCTCATTATAGCCTGTTTAAATTCGTGAAAATCTTCGTAATACGTGTTGTACAGCACTCGTTCTTTCATCCATTTCCAAACCCGCTCAATCGGGTTTAAATTTGGACTGTAAGGAGGAAGAAAATGTAAGTTGATTTTAGAATTTTGGAGATGTGAAGTTACACTCTTATTTCGGTAATAGCGAGCATTATCACAAAACACATGTATTTTATCCTTAGTTGGATAGGCGTCCTCAATCTTCTTAAGGAAAGAGATAGTAGATTCGGCATTCAGCGTCTTATCTTCCTGAACATGCAATTTCGATGAAAGTAAATCAACAGCACCAGAAAGATTTAGTCGAGATCTTCCGCTATTTGCAGCAATTTCCTTGCGTAATCCTGTCTTGATCCAGCCATAGGTCACTTGAGTATTGTGAGTAGGATGCACTCCATCCATAAAACAAATCGTTTCTCCATCTGTCAAAGACCTTTTTAGTTGTTCGTATTCCTCAATCCATTTCTCTTGACGCTCCTTATCTGCTTTACCTGGAACGAGGGCTGGTTTTTTATAGGAAAATCCATGTCGATGCATCCAATTGCACAGTCCTGGCACGGTATAATCAATTTTGAACACTGTTTTTACATACAACAAAATATCTTTAATATAGAGATAGGTATGCTCTTGTAAATGCTTTTCAAGCTGTTCTGATTGATCTAAAGAGAGCTTTTCTACAGAGCCACCATTTTCCGGTTTCAACTTTTTTGACTCTTTATAATCTCGAATGTGTTGGCGAATAGCGTCATCAGAAAGTAAAAGGGCTTCTGCGATTTGCATAAGAGTCCACCCCTTGTCGTAAAGCAGAACAGCTTTGATGCGATCACAAATTCGTTTATCCCTCTCTTTTTTATGTTGGGCCACCAAATCGCTTCGTTCGTAAACAGTAAGGAAATTTCTCATGAAAAGAATTATTACGTATGAATGAATTTTGGAAAAGGATTTTCAGAAAAACATCTCTATCCTGCCAGTGGAAATCCCGGCTCTTGAATCAAGAGAGGTATACTTGCATATCCAGTGCTTAGAACCTGTTTAAAATCTCTGGAAATTGTAATTTTTAGCGAATTTAAACAGGTTCTAAGTGATGAACAATTTTCTTCTGGAATTTTGCCATTTCCTCTTTTATAATTTGATTATCCCGGCTTTGAAAAAAAACCGATTTTGAAGCCGCGATATAAACAACATTAGCGCCTGGAAATTAACCGGAAGAATGGAAGCACTCCCCTCGCAAACCCTGCATCAAACCGCAGTTCTCAAGTACTGGACTCAAATAGAATTTTTCTCCCCCTACCTGCTTGACTCTGTACTCGACCTCAATCAGCATTACCAACGAATTTTTCCCGATCAGCCATGCACGCTTCCTTGGATGGAAAAAGAACCTTATGAAGAAAATGACCGCTCAAGCCTCTACAAATTGGGATATTATCTTTATTTGGGCTTGTTCAGCACAGAAGAAACTGCAGATCGGGCTCGCCATGTTTTTTGCCAAAAACCAAGCGTTTGGCAATCCGTTGATTGGCGGCAATGCGGATCTCCTTCTAATTTGAGCTGCTTTGCCCGCTTAGCCGTCACCCAATTTGGCACGCCTTTGCTTGGAACGCTTTCCCTTTCAACAGTCCCTTGGGCCCATGGACATCTCCTCGACGGCAAAACCTCTTTTCTCTCAATGGAAGCCTACTGGAAAAGCGTAAAAAATTTACTTGCAGACCTGGAGGAAACATGGACTCCGCATCTTTCCAAACGCCTGGTTAAAAAACCGAATGAGTCCGCCCCCTTTCTCGATCACCCTTCTCTTGTTTCTCTTTCAACTTCTTTATTTCATTGGGCAAAGTTTACACCTAATGACTACCCGGCCGCTCTTATCGTGCCAACTGTGCATGACAACCCAATGGGGGTAAAAAACAGATCCGCTTTATCTGAAAAAGAAGTTCCCATCCTCAACAGCTTTTTTATTCAAGACCTCGAGCGTGCGGCCGACTCCATGGAATCCCAACTAGAAAGCGCCCTCGACTGTTATCTCAGCAAGGAAAACTCTCAAAAGGCAGCGCTTGACGATCAAAACGGTGAAATGATTATTCGAAATGCCTTAATGCCCGAACGCCTTCCAAAAGGCCGCTGGCCTGACCCTCCATCCCGCAGTCCGGCCCTGATGCAGCAGTTTGCAGTAAACCAGGCTTTTAACACCTTGTCGGAAAAAGGTCTTTTCTCAATTAACGGCCCCCCCGGTACGGGAAAGTCAACGTTATTAAGAGAGATAATAGCGGAAAATATTGTCGCTCGAGCAAAAGCCCTCAGTCAATTTGATCGAGCTGAAGACGCATTCATCGGAAAACGTGCCGTTGGGTTTGGAGACAGCAACCCCATTTTCATCAGCGAACTCCATCACTTGCTTCAGGGATATGAAATGGTTGTCGCATCTTCCAACAACGCTGCTGTCCAAAATCTGTCTCAAGAACTCCCTTTAACAAAGCAACTAGATCCGATTTTTTCAGATGCATCCTATCTTAAACCTGTTGCGAGCCGACTATTGGAATTAGGTGAAAAAGATGTCTGGGGGCTTATTTCTGCGGCTCTGGGAAATAAGGAAAACTGCTCCCGCCTGGTCGAAAGACTCTTTCTCGATCGGAATAACGATAAGAAAGGCAAACGGATCTGGGATTGGATTGCGGAGTATCAAGGAGATTCTTTTGTTGAAGCTAAAGACCGCTTCCAAAACTTACTCGCTCAACACGAAGCTCTTCTTCAAGATTTAGAATTGCTCGCTTTTCTTGATGATGAATTTGAGGGAGGAAAGCTCGAATGCCGCTTTGAAAAAACGCTGCAAGAATTGCAAACTTTTGAGGAGTCGGTTGAAAAAATTGAAGAAGAGCTCAATCATCTTGAAAATAAAGAAAAAGAGGCCAAAGAGCTGCTCGATCTTTTAGAATATCGGGAGAAACTTTGGAATCAAGCCCATCCGATAATTGTAGATCAACGGGTTTTTCATAAATCCTCAAAAAAAATCCATCAATTATTCTCTCAATTAGTAAAAAATCCATTTCGATTAGAATCCGGGATCACATCTTATAAGATCTCTAAAAGAAAATCCAACATCGCGGCATTAGTCATAAAATGGTATGCCTTGTCCATTCGGTCGAGCAAATACACTCAACAAAAAATCAAGGCGATCGATGAGTTCCATAGAGTCAAAAATTGCAAAAATACACTCAATCAGAAACGAGATGCCGCTCTTGAAAAGATCGGGGATAGCGAACTTAAACTTCTTGATTTAATGTTTTCAAAAGAAACTTATTATGAAAAATATCAGCGGCTTAAAACTGCCTATCAAGATATCCCCCTCTTAAAGGAAACGCAAAATATTGATGATTGCGATGTCCAAAGAAAGGGGTATTTTCAAAATCCGGCTTTCAATCAAATCCGCTCGAAACTTTTTATTGCAGCCACGTCTCTTCATGAAGCGTGGTTGGCAGAAACCTGCCGGTCAACAGGAGGATTTCGAGGAAACCTGGCAGCGATCTCCTATTTGCTTCAAGGAAAAAACCCTACGACAACTGATGATGTGCGCCTGCTGTGGCAAAGTGTCTTTTTGCTCATTCCGGTCATCTCTTCCACATTTGCCTCGATCGGACGTCTCTTCCGATTTCTGGAACCCCAAAGTCTTGGTTGGTTATTGATTGATGAAGCAGGCCAAGCCTTGCCTCAGGCTGCAGTCGGCGCAATTTGGCGCGCAAAAAGGGTTTTGTCTCTGGGAGATCCTTTCCAAATAGAACCGATATCAACTGTGCCGCCGGAAATTATAGACGGCATGGCAAAACATCTCCTTCTAGACCAAACTCTTTCCTGGGCGCCCTCCCATGTATCTGTCCAAAACCTCATGGATGCTGCAACAAAATATGGCGTTAGAAGAAACGTCGGCAACTTTTCCTATTGGCTAGGAACTCCCTTGCGCGTTCATCGACGCTGCATTGAGCCGATGTTCTCTCTGGCAAATGAAATTGCTTATAAGCAAAATATGATACTCGCTACCGCTTCGGAAAATGACGTCCATCTGCCTAAGAGCTGTTGGTACGATGTCCAGGCAAGCGTTTCCTCAAAGCAAGCTGTTCCTGCTCAAAGCAATGAACTTGTCGGCCATCTAACAAATATTTTGCCAAAAATGTCCACTCCCGACATTTTTGTCATCTCGCCTTTTAGAGAAATGGTTCAGGATATCAAATACTCCATCTCGGGGAACAAAAAAATCAAAGAAATCTTTAAAACCCAATTTTATTCAACATCTTTCCGCTCCTGGTTGAATCAATCGATTGGAACCGTGCATGCTTTTCAGGGAAAGCAAGCGACAGTTGTCTTTTTTGTGCTTGGAGCAGACGAAACAACACTTGGATCGATTGAATGGGCAACTCGAAAACCCAACCTGCTCAACGTTGCAGCAACTCGTGCCCGGCATCGTTTTTACATAATTGGAGATTATCATCTCTGGAGCCGTTGGCCCCACTTTGATACAGCAGCTAAATATCTTGTTAGAATCACTTAGAATCTGTTCAAAAAAGATCGGTGAAGATACCCCTCATTATTAAACTCACCTTACGCAAAAAATCCGCTTCCGAGAAGCTAAATGAAGGCAAGATACGAAGATCAAGACGATGGGCAACTCCGTGGAGTTGTCCAAGGAGTAGTAAATTGGCTAACATTTTGCTTCTCGGAAGCGGATTTTTTGCGTAAGGTGAGTTTTAAAGTTGACAGAGCACTAGTACATTGTTAAGGTAGAATTTTCGGATTGGACTAGCGCGGCTTAATCCCGGCATGCGATAATGCCTTTCGATAGATGCTTTTATATTGCTCTACCTTTTCCTTTCTGGAAAATTTTTCCTGAACATGCTTCACTGCTGCCCGGCTCATTTGAGAATGTAAAAGCGAATCAGACAAAACCCTAATAGCATTTTCTGCCATGGATTTGCAGTCCCCGACATCTGATAAGAATCCAACGGTCCCATCTTGGACAACTTCCGGTATTCCTCCTGTATTTGTTGCAATTACAGGAACACCCATGCTCATTGCTTCTATTGCAACTAAACCAAAACTCTCATGTTCGCTTGTCATCAGCAAAAGATCGGCGCAAGCCATATAAGTGTGAACATCGACGGTCACTCCGATAAAATCAACCAATTTTTCCAACCCCAATTGATCTACGAGCTTCTTAACTTCTTCAAGTTGAGGTCCTGTACCCAAAAATAACATTTTGCAAGGAAGCGCTTTGTGAACTTCATTAAATACATAGAGACTGTCTTGAGGGCGTTTGACTTGACGAAAGTTGGAAACATGCAAAAGAAGCTTTTCACCTTCACTAGCAAATTCTTTTTTTATTTTGTTTGCGGTGTCTACTGATTGATGAAGTATATCGAAGTTGTAAACGCATTCAATCGGGCGGCTCAATCCAAATAGTTCGGCAGCTTGATCGCGTAAATTGTTGGAAACAGCAGTAATTGCATTGCACTTATTTAAAGCAAAATTGATCAATGGATGATAGTAAGGATCTTTTGCCATCAAAAATACATCGGTTCCATGAAAAGTAGCGACAATGGCCGGGCCGCTGTTATTGAGCAGCTCTTTGGCAAGCGCGGCGCTGATCAAGTGCGGTACTGCATAATGAACATGCAAAAGATCGAGTTGAAATTTATCTGAAATCATTGCGATTTTTGCAGCAAGCAACAACGCATATTCCTGATGCCTAACTGATTCATAGGATTTTAATTCTACACGATGAAAAAAAACATTAGGATGATTTAAATGCAGCCTAAAAGGCCTTTCATACGAAATAAAATGAACTTCATCACCCGATTCAGCAAGGGATTTTCCTAATTCGGCTGCAACAACACCACTGCCTCCTACTGTAGGAAAACAGACAATTCCAATTTTCATAAACTAAGATCTTTTGTTACCGTTGATTACAAAGATTTTGCAAAGTCGAGATTTTACTGGCAAGAAGAAGTTTAACAGAGTGAATTGATCAATGTTTCATCGTAGCCGGCATAGCTAAAATATTCGCGTAAAGCCTAAGGGCTCCTTCGACCCCTCTTTCAATCTGCTTAAGCAACGTATACCCCGTATACAAATAATTCCCACGGCCATACTTTGCAATACACATTCCATAATGCTGCAAATTTTCTTCTCCGGGATCTTTGCAGTCAAGAAGAGGTAAGTATTCACTGCTGCATCCATTCCAAAAATATAGACCTCGATCATCTATCCAATCATCAAAGTCCTTAGCCGTTATCTTATTAGGAAATGGAAAATTGGGTGCTCCGATTCTAAAATCCTCACAGGCGCGTCGCTATTGACCACTCGATCATGAGGCATGCGATAAGAAATAGGATAAGGCGCAAGGTGTTGGTCGGCAAAAAAGTTTCTTTGCATGTGAACAATGAGCGTACCCCCGTTTTTGACATAATCAAGCAGCGCCTGATTATGCAGAGTTAATTGGGGCTGCATAAAATACGCATGGTCTCCGATGATAATGGCTGAAAAACGATTGAGCTCATAATTAGGAATAGCCTCTGCTTTTAATGTTTCAACACCAAGCCCCCAAGCGTTTCAGCAACTCAATACTTTTGGTTTTTTGAGCCTTCAAAATATCCATATCTTAGATGATCAAGCATTTCAACTCAATAACAACAATATGAAACGCGTTTTTTTGCACAGTAATGCGCTTCTTTGACGGCGTTCTTACGATCTGGTTCCAAAGGCAAACTCATCCCCTCGGGACCTTGATAAACGGAAACTACTTGATTTCGATAACATTGAGTATTTATTTGAAATACTGCATTGAGCTGATAGGAGCCTGTTTTCATATTGGGCGGGCATATCGCATTAAACATCAAAAGCCCTTGTGAAAAGGGATGCTGAGGATGACACTGAATGAAGCCGGCTCAACTACAAAATCCTTTGTTTCAACGGATACAGAGCCCCCCTGGATTTCCTCTCTTTTAGTCAAAGAATAACAGCTGATGTTATGGGGATTTTCTGAACTGCTTTGGCATTTTTTACAATATAAGAATCCAATCGCGGATTTACAGAATACTTAGGGCACAATTTGAACAGGAATGCGTCTGGCATGCTTTCGATTGCAATCTAGATAGACAACCGGCCCTGTGATCTCGAATGTATAGTCCATGATCGAGTATTGACATAAAACTTTGAGGGGGGGATAAATTCCTTGGTTCAACGGCAGATTCTCGTCCGGTACCTGAAAGCTATCTCCTATAGGTTCTTCGGCAAGCCAGCCGGGCACTGAATAGAAGGTATCGGATCCCGATTCAATTGTGTAATCCCATCTATTCAATAAAGCTGGATGATTATGTTTCATTGCCGATGAAAGATTTAAATGGGGAGATTGCTCACAAATTTTGGAGCTGGATGGGAAAAGCAAGGTAAAAGAGGCACTTGAAATCGGGACTTCAGATGGGTTCCAGAAAAGTGCCGTTAAGGAAAATTTTTCATTTTCTGAAATATAGCGCTTATCAATCAATGCCTCAAGACGAACTTTTGCAAGTAAAGCCATCAATTGATTGATGAATTGTTTCTTTTCTTTTAATGCGCGATAAAAAGAAGTATTTTTTTCCAGAAGGCTAATAGCTGATCAATCGGCATCTTTTTAACGAAGGAAACAAGCCGATCGTACTCATTTATGATTTTAAAAGGATTAAAGTAATTTGAAGTTAAAAAGAACTCTCTGATTTCTTCTGAAACCGCTTGAATTTGATCTGCCAGCTGGCAATTTCAAGTGATGATTTTTCAGGTAGATTGGACAAACGAAGATCAATTCCATCAAAAAAATTTAAAGACTCAGCATCCACTCGACTTTTTTTTAATCCAAAATAGTAGAAAAACGGATTAGTCTTAGGGAGTTTCGCCATCGCTTGGCTTCTATGTTTCGAAAAAGCCTTCCATGCAAGTTCCTGAAAAGTTTCATTCGAATGAGGCAAAAATTCACCCGTGTCAAGTTTCAATATGTTGGGTTGGCTTTCCAGATTCCTGTTACGATCCCCTCTAAGATTGAGAAAACCGCCATAATCCGCCCATCCCCCAGAGTTATTCTCAGATACATATAGCTTATAGGGTTGCCAAGGCCGCATTCCTAATTCTATTAATTCAGGATAGGCTTTTGGATCTCCGGCTAAATCATAAGCATGAAAAGTTGCATGGGCTACAGCCTGGTGATGACCATGGCCGTCTTTTTCATTACCCTGCCACCGGGAAATGACAAGAGCCGGTCTATAGTAACGGATTGCAGCGACAATGGATTTTGTAACAATCTCATCATGCCAGTCGATTTGTTCATTATCTTTAAGATTATTCCATCGTTTTAAAGCATGATCGCGCGACTTACAAAAACCGAAATCGATTAAGGGTCCAAATAAAACTTCACTGTTGAGGATTTCAGCTGCTCCTGACTCTCGATAGTACGCAGAATTCCCAGATCGATATTTTGATATTGGCTGACACTATTTTGTCCTTTTTCTCCACGAGTGGCACTCCAGTAAATGACGCGAGCGCCATATTTAATCGATAAAAAAGAAATGATGCCGGAATCTTCATCATCTGGATGGCTGCCGGTATGCAAGACAACAGCATTGGACGACAATGCCTGGACTAGGTAGTAAAGTTCATCTAAGTCGATCATTTCAAGCCGCATTTAAGTTAACGACTCGCCTTGCGCGCTTTTTCCTTGATCGAGAGTTGAGCGAGGGAACCGGGATGCAGGCTATTGCCGCGAAGGCCGACTTAAAGTCGATCAAGAAGCAATAGCTGCAGATTGGCCGCCGCAGCCGCTCTCGATAAAGGAAAAAGCGCACAAGGCGAGTTAACAATAATAGCTGTCATTATTCACTTTCATTGCTTAATGCGCAACTTAGAACCTTTTCAAAACCTCTGAAAATTGTGATTTTTAACGATAAGTACAAATATCGAACAAAAGTTATTGAGGTCTAACATTATCGCGAGCAGACTTTAATTGATTAGATAATTGACCGAGTTGTATGGAAATTTTATTCACCCTTTTTGAATAGGTATTATAAAGGTCCCCTATATCTATAATGGAACCACTACAGATAATCGCTGCTATCAACGCTGGAACGCCTCCGCCAACGCATGAAACAAAAAAAAATAATGGCAAAAGATTCTATAAGGAGGATCGTAGGAGACAGCATGCTCTGAAATTTTTATTGAATCAATCGCGCAGTAAATTTCTTTCTTAGAATCTTCGCGTTTGCTTTCGTCGTTCAGATTTGGAAAATGTTCATT
>CAVVNU010000002.1:0-32917 GCA_963749725.1 Waddliaceae bacterium
ACTCATGGATACCAAGAATAATCCCGGGATTTTCTCCGGTTACCCCATAAAAGCTCATTGATTGAACAGGCAGCTTATTAGCCAAACAAAGTTCGTTCAGGGTCTGTTTAAAATGATCATAATTTAATTCGTAACGCCCGTGAGACGTTACGAATTCTACTTTAAGAACATTCATCACAAGAAATTATCCTGAAACGATGGTTGTGGTTGCACCACAAACGGTATCAACTTTACTTTTACAGAGAGTAAAATTTGAATATGGAAAACAAGAAGGTTTCTCTGATACACAAAGGGACTCATCTTTTTTTTTAGAAACTTTATTCCACACACGTTCCCTTTTTAAAGGAATATCTTTCTTTATTGCCGACATATGCTTCTCCCCTATATTTCAAATGATAAATTTAAGAAAGCAGAGGTATGGTAAAACATCTTTAGCTTTTTGACAAGAAGATGAAATCGATTTAAATATTGTTCAATTTAGCGACTTACTCTACCCACATCTCAACTGGTTGGTTTTTTTTTAAAACGATATCTTTCACTTAAAACAGTGCCATCATGGGATTGGTATTGCAGAGTTAAAGTATCTTCATGAAGAATAATTTTGCTCTGATCTAAGGTGTCTTTAAGTGGATTCATAATGTATAGTGAATGGGAAATATCTTCTAAAGGTGATTTTAAGGTATCCAGAGGGTCTTCGACTCTTGGCGGGTGATTATTAAGAGGGCAGAAGCCCCTCAATTGCCCTTCAGCGGACAATTATCGAACCATTTTATCGAGGGAATGCGCAAAATCTATGAGCTTGAACCCTTTATATCTGTAGAAAAAAATCCCAAAAATCAATGGGGCAGGTGTAGCTGTTGGAGGTTAAAAGGGATTTTTCAGAGAGAGACGAGCTAATTTTGTTCTTTAACTCGACTTTGCAAAATTTTGCAAATCCTTCAAACGTACTGATTCCACAAAAATAATTGAAACACAGAGGCTCAAAGACACAGAGAATCTAACCGTTTATTACACGGGTTATTCCATCTTTTAAATGTCTAGAACCAAAATTTATGAGCAGACCGAGCCTGAGACCGGTTAAGCGAAGGTAAGTGAGGAGTTGTACTTGATGTATAGGATTAGCTTTTTCGGTAGCTTTCACTTCGACAATGATTTTATCTTCAACCAAAATATCAAGAAAAAGGGGATCTCTTATTTTAAAACCTTTATAGCTCACATCTATAGGCAGCTGAGACTGATTGCGTAATCCTTGAAGGGATAGCTCATGACATAATGCCGATTCATAGATGCTTTCTAAGAGCCCTGGTCCTCCCAAAGTTTGATGCACTTCAATAGCTGCTCCGATGATTTTGTAAGAAAGAGAGTTGTCTAATGGTGCTCTCTCTGTGTCTTTGAGCCTCTGTGTTTCAATCATTTTTTCGATCCGATAAATTTTTTAAACAAAATTGAATTTAGAAGTTGATAGAGAGTAACTGCTCACTCATAATGTTTTTTGCAAAAAGTCATTATCAAAAGGAGCTTAGTCATTTATGACATTTCACTCTCTATCGACACATATTCTATCAGTAATCTCACCATTTTCTGTACTATTTTCTTTTTCTTGCTGGCGAGTCGCGCAAACTCTGCTAATTGGAGCGATACTCACCAGGGGAAAAATAACCGTAACAGGAATTTTAAGGACTCTCGGCCTTGGCCTGAATAAAAGCTATTCAAAATATCATCGTGTTCTCAATAATTTGGATTGGTCTCCAAGAATAGGGGCACAGATTCTTCTTAAAATGCTCCTTAAACTATCTGAAAAAGAAAGGTTTATATTTTTGATCGATGAAACGCTGGAACGACGGAAGGGTAGCCAGATCAAAGCAAAGGGATACTATCGTGATGCCGTGCGATCATCACGATCGCAGGTTGTGAAAACGTCAGGTCTCAAATGGCTGGTAATGGCTTTATCCATCCGTTTTAGCTTTGCTAATCGAGCTTTCGCCCTGCCATTTTTTAGCATTTTGCAGCCATCTAAAAAATCAGTAAAAGCTTCGGGAAAGCGATACAAAACAACCATTGATTGGAGCGTGCAAATGGTGTCACAACTTGTGAGGTGGTTTCCGGAAGCTCCTTTTGTTTTGGTTGGTGACGGGGGATTTGCTTCGGCAAGCCTGGCTTGGAAGTGTTTCAAGTTGAACGTCGCATTAGTTTCGAGACTTAAGATGAACGCCCGAGTTTATGCGATACCTGAGCCTTCCCCTAAAGGAAAACGAGGGAGAAAACGGAAAAAGGGAGAGCGTCTCATTTCCTTTAAAGAAATGGTTCAAAAGGATGATCTTCCCTGGGCTGAAGCTGAAATTACAGGCTATGATGGGAAGAATAAGAAAGTGAGGTTTTTGACCAACACTTCTCTATGGGGAGTCGATTGTTTTGAACCAATTGGAATCAAATGGGTTCTTGTAATAGATCCTGAGGGTGATATGGACCCTCTTCCTCTTATGAGTACCGACGTAACGCTGACAGCGCATGAAATAATCCAAATGTATGTCGATCGCTGGGGACTTGAAGTCACTTTTCAAGAGGTTCGCGAACATCTCGGAGTTGAAACTCAAAGACAATGGTCGGATAAGGCTATTGCACGAACAACGCCTGTATTGATGGGGTTGTATAGTGTGATTTGTCTAATCGGAAACAGGATGAACAATGAGAAGGAACTTATCCCAGAAAAGACTGCGTGGTATGATAAAGAGTCGGTTTCTTTCTCCGATTTGATCAGGTGTGTTCGGACCCATTTATGGAGAGATAGTTTATTTTTCAGGAAGGGGTTTTCTGATGGTTCCGAGGAAATTCAACTAACCGATGATGCCCATTGGAGGGATTGGGTGATAGGGAGTTTAGCTAGAGCCGCTTGAATTTTTGCAAAGTCGAGTTTAACCAATCCCTTCACCCAAATAGAACAAAAACAAGAGGGGGTTCCAAAGGGGGGAATTCAGGGATTGTTCATAATTTTTTACCTGTTCGTAATAAAATCGTTGGAATGGCCGAATGTAACCTGCTCCTTTAGGGAAATAAATATATTGACATTCTTGTTGCGTTTGGTATCATATGATGCTATAATAATATACGAAGAGAGATGAGATGCATAGCAAGCGCCCGTCGAATAACGAAATCTGCAAACGATTAAACGAGGCTCGACTAGCGTTAAATAGTCGAAAAGTTGCCTATGCCAATTTTAATAAGGTTGTTGGGGAGCTAAACAGCATTGGGGCGGACTCTAATGAAGTTTGGGAGTTGATTTCTGAGCTTATAACTGAAATCAGAGTTGAAGATTATGTCGGTGGGCATCCTCCGAAAAAAAATTATGAGCCTTATGGTAAGGATGCTGACCTGTGGGCATTTTGTTGGGAGAGTCCTAGTTTAGACAAAAGAATGTACTTAAAATTTTCTTTGAAAAATGATTGCTTTTACTACGTCTCTTTACACAAAAGTCGTTTTAAAGATGCTGAAGAGGTGAAAAATGAAATGTATTAGTTGTGGCAGTGAAAAATTCGATGAAAAAAAACTGCGGTTTACGCCTGAAATTAAGGGGGAGGAAGTCGAAGTTGTTGTGCCTGCCTTCGTGTGCAGTCAATGCCAAACTCCTTTAATGGATGGGGATCAGATGAATGTTCTGAGGAGGCATGCAGCTGATAAGTATCGCAAGGTACATGAGTTGCTAACTTCAGAAGATATCATTAGATTTCGCAATCTATTAGGGATGTCCCAATCAGCTTTTGCTAACTATTTAAAAGTAGGCGAAGCAAGCATTAAACGTTGGGAAACGTATTATGTGCAAGATGCTGTACAGGATGATCATATACGCTTAAAGTGTGATGAGGCTTATGCGGAACTAAATGCCTTGGAAGTTCATTGGAAAAGCCATCCTCCAGATCTCTATAGTGGAAATAGATCTTTTTGTTTGGAGTTATTCAAACAGGCTGTGAAGTATTTGGTAGGATTCGCAAAAAGCCCCTTATTTTTGAACAAGGCGTTGTTTTATGCAGACTTTAAGCATTTTCAACGATATGGAACAAGTATAACTGGGTGCTAGGTATGTTCATTTAGAATATGGTCCATGCCCAGATCAGTTCCAGAATTTATTTCAGCAATTTCTTAAAGAAGGTGTATTAGTCTCTGCCGGTCATCATATTTTAAAGAGCGTGGGAGAAGCCAGATCTAAGCGTTTTTTCAGACTCGGAAAAGGAGATTTTAGAGTTAGTAGCTTCCAAAGCAAAGCCTGATGGAGGAAAAAAACTTTTAAGAATTTCGCATGACGAAGAAGCATTTAAAAAAAGTGAGCCGCTGCAAAGAATTAGCTATGCGCTTTCTAAGAAGATTAAAATTTGATTTTGGGAATATTCAGGTATTGGAAGATTTAGAATTTAAAATCCATAGAAGGAAACAAAATGCAATTTGATCTGTTAACATTTAGTTTGATCATTGGGGGGGCAATAGGCACAACCTCTGTATATTTTTCGATAAAATTGTTTCGAAGTTACAGTAACGCTAATTCAAAAGCTGTTAATGGCGATTCGGCGCTAGTTCAAACAGGATCTGTACAAGGAACCGATAATATTTCAGCGGCTGCTACTGGTAAAAAAAACACAATTATTACGAACACGGGAAGCGGAGATATAACCCTTAGTTCCAGAAAATATAGCGCTACAGAAAAAATGGCCGCTTTCGAGAATATAAAACAAGCTTTTAAAAAATATTTTTATACTTTCCTTGGGAATGAATTGCTCAAAGGAGGAATGTTGAATCATTCTCCTCATCTGGATAAAAATTGTCCTAAAAAATATGCCGCTCATTATGAGCAGATAGCCAGATCACAATCTTTGGAAGCTAAGAGACGATTAAAAAAGGAGCTTAATCAACATGCCCGATTTCTTGAAAATTCGGAAGCTGAATGCAAACTTGCTAACGAATGTAAAAAACTTGTTTCCATGAAAAATGATTTTGAGATTACTGATGAAATGCGTTCTTCTGTTCTTGAGACCATTGAAAATATTTTAGCCGACGTAGAAATAAATTAAGGCTTTCGATCACCGTTGGATTTTGTGAGTGATAAAAAAAATAAATAAAAGTAGGAGTCCAGAGGGACTCTGACCCTTTGGCGGGGGATTATCAGGGGGGCAAAAGCCCCCTCAATTGCCGATGTTCGGACTCGAACCGAAACCTTGTTGCCAAGAGTGGATTTTGAATCCACCGCGTCTACCAATTCCGCCACATCGGCATATAATGTTAAATGTTATACCAAAAAAGGATGATATATAAAAGGAAAAAAGAGTACCGTATTCTCATGAAAAAATGTCCTTGCCATAGCGGATTTCTTTATTCCGCCTGCTGCCAACCTTATCACGAAGGCGTTCCTCCCCCAAACGCTTCTGCACTCATGCGTTCCCGCTACTCTGCTTTTGCTCTTAATTTACCTCAATACATTATCCAAACAACACACCCCAAAAATCCGCAGTATCAAAATAACACTTCCAAATGGACTCAAGAACTGCAAACCTTCTCTCGTCAAACCGAATTTATCGGACTTGAAATTTTAGAAATTAAGGAAAATGAACCGGAAGCTTATGTCACATTCCATGCAAAACTCAAACAGATGGGAAAAGATGCATCCTTCACGGAAAAAAGCCGCTTCGCAAAAGAAAATCAACATTGGTACTACCTTGAAGGCTCTATTTTAAAATAAACCGTTTCTCGTAAACTACTCGCCGCTTCAATGACAATGATACCGGTCGCGCCCTCAAAATTTGGTTTTTGGCAAAGAGAAATCCCAAATTTTAAGGGCGCGACCGGTATAGTTCACTCCGACACACAGTTTCATCCTACTGCCTTGGAGTTTGAAAATGAGAAAAAGGCTTCTCAAAATTGGTTCTGAAAGGATTAATATCCAATCCGCCCCTTCTCGTGAACTTCCCAAATACAGTCAGTTTTTGACAACGGCATTCTCTCAAAAGATCTGTAAAAATCCTTTCTACACACTGCTCGTGAAACTCTAAATGCTGTCGATAGGAAATAATATATTTAAGCAAACTGACCTGATCAATTCGAGGCCCTTGATAATGGATGTAAAGCGTTGCCCAATCAGGCTGGCCTGTCACTAAACAGTTTGATTTTAACAAGCGGGAAAATAGTGATTCCTGTACAATTGCTCCGCTGCACTTTAAAAGAGAGGGTGTTACTTGATAAATATCGACATCGATATCTAATGAATCAAGACATATACCCCTAAATTCATCTTGAGGCAAGCGATCTGCAAACTCCACATGCACTAAGCTGCCGCAAGCATTTGACAAATCGCGAATTAAAACTTCTCTTACTATATCCCTAGAGGAAAAGCGGGTTTGATTAAAAGAGTTCAGATACAGTTTGAATGACTTGGATTCAATCAAACATTGGGAATCGCACGGAAATTCAAAAACTGCAATTGCAATTTCTGGTTTTCCCTTTTGATTTAGCCATGAGAGTTCATATCCAAACCAAATATCCAAACCATGAAATGGCAGTTGAGCAATAATACCGATCTCTTTCCGCTTTTCTTTCCGGGGAATCGGGAAAAGCAAAGAAGGATCATACTGATCGGCATAGATTGATTTTTTACCTAATTCCGATTTTTCAAGACAGGACATTCATTTTCTTTCATATTACGAAATACACAGATTGAATATCTTAACATCTAAATCTGTATATATTCAAGCAATGATTAGAACCTGTTCAAAACCTTCAAAAACGCAAAAATACAGCCGACCAGGCATGAATCATCAATGAAATACTCGCAGCAGTTTGCGCTATCGAATAACGAAGAGGATTTTTAAAAATCAAGATAAGAGTTAACAAAACCCCCGATTGGACAGGCGCTAAATAAGCTGCAACACCTAAGATGTATGCACTAATTCCGGAAATTGCAAGCGATGCAAATGCAAACAGAAAAACTTTTTTGTAACCAAAAAAATGGATTAAAGACTGGGAAACCGGATGGGAACCGGGATTTAATTTACGGCACAATTCAAATGTAAAAAACGACCCGAATAACAAGATAACATATGAAAAATTTTGCACAGTGAATAACGCCGCCTGATGAGAAAAGCTTATGGATAATAGGGTCATGGGAATGAGTATTCCCTGGTAAGCAATTTTTTTTACTAAAGGCATTCGGTCAAGCCTCCTCCCTAAGTAAAAATTTTCTCTCATCAACCAAAAATATCCTACGGTCACTAACAAAAATATACGGCTCCATACTCCAAAAAGAAGGAAAATTCCGATAGAAACAGAAATTAAGGCATAATGCAAAATCGAAATCACCAATTGAGCTTCTTTTCTTTGAATTTTTCCACTTGGAATTGGGCGGTCCGGATAGGCAACTCGATCATTTTCACAATCGCGCAAATCATTATCAAGTCTTAAATAAAATCCTATAAGGAACCAAACAACACAAGATGCCATGAAAGGTAAAAAATCAAACTGCTGACTATTGAGAATTGTTGTACTGACGGCTATTCCTGCCGCAGTCATTATTAATAATACAGGATTTAACCTCTCTAAAAAATAAATTATCCATTGATTCATAACGATTGTGCCGTTTAAATGATTATTTTTCATTATCTCGAGTTTTCTTTTTTTTGCACAGACCTCTCTATACCGCGCGCGCCCTCAAAATTTGGTTTTTGGCTTTGAGAAAACCAAATTTTGAGGGCGCGAGCGGTATATAATAAATTCTAATATTTCTATTTTAAGAATAATTAACAATATCTTTAAATAAAAAAAATACTTTTGTTATAGAATAAAGTTATAAAAAATTAAATAATAATAATTAATAAAACAAGGATAATTAAATGAGCAATGGTACAAGTTTTTCAACGCATAATCAGCAAGTTCTTTCCAATTATTCCCGTCAATTATGGGAAGGAATCAACAATCTAGAGCCGCCAGCCCCAAAACCCTCTATCACATCTGCGTTTCGGAGCGCAATCGGAAAACTCTACTCCTGGATGCCGGGAAGAAAAACAATCGGGCAGACTGCAGGAATGGCAATCGTAAGAACTCACGGCGCTGAATCCAATAAAAAAGTCATACAATTTGTTTATGAAAAGCTTTTTGGAAAACATATGGGAAGTAGTATGGCAATTGAAGGAATCAATTTAGCAACGTCTCCCTATTTATTGCCGGTCTTAGAAAAATTAGGGATCACAGCCGGCGGAATAAGCGTTACTGCCGCTGTCTGGCTCTGTTCTTTTCTTTACGGCAAGGCATTTTCTAGTCCGGACCAATCAGTGACGATATTTGATGCTCCGGAAATTGACAAATTACTTGTTCAAGATGAAGATGGAATCATTTATGACTCTATCGGCAACCCTTTAGGAGAAGAAGATATAAAATTTATTCGCAAGACAATTGCTCGAATGAATATTGTATCAAAACTTATCGAAGCAGATCGTGAAACTTTAGTTGATGTCCTTTGTCCCGGATACATTACAGCAAGAAGCGACAACATTAATTTCGACAACATTAATCTCTATTATACCGACGGCACGAAAATTTCTGAAGAAGATTTTGAAATCATCGAAAAAGCGGTGGCTACTCTAACTGAAAACTCCAATATTCAAATGAAATCAAAACATATCGAAAAAATGATTAACAGACTGGCAAAACATACGCTTTTAAATCCAAAAAGCGAGTTTATCATCTTCGAGGACGGCATAATCAGCGATAAAAATGGCATGGTCGTTTCCCAGGAAGAGTATGAAAATGCCATTGAAGAAAAAGCAAATCTTATTGAAAAAATCATCGAAGAGTTTGAAGTTATTGAAAATTCGGGCTCGCCTGATGAAGCTTCATAAACTGTAATCGATAGAGCTTCTCGTAGAATCCTTTTTTCTCGAGAAGCTCGCCGTGGCTCCCCTCCTCTACTACAGTCCCTTGGTTTAATACAAGAATCCTGGTCACATCTTTAATTGTAGACAAACGATGCGCAATTACAAGCGATGTCTTCAATTGAAAAATTTTTTTTAAAGCTCCTTGAATAATTTTTTCATTGTGCGTGTCGATATTAGCCGTCGCCTCGTCAAGAATGATACAGCTGCGGTCGTGCGCAATCGCTCTTGCCATTGAAATAAGCTGTCTCTCGCCTGCTGAAAGATCTTTTCCCCTTTCCGTCAATTGATGGTCGACTCCATCAAAATACCTGTTTAACAAATGCTGCAAACGCATAAACTGCAGCGTTTTTTGTAATTTTTCCTCTTTTATTACCGAATCTCCAAGACAAATATTTTCACAAATACTGCCGGAAAACAATTCAGGATCCTGAAGAACAACTCCGAACAGTTTTCTCAAATTTTCCGTAGAATATTCTGCGATCTCTTTGCCATTAATTGTGATCTTGCCTTTTTGATAGTCGTAAAAACGTAAAAGAAGGTTCAATATTGTCGTTTTCCCGGCGCCTGTCATCCCTACAAGCGCGACAGATTCCCCTTTTTTCAACTTGAAGCTTAGCCCCTTCAACACCCATTCTTCATTTTTGTAAGCAAACCAAACATCTTTAAAAGCGATTTCTTCCAGAGTTTCCACTTTGCCTTCTCCCCCTTTGATTCAACCGGCAGGTCAAGCACCTCAAAAATGCGCTCTGCAGCAGCTACTGCCGATTGCAAAACGTTATATCTTTCCGCAAGGTCTGATAACGGGCGAAACAACATAATGACATACAAACTAAAAGTAAAATATGTTCCTGCTTGAAACCCGATGCCGGGAGGAGCCCATACAACCAAAAGAACAAATACGGCAGTAAGCGAAAAACTTTGAATAAAATCAATTTGAGCAAAAAATTTCGCAAAATGACGGATCGTTTCCACATTTGCATCGCGATGCAGCCGATTAAGATCATCAAAATGCTTTTTTTCTTCTTTTTGAAGTCCAAAGCTGCGAATTGTCGCAGCTCCTAATAAATGTTCTTGAACAAACGCGTTCATATTGGCAACAGCAATTCTGATCAGCCGATAACATCTGCGCTGCTCACGACTAAAAACACGGGTGATCATGTAGACGAAAGGAAGAATTGCAACCAATAAAACAGCAACTCTCCAATCGACAAAAAACAAACACAAACAAATGCTCGCAAACAAACTCAAACTGCCTAATAAAGGAACCAGGCTCTCGGAAAACATCTGATTAATTTGGTCGACATCGTGAATTGTCCGAGTCATTAAAGTCCCCACTTTTTGATGGTTGTAAAAGTCAATCGGCATCTTCTGGATATGAGCATAAACATCAGAACGCAAAGTAAAAAGCGCTTTTTGCCCAATCATATTTTTCAAAAAGACATTTACGCTGTCGAGCAAGTAAGCAAGCAGCAAGAGCCCCATTATCTCCAAAGATTTTTTCACAATTTGAGATAATAAACCGGATTTTTCAGATAAAATCGTCTGCGTGACCTTGCCGATATATACAGGGACATAGGCCTCTATTGCCTTCGATGCAATCAAAAGCAAAGCGGCCAAAATCACAAGGCCTCGATAAGGCCTTAAGTAACTCCATAATTTTGCAATCAGTTCGCGATCAACTTTTCTCACTGGAAACCAACCTCTGAAGCTCAACAAGCGCTGCATAGCGCCCTTTTTTCTGCATAAGCTTACCCGGCGGCCCATCCTCGACGACCCTGCCATCGGAAACATAAATCACACGATCCATCTGCTCTAAAATGGACACTCGATGAGAAATCATCAGTATCGTTTTTCCTTGAAAATTTTTTCGCATCTCCTGAAAAATGCGTGTTTCAGTATCCGAGTCAACAGCTGAAAAGATATCGTCGAGCAAAAGAATGGATCGGTTGACCAAAAACGCTCTTGCCATGGCCAGCCTTTGCTTCTGCCCCCCTGAAAGAGTGACCCCCCTTTCACCGACAATCGTTTCATACTGCTCCGGAAAGTCGATAACCGTTTCATGAAACTGCGCAAATCGGGAAACAGCTTCAATTTCCTCGTGCGTTGCCTCCCGTTTTCCAAATTTCACATTTTCTGAAATCGTTTTTGAAAATAAAAAAGGCACCTGCTCAACTGTAACCACTTCACTATGAAAAGACTTCAAAGGATACTCATGAATATCTTTACCGCCTATTGAGATCATGCCTCTTGAAATTTCGTATTCACGGTTTAAAAGCTTAAATAAAGTACTTTTTCCGGCGCCGACAGGCCTGTGATCCCTACAAACGAACCTCCTTCTATTTTCAGGTTAAAGTCGGAAAGAGCGTTATTTTCTTGCGTTGGATACTTAAATGATAAATGTTGAAAGTTGAGGGAGGCGCCCGCCGGAATTTTCAATTCCGAGGAGATTCGATCAATCACTTCAATAGGCTCTTCATAAACTTCTAATAAACGGTCGTAGGCAGCACGCCCTTTTTCAAACACAGGCATTAACCAGCCCAGCATCAAAACCGGCAAAAAGATATAAGATTGAATCCACATAAACGAAATAAAGTCCGCCGTGCTTAATTCTCCCCATCCATTGTAGATAATCAACCCGGAAAACATCACCAAACTGACGGTTATCATCTTTGTGAGAAAGGTAAAAAAAGGAAAAAGAGCTCCCTGAAAGATTGCAAGATTAAAATTTACACTAAAAAATTGTTTGCAAAGAGATCGAAATTTTTCAAAAAGAATCGGCTCTATTCCATAACATTTAATCGTTCTGATTGCAGAATAGTGCTCTTGAACGATATTGCTCATTTCCGCCAAATTTTTCTGCACTTCTTTTGAACGGCGATAAAGCTGTCCTCGTATCATAAAATTAACAATAGGAATAACAAGCAATGGGATTGCCGCCAATGCGGCCAATTTTGTCGAGATTAAAAAAAGGGCGGCAAGCCCGGGTCCTACCAAAGTCAGAAAAAAAAGAGGGTACATAATCCCGGGTCCTAAGACATCTCGATAGGCGGTGATATCATTTGTGAGCCTGCTTAACAACTCTCCAATGCCGTGCTTATCAAAAAACGCCATTGACTGGTTTTGTATGCGGCTAAAAAGTTTTGAGCGCACTTCAAGCTCTATGTCTCGGCTCACTGTGATAAATGCCACACGCATTAAATATTTAAATACAGAAGAAGCTGCCGCGATCGTTAATAATGTCGGAACCCATACCCAAATATTTGAAACTTGGCTTCCCCAAAGCCGCCAAAAAAACCGCTGCAAAAAACCGGGTTCAACAGTTGAATTTACATCAACTGCCATCACTGCCTGCCGAAACACAAGCGGATTTAACACCAGGAGAAGATTTGAAGCAAGCAGCATCAAAAAACCAAAAATATACCTCATGCGATATTGAAACAGCACCGCTTTCAGCGAATCGAATAACGACTTTTCCATCACAAACTTGAAATCTTTGTTACATGCCCCATCTTGCGGCCCGGTTTGCACTCTTTTTTTCCATAAAGATGCAGCTTGGAAAAAGGGTCGCATAGATACTTTTCCCATTGCAGAATATCTGATCCGAGAAGATTGCGCATCTCTGCACGGCTATGCATTTTCGGACAGCCGAGCGGGCAGCCGCAAATTGCTCTAATATGCTGCTCGAACTGCCCTGTGCGGCAAGCATCAATTGTCCAGTGGCCGGAATTATGCGGCCTGGGGGCAAACTCGTTGACCAACAATTTTCCTTTTCCCGTCACAAAAAATTCAACCGCCATGACTCCGATATAACCAAGCTCATCCATCATTTTATGCGCGGCAGCAACCGCCTCCCTGCATAATGAATCCGGCAGAGCAGCCGGGGCGGATGTTTTCATCAAAATGCCGTTGCGATGGATATTTTCAGCTATATCAAAAGCGGCAAACTCTCCGTGAATCCCACGAGCGGCAACAACGGAGACCTCTTTTTCAAATGCTACTAATTTTTCAACAATTCCCTCCCCTTGAGAATATTGCGGCCAAATAAAATCAAGCGGTGTTCGGGCATCGATTCTATACTGTCCTTTTCCATCGTACCCCAACTCTGCCGTTTTAAGAATACAATGATGATGAAACTCTTTGACAGCATTTTGAAAAGAATAAAAATCCGACACAGGATAAAATTGCGCAGCAGCTATATTCAAATCATTGAGAAATTGTTTTTCTCGAATGCGATTTTGGCTAATATACAGTCCTTTCCAGTTAGGCCGCACCCTCGTTTCCCTCTCAAGAATCTGCGCTGTTTTGTAAGGGATATTTTCAAATTCAAATGTAACAATGGAGCAAATTTTTGAAAAATAAGCAATAGCCTCAAGGTCTCCGTATTCCGCAATCACAGATTCATTAGCAGCTTGGCATGCAGGGCTGTCCGCCCGATCGGAAAAAACGACTGTGCGATATCCCATTCTAGATGCCGCATGAATCATCATTTTCCCAAGCTGGCCTCCTCCGATAATTCCGATGGTTTCTCCCGGCGCAATCATCAATTCGGCTCCTCGGGAACGCTCATTGACTGATTCTCTCTATACTGTTTTAATACCCGATCAAGCACTTCATTTGAAAGAGCTAATATTGATGCAGCTAGAAGGGCCGCATTTTTTGCTCCGGCTTCTCCTATTGCCAATGTTCCGACAGGAATTCCTCCGGGCATCTGAACAATGGAAAGCAAACTATCCATTCCTTTTAAGTATTTAGAATTGACGGGAACTCCCAGAACCGGAAGCGTTGTCATAGACGCCAACATACCGGGCAAATGCGCAGAACCTCCCGCACCTGCAATAATTACCTGTATTCCTCTTTTTTGAGCATCTTTTGCATACCGATAAAGGCGGTCGGGCGTCCGATGGGCCGAGATAATTTTCACTTCATGAGAAATTTGCAAATCTTTGAGCACGCTTACCGAATGATTCATTACATCCCAATCCGACCGGCTCCCCATTACAATACCAATTTGAGCAATCATTTCCGACATTATCAATCCTTGCTTTATGAAACGCGAATGGTATATATGCCAAACTTTATAGAATATAACCGATATTTTACCGGAATACAACGATTGAATCGCTTTTTCTTAATCAAATCCGGAATGCATATCCAAAACGATTTGCTTATACCGCCCGCGCCCTCAAAATTTGGTTTTTGGCAAAGAGAAATCCCTTTTGATTGAACGATCGCAAGCTGCTTAATATTAATCAATATTGAGCGGCTTGCGATCGTTCAATCAAAAGGGATTTCTCTTTGCCAAAAACCAAATTTTGAAACAGGAACGGTATAACGATTTTTTCGTGCATTTTAATAAAAGGGCGTTATATCATTATCCTAAGAACTTATTCAAAATCTTCAGAAATTGTGATTTTAGCGAATTTTGAACAGGTTCTAATGTTTTAGCATCCTTGCTTGCCGGAAAGAATCATGAAAATGATTTATGCTGATCGCAATTCAAAACCGCATATTTCGAATCGCAATCGGTACAGCACCCGCTGTCAATCATTATTTTATTTAAGGGAGAAAAGCCATGCCCGGTGTCATTGTTGTCGGAGCTCAATGGGGAGATGAAGGAAAAGGAAAGATCATCGATATCCTTACCTCAAATGCCAAGCATATTGTTCGTGCACAAGGAGGAAACAACGCCGGCCATACGATTATCATAGGACAAGATGAATATAAACTCCATCTTACCCCCTCAGGCATTTTACACCCGCACACTCAATGCTATATTGGAGCGGGAACTGTCATTGATCCTGAAGTTCTTGTTTTCGAACTCAACACCTTGCAGTCTCGAGGAATTCATCTCGACGGGCGTTTATGGATTTCGCCTGCAGCGCATATCATTATGCCTTACCACCGCAAAATAGATCTTTTGCTGGAACAAAAAAAAGGTGCGCAGGCAGTAGGCACAACCGGACGAGGAATTGGTCCTTGTTATGCTGATAAAGCCCACCGTCTCGGCATCCGCATGGCAGAACTTTTAGATCCCGACTTATTTCCATCCCTCTTAAAAAACGCTCTGGAATTGAAAAATGAGGAAATTACCAAACTTTATCATTCAGACCCTCTTTTTTTTGAAGAAATATTTACCGAATATACCCGTTACGCACAATTTTTAGCTCCTCATGTCGCACGTGTTGAAGAAAAAATTCAAGAAGCCTTAAATTTAAAAGAAAATGTTCTATTCGAAGGCGCGCAAGGGACATTCCTTGATACATCCTTAGGAACTTATCCCTATGTAACTTCATCCAGCACAATCGCCGGAGGGATCTGCACCGGTATCGGCATCGGTCCCAATCAAATCGATCACATTGCAGGAGTCATTAAAGCCTACACAACACGTGTAGGACTTGGACCGCTTCCCTCAGAGGTCAAAGAGGGAGAAGCATTTCTTGATCATTATACCGCCCGGGAATTCGGGACAACAACAAAACGTAAAAGACGCATCGGCTGGTTTGATGCTGTTCTTGCAAAAACAGCAGCCAAACTTAATGGCCTAACCTCAATTGCCATCACAAAGTTAGATATTTTTGATCTCGTAGAAACTATCAAAATATGCGTTGCCTATGAAATCAATGGAGAACGCATACAAAGCGTACCCTATCTGGCTAAGGAGTTTGCACAAGCAGCTCCCGTCTATGAAGAACTTCCGGGATGGCAATGTGAAACGCATCGCATTAGAAATTATGAAGATCTTCCTGAAAATGCCAAACGCTACATTCAACGCCTAGGAGAACTAACAGGAGTTTCTATCAGCATGGTTTCAGTTGGTCCGGAACGAGAGCAAACCATTATGCTTTTAGACCCCTTCGGGGTTAAGGAGAAAGCTTAATGGGTACGGCTTCTCTTGTTAAAAACTGGAAAGAAACACCTCTGTTCTCAACGGAAGAATTAAAACAACTAAATTTTTCCGGAATTCCTCAACATGTTGCATTAATTCCCGATGGAAACCGGCGATGGGCTAAAAAAAATCGCATCTTTCCGGAAGAAGGGCATCGCCTTGGAGCCGATTCTCTTCTAAATATCATTAAAGCCGGCCATCAAATAGGAATTAAAACTCTCACTTTTTTCATTTTTTCAACAGAAAACTGGTCGCGTCCTAAAAGAGAAATCCGAGCGCAAATGAAGTTGTTAGAACAATCGTTGATTCTTCAAAAACCGAACATGATCGACAACGGTGTACGCTTTCTCTCTATCGGAGACCTTTCCAAGTTCCCTCAACATATTGTTGAATTGGTCGAACTTACCAAAAACGAGACTTGTCACTGCAATAACATCGATGTTGTATTTGCAATGAACTACGGAGGCCGGGACGATATCAAAAGGGCATTTGTTAAAATGCTTGATCAGTACGAACAAGGAAAATTTTCAAAAGACGAGGTTGATGAAAAAATGATCAGCCGCCATCTTGACACCTCGCAATGGTCCGATCCCGATCTTCTTATTCGCACAAGCGGAGAATCAAGAATTAGCAATTTTTTACTTTGGCAGCTCTCCTATGCAGAAATGTATTTAACTGAAAAGCATTGGCCTGAGTTCACTCCCCGCGATCTGCTCAGAGCAGTCCTCGACTACCAAAATCGAGAACGCAGGCTCGGAGGATGTTGAATGCTTAACCGGTTTTCTCCTCTTATGCAAAGAATTGTTGCCAGTATTGTAGTTACCGGAATTTTACTCTTTGTATTGGAATTTGCCTTTACCCCCTACCTTTCATTACTGGTACCTCTGCTTGCTATTCTCTTTTTTGGCGCAGCGCTTAAAGAATATTATGGGATTGCAAAAATTCAAGGATTCAAGCCCAGAGAAAAAATCGCTTATTCTCTAACAGCTGCGTATATTTTTGCGATTTATTTTGGTTCTATTTCGGGAAATCAAGACTGCCTTCCGCTTTACGCCTTGTCTGTTGGGTTGTTTGTGTTGTTTACCGCTTTTTTCTTCAATGGAGAAAATCCTTTGGCAAATATCGCAATTACTTTGTTTGGCATCGTATATTTGATTATACCATTAAGCTGTTGTCTGCAAATTAATTATTTTTTTCCTCCCCACTCTCAAGAGGATGGAAGGTGGTGGCTTTTATATTTATTGGCTGCTACCTATCTGACAGACGGCTTTGCTCTGTTTACAGGCCAAACCTTTGGAAAACACAAGCTCGCTCCTGTCATCAGTCCCAAGAAAACCTGGGAAGGAGCTTTCGGAGGGCTCGCCGCATCGATTATCGTTAGCATCTCTTTTGCTCTTTACGCGCCGATTACGCTTTCGCTTTCTCAAGGAATTATTCTTGGATTTTTCATCGGAACAATCGGTCAAATCGGCGATCTTGCGGAATCTCTGTTAAAAAGGAATGTTGGAGTGAAAGATAGTTCAAAAATTCCCGGACTCGGCGGTATGTTGGATGTTGTCGACTCTCTTGTTTTTACCGCACCGCTGCTTTACCTTTACTTAAAATCATGATTATCACAATTGACGGTCCTGTTGGAACAGGAAAAAGTACTATTGCTAAAAAAGTTGCCGAGGCTTTGGGATTTGAATTTATCGATACCGGAGCTATGTACCGCTGTTTAACATTTGCTATTGAAAAACACCGGGCAGCAAACCTTTCTCATTTTTTAGATTCTTTTTCATTTGAAATCAAAACAGAAAATGGCGAAAAGCGGTATTTTTACGAAGACGAAGATATTACAGACAAAATTCGACAAGAAACAGTTACTTCCAGAGTCTCGCAAATCTCTGCATTTCCTGAAGTAAGAAAAAAACTTATTGACCTTCAACGTCAAATTGGGAAACAGGGAAACATGGTCTTTGAAGGAAGAGACATGGGAACAATCGTGTTTCCTAATGCCGGCTTAAAAATATACCTTACAGCAACCCCTGAAATCCGAGCAGAACGGCGATATAAAGAAATTCTGGAAAAATTTCCGGAGACACATCCCACCTATGACTCCATCTTAAAGCAAGTCATAGAAAGGGACCATCGCGACACTAGGCGGGAGCTCTCTCCATTAAAACCTGCCAAAGACTCTCACATTATTGATTCGTCGAACCTTTCGATTGAGGAAGTCTTAAATAAAATCCTGCTTCTTTATAAAAATCGCTTTATACCCGGTTAACTTCAGTAACTTCAAGATTCAGGATTTTGGCTTTGCAAAATTTTTGAACGACGATGTGCAAAAGGCAAAATCGAGCTAAAATGAAAAGACCTCTTTCTTTAAATTATACCGATCGTCCAATCAAGAGAGATTTCTCTTTGCCAAAAACTAAATTTTGAAACACGATCGGTATAGTGTAGAGATCGAAATTAATTTAGGATGTTTTTGAGATCAAACACCTACATTCAGGCAAAAAAAGATTGATGAAGATACCCTTATAATTAAACCGTGGCAAAGCACTAGCCAAAGTATTGCAAGGGAAGAAATTGCGTCTGATCAGATGTTAGCAGAAGTTGTCGCTCACCCTAAACTAAGAACCTGTTCATCTCTGAAAAAGTGCTTTTTCAGAGATTTTGAACAGGTTCTAAAGAAATAGATCTTTTTTAAACTATTGAAAATTCGTACTTATTGATCACTTAGGTTTTATTTCCTATACCCAGTTTACCAGCACGGAACTTAATCTTATCTCATTTTCACTTCTTGATAATTTGAGTCTTCTTAATAAGATTGCCCTTCTTGATAATATTGCCCTTCTTGATAATTTGGGTCTTCTTGATAATTTGGGTCTTCTTGATAATTTGGGTCTTCTTGATAATTTGGGTCTTCTTGATAATTTGGGTCTTCTTGTTGCTTCAATTCTTTAGCAAACGTCCATTCATACCGAAATTGAGACGTCGCATAGCGTTTATCGAAAGCTGTACACAACGGTGTTGCGATGACATCTCTAAAAATCTCAATAGGCATTACATAGATATACTTCAATATTGCAAGCGGAAAAGTAGTGGTCAGCTGCTTGACACCAACCCAAGCATCGCACTTTTCACTAAAACGAGCCCCAAAAATATTTCCCAGTCCTTTGAAAAGAGCTTCTACTACTGCCAATACACGCCCTGCAACAGTATAAGCAGCGCATTGATATCCGGCAGCAAACCCTGAAAAATAAACCTTGTAAGAAGGGTTTACTTGCTCAAAAACCCTATGATCCTTACATGCAATTTCCGCAAATATCCTACCCCGTTCCCCATGCATCCATTTAGTTGCACAACTGGCAGATTGTAAATTAGTTAAGTTCATTTTATACCTCGCTAGTTTTTGAATAAATAAATCATGCGGCACATTCTATAGTGCTAAAATTAAGATCACATAAAGATTATCGCTGTTGATTTTTTTTTGTACAACATAGATAATTGATATCTAATATAATTTTTCAGCAATTAAATATTATGAATATACTCTACTCGTTTACTAAAATCATTTTTCAATTTGTTTTTAAACTTTTTTATAGACACGAAGCTTATGGAATCGAAAATTTAGTAAGCGGCCCCGCGATCATCGCCCCTAACCACCTCTCGTTTCTCGACCCCCCCTTAGTCGGCGCATCCTGCCCTGAACCCGTTGCCTTTTTAGCTAAACGTTCTTTATTTACCATCCCCGTTCTAGGGTGGTTTATTCGTCAGTTAAACGCCTACCCCGTTTCCGGAAAAATCAAGGATATCGCTTCGATAAAAATGATTTTAAAAATTCTTGAAAATAAACAAAAAGTCGTTATATTCCCGGAAGGACTGCGTTCTTGCGACGGAAAATTAGCTCATATTAAGCCTGGAATCTGCATGCTGGCACAACGCGCAAATACTCCCATTATCCCCGCTTATATCGAAGGAACTTATAAAATATGGAAACGCGGCCGGAAATTCCCAAAACTCCGAGGCCGTACAACATGCATTTTCGGAAAGCCGATTTATCCAAAAGATTTCGAAATGTATAGCAAAAAAGAAGCGCAAGAAAAAATGGCTCAAGAAATCAAACTCGGCATCGAAAAAATAAAATCTCAAATGCAGCAGCAAGGATGCCTATAAGAACCTGTTTAAAAACTCTGAAAAAATGCTTTTTGTCGCTTTGTTTTTGCAACTTTTAAAACTCCTCTACTTTTCCAAGTATGCGCAAGTTTTAAAGATTGCAAAAACAAAGCAAAATTCACTAAAAACCACAATTTCCGGAGATTTTGAGCAAGTTCTAAAATAGACAAGCGGCATATTGGAAATACATTTAGAATTCGGTATACAATAAACACCTCTTTCCTCTATAATTCCCCTATTCGCTTGTGTCGTCTCAATAGCAGCAACACAAGACTAACGTGAATTAAACGATTAAGGAGAAGGCATACATGCCCACAATTAACCAACTAGTTCGCAAACCAAGAAGCGCGAAAAGGAAAAAAAGAAAATCTCCTGCCCTGCGTAAATGCCCTCAAAGACGAGGCGTTTGTTTACAAGTAAAGACTAAAACTCCAAAAAAACCGAACTCGGCATTGAGAAAAGTAGCTTGGGTACGTCTTTCTACAGGTCAAGAAGTGATTGCCTATATTGGCGGCGAAGGACATAACCTCCAAGAGCATAGCATCGTGCTTGTTCGCGGCGGACGAGTAAAAGACTTGCCCGGTGTTCGCTACCACATCGTCCGTGGAGCATTGGATTGTGCGGCTGTACAAGACCGCAAACAAGGAAGATCTAAATACGGGGCAAAACGCCCTAAGTAACGCTAGGATACTCTATCGATGAGTATCCTGGTTCGTGATTTTACGCTTTGATTTCAAAAGCGTCAAATCACGCACAGGATTCGAAAATAACTCTTTCGATTTCCAGGTGAACTTAACAAGATCTTTCCTTAAAAGTTAATAAAAAACTGAATTAAAATAAGGAAAATTCATGTCAAGAAGAAGACGTGCAGAAAAGAGAGTAGTTGTACCCGATCCTCTTTACAAAAGTACTGTTCTCACCAAATTTATCAACAAAGTGATGTATGACGGCAAAAAATCTCTCGCATGTAAAATTGTTTACGATGCACTCGAGGAATTTGCAAAAAAAGTAAGTGCAGAAAATCCTTTGGAAGCCTTTGAACAGGCATTGGAAAATGCAAAACCGTCATTGGAAGTAAAGTCGCGCCGTATTGGCGGGGCTACTTACCAGGTGCCAATCGAAATACCGCAAGACCGGCGCACAGCTCTTGCCATGCGTTGGATCATCAAACATTCCCGCGACAAATCCGGTAAACCCATGGAAGACGCCCTCGCGATGGAGCTTTCCGATTGTTACAACAATCAGGGAACCACAATCAAGAAAAAAGATGATACACACCGCATGGCAGAAGCAAATAAAGCCTTTGCGCATTATAAATGGTAAACGAGAGGAATTTATAGAATGGCTAGATCCGAAAAGGATAAATTAAACAAAGTCAGAAATATCGGGATCATGGCGCACATCGATGCCGGTAAGACAACTGTTACAGAGCGGATTCTATATTACACCGGCCGAACTCACAGGATTGGCGAAGTGCACGACGGTGCCGCTACAATGGACTGGATGGAACAGGAGCAAGAGCGTGGAATTACAATTACTTCTGCTGCTACGACTGTGCATTGGAAAGACCACCCAATCCATATCATCGATACTCCGGGACACGTAGACTTCACGGTTGAAGTTGAGCGCTCTCTTCGTGTTCTTGATGGAGCTGTTGCAGTATTTGACGCTGTGTCCGGCGTGGAACCGCAGTCAGAAACTGTATGGCGGCAAGCGGAAAAGTACCAAGTGCCGCGGATTGCTTTCATTAACAAAATGGACCGAATGGGCGCTGACTTTTTTGATGCTGTCGAATCGATGCGGGAAAAACTTCATGCCAATGCAATCCCTGTTCAAATTCCGATCGGCGCAGAATCCGAGTTCAAAGGGTTGATTGACCTTGATCACTATGAAAGCGATCATTTTTAAAGACGAGACGCAAGGCGCTGAATGGGAAGAGCAGGAGATTCCTGCAGAATATCTGGAAAAAGCTCAAAACATGCGCTCAGAGCTGCTTGATGAGCTTGCAGTTATTGATGAAGATAACGAACAGTTTCATGACGAAAGTTCTGGAAGATCCGGATTCGTTAGACGCCTGACGAGAATTCATCAGGCGATCCGCAAAGGGGTTTGCGAGAACAAGTTTAACCCTGTGCTTTGCGGATCTGCTCTCAAGAACAAAGGCGTGCAGCAGCTTCTTGACTGCGGTCATTGAGTGGATGCCGTCTCCAATTGATCGCGGAGTCATTAAAGCTCACGATCTGAAGACAGATGAAGAGATTTTTCTGTCGAACCTAAAGACGACGCACCTTTGGCAGCTCTTGCTTTCAAGGTGATGACAGACCCTTACGTTGGCCGTTTGACATTTGTCAGGATTTACAGCGGAACATTATCAAAGGAATGAGACTTAATCAATACCACAAAAGATGGTAAAGAAGAGGGGTTTCGCGATTAATCGAAATGCATGCCAACCACCGTAAAGAAAGAGACGAATTCTACACAGGTGACATTGCAGCATGTATCGGTTTGAAAAATACGACGACCGGCGACTCTCTTTGTTCGCATGGAAAAACCGATTATTCTTGAAAAAATGGAATTTCCGGAACCTGTCATCTCCATGGCGATTGAACCTAAGTCAAAAGCAGATCGGGAAAAACTTTCTCAAGCTCTTTCAGCTCTTTCAGAAGAAGATCCGACATTCCGTGTTTCAACACCGATGAAGAAACAGGTCAGACGATCATTGCCGGAATGGGAGAACTGCACCTAGAAATCCTGCACGATCAGGATGAAACGGGAGTTCAGCGTCGAGGCAAATGTCGGTAAGCCGCAGGTTTCATACAAAGAAACCATTACGACTGCCGGCAAAGAACGAAACCAAGTACGTCAAGCAGTCAGGCGGACGCGGTCAATATGCTCACGTTGTCCTTGAGATCGAACCGAACGAGAAAGGAAAAGGCAACGAGGTTGTCAGCAAGATTGTTGGAGGAGTCATTCCAAGAGAATACATTCCGGCGGTCATCGCAAGGTGTCGAAGAAGGTCTTACAACAGGGGTTCTTGCCGGATACAACCTAGTCGACGTCAAAGTTCGCCATCGTTTTCGGTTCTTACCACGAAGTTGACTCCAACGAGATGGCGTTTAAGATCTGCGGATCTATGGCAATCAAGGAAGCGGCTAAAAAATGCAAGCCGATCTTGCTAGAACCTATCATGAAGGTCGATGTCACAACGCCGGAAGCTAACATGGGCGATGTGATCGGGGACCTTAACCGCCGCCGCGGCCAGATTATGGGTCAGGAGATAGCATAAAGGTGCGGCTATCGTCCACGCAGAAGTTCCTCTTAGCGAGATGTTTGGATACTCCACACAGCTTCGCTCCCTGACTTCAGGACGTGCGACATACTCGATGGAGCCAAGCCACTTCTCGCCGGTTCCAAATAAAATTGCCGAAGAAATTATCAGAAAATAATAAAGGTTGAAATGATGGCAAAACAAGAGAAAACAACAAAGACAAAAAATCCGGATCCGCTTAAAAGGATACGACCAGCGTTTGCTTGACCGTTCCACATTAGACATCGTGGAAACAGCAAAGCGGACAGGCGCAGCCGTTGTGGGCCCGATTCCCCTGCCGACACGTAGCGAGATCTATACTGTTTTCCGCTCTCCTAACGTCGACAAAAAGTCACGTGAGCAGTTTGAAATCCGTACCCACAAGCGTTTGATTGACATTCTCAATCCAACCGGAAAAACAATTGATGCTTTGAAAACAGTTGACTCTTCCTGCAGGCGTTGACATCAAAATCAAAGCATAATGCTAAGCAATTTCGTTGCAGAGAATACTCAATTAAGTGTTCTCTGCATTCGAATATTGTTATGCTTTTCGCAACTATAAGATCGCAAGCCGCTCAATAGTATTGCACCGCTTCTAAAGTTCGTATGCCGGGTTATTATTCTTGTGCTTTTCGTATGACTCCGTCAATAATCGTACGGAATTGATCAGGAGACGCATATTCTGCGTGAAAGTGATATTCGCCGTTGTTTTCTTGCTTTTCATAGACTTCGTAGCCTTGAAAACCAACCTGCTCGCGAAATTCCCAAGCAATTGTATTTTCATCAATAATCCCAGTTCCGATAACTTGACCGACAATATCATTTTCCAACGAAATATTGAATGCATTCGAAGTGATATTGTAAAAACGAATTTTATTAATTACTGTTTCATCAGCTCCTTCCATTTCAACTCGCTGTTCACAGCTGACAACCCCATCATCAATAATTTGATGAACAACCCATTTCGTAGAAAAAAATACTTCTTCAGGAGTTGCCGAGAAACTTACAGAGCCTTCGCCTTGCCAATTTCCCGGCTCAAAAATAAAAACATGACTTTGAGCTCTCAAAACATAAACCTCCGGCTATAAATACTTTGCAAAATTCCAAGCGCTGTCATCGTTGAAAATATGGAAGAACCTCCATAAGTGACAAGAATTAGAGGAACGCCTGTAATCGGTAAAAATCCTGTCATCATTCCGATATTCATTAATATATGCATGGCTAAATATACTGCGACACCCGCTGATAACAACCTTCCAAAATCATCTTTTGCTACAGCGGACACCTGAAAACTAAAATAAATTAAACTGTAAAAAAGGGCCAACAATAAAAACAAGCCGATAAAGCCAAACTCCTCTCCAAATGCAGGAAAAACGGAATCTGTATAAGGTGCCGGCAGCCACCCCCCTCCAGTAAATTCACTTTTACCCCATCCAGTGCCCATTACTCCCCCAACAGCAATAGCAGTAGCTGCTACTTTTTGATGGTGTGTATTGGGGTCTAATCGATCAAATTGATATTCTTTTAAAACTTTTGTCGCATACGGGCGTAAATCTTCATGAGGAATCACGCCCAAAAAAATCAATGCGACCAAAAAAAGGATCGAGCCCCCTATCCACTTCATAGATTGAACGACTAAGGGGTGAACATTGCCAAAATAAAACATGACAAGAGTAATCGGGAACAACACAAGCGCTGTGCCTAAATCCGGTTGTTTAAAAATCAGTAGAAAAGGAATGCCTACGATAATACTAGATTTAAAAATTGTGCCCCACGACTGAGAATACTGTTTACTACGCTCAAGAAACCAGCTTAAGGCAATAATCACTACAAGTTTAGCGTATTCTGAAGGTTGAATGCTAAATCCTAAAATAGGGATTCTATACCAGCGATTTACGCCAACAATGGATTTTGTAAAGAATAGGCCAAAAAGAGCAATTAATACAATGATGTACAAAAACCACGTCCATTCACGCAGCTTATTGTAATCAAATGCTGCAAAAAACAAAAACACAGCCCATCCAATACCAAACCACTTGATTTGAGATTTCACAAGAGGAGTGAGGAAAGTTTCTGTTCCATTATCGATTTGTACCGGTTGAGAATTAGAAGAAATGACTAGAAGGCTGATCAGCATTAGGCCTAAAATCACAGGAATAATACGAAAGTCAATTCGAGTAAGCGTGTACCAATTCCACATTTCTTGTTTGCAAACTACTTTTAGTTTTTTTATATTCTTTTATACCAATTATTTAATATTTCTAAAAGAAGACATTATACCGCTCGTGTTTAAAAATTTGAGATTTTGGCAAAGAAAAAGCTCTCGTGGTTGAGCGATCGCAAGCCGCTCAATATTAATCAATATTGAGCGGCTTGCGATCGCTCAACCACGAGGCTTTTTCAAAGCCAAAATCCTAAATTTTTAAACACGAGCGGTATATACCGATCGTGTTTAAAAATTCGGGATTTTGGCTTTGAGAAAACCTGAATTTTGAAACACAACCGGTATATAGCAATGGAATATAAAATTTTTCATTTTGAGGGAATTGACTCAACAAATAGTTGGTCGCTTAGCAATACGCATCTCTTTTCAAAAGACATGATAACCCTTGTGATTGCTGATAAACAAAACCATGGCAGAGGTAGATGTAAAAATAAATGGCTATCGCCAAATTCCGGAAATCTCTATGCAACTTTTGGAATTTTTGTTCCGATAGAGCAAGGCGTTCAACCAAATATTCCGCAGCTGCTTGCTTTAGAAACAGTGAAGACGCTTAAAGAGCTTGGACTTAATGTAAAAATCAAATGGCCGAATGATCTCCTAATTAATAAAAGGAAAGTTGCCGGAATTTTAACAGAAACTTCGATTGATGAAACCTGGATTTTCCATGCGGTTGGAATCGGAATCAACATTAATATGTCTAAAAAACAGATTGACTCGATTAATAAGCCTGCTACTTCCCTCTCTATTGAGATTCAAAAGGCTATTTCAGCACAACAGATTCTCAATAAACTCATGCCCGGTTTTTCTTCAGCATTAGAATGTTTTTTGAAATCGGGATTTTCTCAATTCTTGCCCCATTACAAAATACACCTTATTCATCAGGAGAACCAGCCGGTCAAATTTCACGATAGAGAACAGCTATGGGAAGGAAGATTTCACTCGTTAAACAATGACGGATCTTTAAACCTAATGTTAGAAAATGGTGAGATTAAGCGTTTTCTTTCAGGAAATATTGAAGAAAATTCTCAACAAATTTGGAATGGATATCATAGACCGATTATTCCCTCGCAAAATTTGTTTTTAAAGTTGACGAAACTCGAGTAGTCAAACGATCGCAAGTCACTTAATTTAATACTATCAAACGACTTGCAATTGCTTATACCGCTCGTGTTTCAAAATTTGGTTTTTGGCAAAGAAAAAGCTCTCGTGGTTGAACGATCGCAAGCCGCTCAATATTAATCAATATTGGGCGTCTTGCGATCGTTCAACCACGAGGCTTTTTCAAAGCCAAAATCCCAAATTTTGAAACACGAGCAGTATATATCCGGCTATTAAAGAGCGCTTTCTATCCAATTACGAAATGTATAAGCATCTGTACCTCCTGTACGGCGTTTAACCTCTCTTCCATTCTTAAAAATAATAATAGTAGGAAGGCTTGTCACTTGATGCTCATTTGAAACTTTTCTACCTCTATTCAAATTGACTTTACCGAAGCTTACACTATCTTTAAGTTCCTCAGCCACAGATTCGAAGGCGGGGCTGAATCTACGGCACGGCGAGCACCAATCCGCATAAAAATCAACAACTACTACGCCATTTTTAATAGCATCTGCAAAATTTGAGTCATCCCAATGATGTACAAATTTTGAAGAAGTTTGTTGATTTTTATATGCTTGCATTATATCAGCATGTATAGGAGAAAATACGGATACTAGCAACAGAGATGTTAATAGAAATTTAAACATTCTTCTATCCTCTTGAAAAAATTTGATTCAAAATAAACTTTATTGTAGATGTCAACAAATTAAATGTCTATAAAAGCGTTCAGAGCACAGCAATTATGAGTCCCGCCATTTATACGGTTCGCGCCCTCAAAAATTTTAGACTCATCTTCCGGTAAATGCACTAATAACGCGAGCAATATCATTGTATGTCAAAAACAGAAAAAAGGCGATCAACAATACTGCAAAAACAATAATCACTTTTTCCAAGGTCTTTGGATTCATGCGCTTTCCTGTTAAAAGCTCAAAAAATGAAAACACGATGGTTCCTCCATCGAGAATTGGAATTGGAAGCAAATTCAAAACGCCCAAATTCAAACTGATCGCTCCAATCCAAAAAAGAGCTTCTAACAAGCTATGGGAAGAAGTTGATTGCACCATATATACAATTCCTACAGGACCTGCAATATATTTGGGACTCAGGGACCCTGAAAAAAGAGCCTCCATCGTACGTACGATTTCTTTAAAAACGTTGAAAAATGCTGTAATCGGATTAGGATTATAAATAACGCTCTTATCTTGCGGATTAGGCATTCCTAAAACAAGAAGCTTTTGTGAACGATCAAGCTGATTAAGCATTTTTATACGCTTTTCAGGATCATCTACTTTCTCAATCTCCCGCTTTATTTCCAAGTACTCAGCGGACATCCAGGCCTTATCTTCATCAGTCATAGGAAAATCTTGATACGCTAACGGAGCAACAGGATTTAACAACACAAAATTACCGACTTTTTTTTCTTCATGTTTTGTTCCTATGCCGGCAATAAGCTGATTTAATTGAGGCCAATTGATCGACTGATTAAATGCTGCGTTTGCCTTTTGATAGGGAATAAGTTTTGAAGATTCAAAATTTCTTTCGACTATAATCTGAACAGATTTGTTTTGCAGATCCTTTAATAGTTGATATGAATGAGAAACAGGAGACCCTTGGACAGCTATAATCTGATCGCCGGGTTTTAATGGTTCTTCTATTTCCGAATAAAGATGAACAGGAAATGCTTCTGCTTGATTTTCCTTATCAAGAAACCGCAATTCATCTTCTACTACACAATCATGCGTTAAATTGTAGGGAATCGTAAAAAGATCTTGAAAACGGCGGGATTGAATTCCTGCTTCATGCTTCCAATCGATCATCTCTTCTTTAAACTCCGGGTCGGGTCTAAGTTCTGCTGCCTGAACTCTAGGAACTCGTCGATGAAGGATGTTATTTCCCCTTTTAATCGTTAAAAATACCCGGCCATCGTTTAACACTTCGCTTAACTGTTTATTTGAAAAAATCATTTCTCCATCGACCCAAAGGATGCGGTCTCCGTATTCGATTCCGCTATTTTTTAATGGAGACCCGCTCGGCAAGGGATTTTTTTGTCCGGTAGGCAGTTGATCATAAATAATGTAGCTTGCCGGACTGATAATTCCGGATGTACGAATATTTTTATCGGTAAAATCCGGATTTGAATAAGGATGAACGATGTAATCAAAAGGAGTACGCTCTCCTGTCTTATAATCAATTTTTTCTCCCTTCACATCCAACTCTTCGCCTGCAAGCATGGGAGCATATAAATGATCTTTGTAACTCTGAAATCGATGTCCGTCATAATCTTCAATCTTATCGCCGGGGCGCACGCCTAATGCATAAAGCTCTGAAGCCGGATCTACCCATCCGATGATAGGGGTATATTCAGAAAAGGATTTCGTGCGTCCGCCGATACCCCAGAGTACAGCAAAAACAAGAAGCGCAAAAACCAAATTAACAAAAGGGCCCATAAATGCCACTTTTATACGATCCCAGGGTCCTTTGCCAAAAAAACCGTCTTTGATGGAATAAGGATCGACGTCTTTATCAGTTTCTGTTCCAGCTATTTTAACATATCCTCCAAAAGAGAAGCCAGCCAACTTGCCATTTAACGCCATCTCTTACCCATGAATAAATCGGTTTGCCAAAACCTATTGCAAAGGTTTCAACACGCATTCCAACACGCCTTGCCATCCAATAATGACCAAGTTCGTGAATAAAAATAAGAAAGCTTAAACCTAATATAGCCAGCAAAATATAGATAAGATTGATAATCATTATAGCTTCTCTCCGGGCAAATTAAGGGATATCATAACAGAAAAGAGGACTATTTGTTACTATGTGTTTGCAAAGTTATTTGAATTTAAGAACTAACGATAGATCTAATTTATTAAGCGTTCGCGAACTATACCGCTTGCAGCCTCGAAGTTTAGAGGATTCGAGGCCGCAAGCGGTATATATCTCTTCCGGTCCAAAAGCGCCTCTATTAGGATTGAATTGAATTTGAAACACGACCTATATAATACTTTTTGCAAAATCAAGTTTAAGAACCTGTTCAAAATCTCCGGAAATTGTGGTTTTTGAGCGAATTTCGCTTTGTTTTCTTCAACCTTTAAAACTTGCGCATACTTGGAAAAGTAGAGGAATTTTAAAAGCTGCAAAACAAAATAAAAGGCGCGAAAAACATTTTTTCAAATATTTTTTATAAGTTGTGAGCATTATAGGTAGACGAACTTATCTCGCCTCCTTTTCCGGTCCAGTTCGTATGAAAAATAATTCTCCACGGGGTTTATCTACTCGCTCGTATGTATGCGCTCCAAAGTAATCTCTTTGCGCTTGTAATAAATTAGCCGGCAGCCGTTCTGTTCGATAGCCATCATAAAATGCAAGAGCTGAACTAAAACAAGGACATGGAATCCCCAATTGAACGGCCGTTGCGACAACACGGCGCCATCCTTCTTAAGCATTTAAAACAGCAGCCTTAAAAAAATCATCAAGCAATAAATTCTGAATATTAGAATTTTTATCATAAGCCTTTTTAATATCGCCTAAGAATCGGCTTCTAATAATACACCCCTCGCGCCACATCAAAGCAATGCCGCCATAATTTAAAGTCCACCCAAATTCTTTAGCTGCTTGCCGCATTAACATAAACCCTTGAGCGTAACTGACAATTTTCGACGCATAAAGCGCAAATTGGACCGCATCAATAAAACTTTTTGCATCGCCGTCAAATTCAAGGTCCGGACCTTTTAATATGCGGCTTGCATTCACCCGTTCCTCTTTAATTGCCGAAAGGCAACGGGCAAAAACTGCCTCTGCAATTAATGTCACAGGCATCCCGGAATGGAAAGCATTAATCGCTGTCCATTTTCCGGTCCCTTTTTGTCCCGCAACATCCAAAATTTTTTCAACAAGAGGTTTCGCCTTTTTTTTCCTTGTAACCAAAAATATCTGCTTGTAATTTCAATTAGATAACGTTTTAATAGCCCCTTGATTCCAGTTATGAAAAACCTTTTTGCAGCTCAGCTGCCGGTTCACACCTCAACCCGATCCTCTATTAATTTGGAGGGCTTCGACAAATGAGCTGCATGTCTCCAAACCCCAATTCCATTGTGCACCATTTTAACATAATGGCCGGCCCCTTCTTCTGGGGTTTAATCACAACAAGGTTCTCCGGTTTTCCACTTTTGCTGCAAATCGCCTGAAAAATTTCTTTTACATGCGGCCATGCATCCTGGGATTACCTCCCGGCATAATAGAGGGGACCGTGGCGCGCCCCTTCTTCTCCTCCGGAAATACCTGTTCCTATATACAATAAGCCTTTTTCCTTTAAACACTCGTGAAGCAGTCACGCCTTGTGGTGTCATCAAAACGGGACTATTCCCACCATCAATAATAATATCGCCCGGCTCAAGAAAAGGCTTCCAGTATTTTCAATAAAAAAATCGACAGGCTTCTCCGGCTTTTACCATCAGCATTACTCTACGAGGACGCTTCAAGCCAGGCTCGATTAACTCCTCGATGCTATGTGTTCCAATAATTTGAGTTTCTGTTGGCGTTGACCTTTCGAGAAAGGCATCTACTTTTGAAACCTACGATTAAAAACCGCAACTTTATAACCGTGATCGTTCATAATTAAAACAAGATTCTGACCCATAACAGCCAGTCCAATTAGGCCGATATCAGCTTTTTCCATTATGACACTCCATCTTGGTATTACCGATTAATAATCGGTTAATATTCATCATATTTAGAGAGTTTTTCCACTAAAAAATCATTCTGTAGAATTTGATAGTCCTTTTGAGTCGCCTCAAAATTCGGGATTTTGGCAAAGAAATACGCCTCGTGATTGAGCGATTTCATATTAACTAATACGGCAAAACAATTTTTCGGGCACACAATAGACATCATGAACAATCTAAAAATTCGAAAAAAGCAAGCGATATCATAAATTTGCAAAAAAAAAGAATGGAAAAATTGAAAAAAATATATACCGTTCGTGTTTCAAAATTTGGTTTTTGGCAAAAAACCAAATTTTGAAACACGAACGGTATATACCTCTCTTGATTCAAGAGCCGGGATTTCCACTGGCAGGATAGAGATGTTTTTCTGAAAATCCTTTTCCAAAATTCATTCATACGTAACAATTCTTTTCATGAGAAATTTCCTTACTGTTTACGAACGAAGCGATTTGGTGGCCCAACATAAAAAAGAGAGGGATAAACGAATTTGTGATCGCATCAAAGCTGTTCTGCTTTACGACAAGGGGTGGACTCTTATGCAAATCGCAGAAGCCCTTTTGAGTTTTCCGACTACGCTATTCGCCAACACATTCGAGATTATAAAGAGTCAAAAAAGTTGAAACCGGAAAATGGTGGCTCTGTAGAAAAGCTCTCTTTAGATCAATCAGAACAGCTTGAAAAGCATTTACAAGAGCATACCTATCTCTATATTAAAGATATTTTGTTGTATGTAAAAACAGTGTTCAAAATTGATTATACCGTGCCAGGACTGTGCAATTGGATGCATCGACATGGATTTTCCTATAAAAAACCAGCCCTCGTTCCAGGTAAAGCAGATAAGGAGCGTCAAGAGAAATGGATTGAGGAATACGAACAACTAAAAAGGTCTTTGACAGATGGAGAAACGATTTGTTTTATGGATGGAGTGCATCCTACTCACAATACTCAAGTGACCTATGGCTCGGATCAAGACAGGATTACGCAAGGAAATTGCTGCAAATAGCGGAAGATCTCGACTAAATCTTTCTGGTGCTGTTGATTTACTTTCATCGAAATTGCATGTTCAGGAAGATAAGACGCTGAATGCCGAATCTACTATCTCTTTCCTTAAGAAGATTGAGGACGCCTATCCAACTAAGGATAAAATACATGTGTTTTGTGATAATGCTCGCTATTACCGAAATAAGAGTGTAACTTCACATCTCCAAAATTCTAAAATCAACTTACATTTTCTTCCTCCTTACAGTCCAAATTTAAACCCGATTGAGCGGGTTCTGGAAATGGATGAAAGAACGAGTGCTGTACAACACGTATTACGAAGATTTTCACGAATTTAAACAGGCTATAATGAGCTTTTTGGAAAATATATCGGGGCTGGATCCAACGTCTGTTTTTGGGCAAGAGTTTGCTGGCAGAATACGTGATAGATTCAGAGCCATCGGCGCTCCAACTTAGGCAGCTTTTTTGATTTTTACCACAGAGCTCACCGAGATCACAGAGAGAATTCAATTTCTGATTCTTCGAATACCATCCTTCAGCATTTTCACATTGAAGTTGATTAGCAAGCCCTTATGGTAATCAGACATTTTGATATAGGAAAGCAATTGGGCCTCA
>CAVVNU010000003.1:0-50397 GCA_963749725.1 Waddliaceae bacterium
CCCATTTGATTCCAATTGGTTCAAAACAATCGACTCCCCATAGAGAAGTGTTGGTCAAAAACCTCACCTTCTTATTCTTCCCATCATAGCCTGTAATTTCAGCTTCAGCCCAGGGAAGATCATCCTTTTGAACCATTTCTTTAAAGGAAATGAGACGCTCTCCCTTTTTCCGTTTTCTCCCTCGTTTTCCTTTAGGGGAAGGCTCAGGTATCGCATAAACTCGGGCGTTCATCTTAAGTCTCGAAACTAATGCGACTTTCAACTTCAAACACTTCCAAGCCAGGCTTGCCGAAGCAAATCCCCCGTCACCAACCAAAACAAAAGGAGCTTCTGGAAACCACCTCACAAGTTGTGACACCATTTGCACGCTCCAATCAATGGTTGTTTTGTATCGCTTTCCCGAAGCTTTTACTGATTTTTTAGATGGCTGCAAAATGCTAAAAAATGGCAGGGCGAAAGCTCGATTAGCAAAGCTAAAACGGATGGATAAAGCCATTACCAGCCATTTGAGACCTGACGTTTTCACAACCTGCGATCGTGATGATCGCACGGCATCACGATAGTATCCCTTTGCTTTGATCTGGCTACCCTTCCGTCGTTCCAGCGTTTCATCGATCAAAAATATAAACCTTTCTTTTTCAGATAGTTTAAGGAGCATTTTAAGAAGAATCTGTGCCCCTATTCTTGGAGACCAATCCAAATTATTGAGAACACGATGATATTTTGAATAGCTTTTATTCAGGCCAAGGCCGAGAGTCCTTAAAATTCCTGTTACGGTTATTTTTCCCCTGGTGAGTATCGCTCCAATTAGCAGAGTTTGCGCGACTCGCCAGCAAGAAAAGAAAATAGTACAGAAAATGGTGCGATTACTGATATGATATGTGGCGATAGAGAGTGAAATGTCATAAATGACTAAGCTCCTTTTGATAATGACTTTTTGCAAAAAACATTATGAGTGAGCAATTACTCTCTATCAACTTCTAAATTCAATTTTGTTTAAAAAATTTATCGGACCGAAAAAATGATTGAAACACAGAGGCTCAAAGACACAGAGAGAGCTCCATTAGACAACTCACTTTCTTACAAAATCATCGGAGCAGCTATTGAAGTGCATCAAACTTTGGGAGGACCAGGGCTCTTAGAAAGCATCTATGAATCGGCATTATGTCATGAGCTATCCCTTCAAGGACTACGCACTCAGTCTCAGTTGCCTATAGATGTGAACTATAAAGGTGTTAAAATAAGAGATCCCCTTTTTCTTGATATTTTGGTTGAAGATAAGATCATTGTCGAAGTGAAAGCTACCGAAAAAGCTAATCCTATACATCAAGTACAACTCCTCACTTATCTTCGCTTAACCGGTCTCAGGCTTGGTCTGCTCATAAATTTTGGTTCTAGACATTTAAAAGATGGAATAACCCGTGTAATAAACGGGTAGATTCTCTGTGTCTTTGAGCCTCTGTGTTTCAATTATTTTTGTGGAATCAGTACGTTTGAAGGATATGCAAAATTTTGCAAAGTCGAGTTAAAGAATAAAATTTGCTCGTCTCTCTCTGAAAAATCCCGCTTAACCTCCAACCGCTAAATCTTCCTATTGATTTTTGGATTTTTTTCTACAGATATAAAGGGTTCAAGCTTATAGATTTTGCGCATTCCCTCGATAAAATGATTCGATAATTGTCCGCTCAAGGGCAATTGAGGGGGCTTCTGCCCTCTTAATAATCACCCGCCAAGAGTCGAAGACCCTCTGGATACCTTAAAATCACCTTTAGAAGATATTTCCCATTCACTATACATTATGAATCCACTTAAAGACACCTTAGATCAGAGCAAAATTATTCTTCATGAAGATACTTTAACTCTGCAATACCAATCCCATGATGGCACTGTTTTAAGTGAAAGATATCGTTTTAAAAAAAAACCAACCAGTTGAGATGTGGGTAGAGTAAGTCGCTAAATTGAACAATATTTAAATCGATTTCATCTTCTTGTCAAAAAGCTAAAGATGTTTTACCATACCTCTGCTTTCTTAAATTTATCATTTGAAATATAGGGGAGAAGCATATGTCGGCAATAAAGAAAGATATTCCTTTAAAAAGGGAACGTGTGTGGAATAAAGTTTCTAAAAAAAAAGATGAGTCCCTTTGTGTATCAGAGAAACCTTCTTGTTTTCCATATTCAAATTTTACTCTCTGTAAAAGTAAAGTTGATACCGTTTGTGGTGCAACCACAACCATCGTTTCAGGATAATTTCTTGTGATGAATGTTCTTAAAGTAGAATTCGTAACGTCTCACGGGCGTTACGAATTAAATTATGATCATTTTAAACAGACCCTGAACGAACTTTGTTTGGCTAATAAGCTGCCTGTTCAATCAATGAGCTTTTATGGGGTAACCGGAGAAAATACCGGGATTATTCTTGGTATCCATGAGTATTCGACGACAATTATCTTTGCCGCCTGACGACAATTATCTTTGCCGATAGTTAAAAAGGCATCGTACAATACTCTTTTTGAAAAAACGGAGATATTGCAGATGCCTGGAAAAAGAATAACTGATCAGCAAAGGAGATTATACATGGAAGCTAGATCAAAAGGAAAGACACAAAAAATCGCTGCAGCTCAAGCAGGTTTTTGTGAGCGTTCTGCTCGAAATATTTTTAAAAATCCAAGCAAAAAGGAACGAACTTGGAGAACTCGTGAAAATCCCTTTCAAGGAGTTTGGGAAAGAGAAGTGGTTCCTCTTTTAGAACAAAACCCTAAATTGCAGGCAAAGACATTACTATACATGCTTCAAGAGAAATACCCCGGAAAATATCCTGATTCAAAATTAAGAACTCTTGAACGAAGAATCAAGGATTGGAAAGTTGTTTTCGGTCCGGAAAAAGAGGTTATATTTCGTCAAAAACATCCACCGGGATGGCAGGGAATTTCAGACTTTACAAACTGCAATGCTTTAAATGTTACTATTCAAGGAAAACCTTTGGATCACATCCTTTATCATTTTAGACTTCCTTATAGTGGGGCAGAACATGCTGATGTTATTCTTGGAGGAGAAAGTTTTACGGCTTTAGCCGAAAAACTTCAAGATGCCTTTTGGGCAATAGAAGGGGCGCCGAAAACTCACCGTACAGATAGTTTATCAGCAGCTTTTAAGAATTTAAATAGTAGGGAACAAGAGGATTTGACTCAGGCATACGAAGAATTATGCAAACATTACGGAATTCGTCCAACGCGAAACAACAAAGGGGTTAGTCATGAGAATGGTTCTATAGAATCTTCCCATAGACATTTAAAAAACAGAATCGACCAGGCTTTAATGATCAGAGGATCAAGGGATTTTGGCAGCGTACCTGAGTACCGTGAATTTATCCATAACTTGATTTTAAAGCATAATCAGCGAATCCAAAAATCCCTCTTAGAAGAAAGACAATACCTCTTACCTCTTCCAAAAGGAAGAACAATCGACTTTACAGAAGAGAGGGTTTCTGTCACAACATGCAGCACAATCACTGTCAAAAGCGTGATTTATTCGGTACCTTCAAAACTCATCGGAGCTGCGTTAAAAGTCCATCTTTATGATGATCGTCTGGAGTGTTTTTGCGGAGGAATGAAAGTGATTACATTACCTCGATATAGAAATCATAAAAAAGGAAAACATATTGATTACCGCCACTTAATTGGATCGCTTTCAAGAAAACCTCAAGCTTTTCGCAATTTTGTTTGGAAGGAATACATGTTTCCGACATTTGCTTTTCGTCAGACATGGGAACTTTTTGAGGAAAACCTCGATGATCGCAAGTCATGCAGGGAATATGTGAAAATTCTTAAAGAAGCTTCCGTAGAAGGAAGAGAAGGTGCTGTGAATGAGTATCTCGAAAAATGTATAGAATCCGGGAGTTTACCTAAATCAGAGGAAGTAGCAGCGCTTTTCAACCAAATTAATAAAGGAATACCTGAGCAAAAACCTTTAAATATTGATTTGAAAACTTACGACCAGCTCTTTTTCAAAATGGGAGGGGCAATATGATAGAATCAGCACTTCCGATTTTTTTAAAAGAACTTAAGCTACCGGTAGTTCTTAAAAACTGGGAAAGCTTGCAATCAGATGCACAGCGAAAAGGATGGTCACATGCTCAGTACCTTTGTTATGTTTGCGAACATGAAGTAATCGAAAGAAAAAGAAAACGCCTTCAACGAAGATTTTATGAAGCGCAGCTTCCAAAAGGAAAATCCTTTGAAACTTATGACTTCAAATCAAGTCCGCAGCTCAAGAAGCAAACTGACGCGATAGCTCAAGATGATGCATGGATTAATAACGGAATGAATGTCCTCGTTTTTGGTCCTTCGGGTGTGGGAAAAACTCACCTTGCTGCAGCAATAGGAGAGAAATTAGTTTTGGATGGAAAAAAAGTTTTTTTCACAAGAACTACAGAGTTGGTACAGAAGCTCCAAGCAGCCAAAAGAGATTTGAAACTACCTCAAATGCTTCAGAAGTTGGATAAATTTGACTTGTCTGATTTTAGATGATTTTGGCTATGTCAAGAAAAGTGAATTGGAAACGAGTGCGCTTTTTGAGTTAATTTGTGAAAGATACGAAAGGAGAAGCCTTCTTTTAACATGTAATCAGCCATTTAGTGAATGGGATGATATTTTTGTTGATAAAACAATGGCCGTGGCGGCAATTGATCGATTGGTTCATCATTCGATATTGATAGAACTCGAAGGGGAAAGTTATCGACGACTAAGCGCTTTAAAAAAACAACGCATAAAAAAATAGCTGTTTTTTTGCTGAAGTGTCAACTTGAAGAGATAAAAGCTCTGAAGGGAGCCGCTGTCAAGGCCGAGCGAAGCGAGCCGGAGGGTAGCCTTTACAGAAAAGGCTTCCGTAAGAGCTAAAATCTCAAAAAGTTGATACGAAAGCAAAATCAGCTAATAAATAGTGATTAATCATCTTTATTAGCTTGCAAAAGCATATAAGGATGATCAAAAAATGATACCGCTTTAAAGAGCGTGCCTGAACTGGCAAAGATAATTGTCGTCAGGCGGCAAAAGTAATTGACGTTTTATACATGAGCCTATAGAAAATTTTTTAGGCAAGTGTGATAGTATTGCTATACTTCCTAACAGAAATATTGATTATCCTACATTATGTCGAAAAGATATTTCCGTTAAAAGTTCTGTAGATGGTGTTACTGAATATTCATTTCCTTCCGAAGATGGTAGAAAAATAAACCACTTTGAGTTCTCTCAAAAAGATTGTCAAAATTATGTCGTAAAAGAAGTGGTCAAATTTCTGAAAAATGAAGTAGCTGTAGATTTAAGTCGCAAAATTGTCATTGGTGTTAGTGGAGGAGGAGACTCGAATACGATTATCAAATCTTTTATAGAATCTCAATTTGTAGATAAAGATCAACTAATTGCTGTCATGATGTTAGGAATACCGGATTGGGATTTAGGAAAGGACAGGGCTATTGCTCTTTGCCAAGAACACAATGTGCCTTTACATTTTGTTGAAGCCGATCAAGTTAACAGGCTTTTGGGTCGTGACGAATCAGCTGACTGGGTGGAAGATTTCGAAAAAGTATTCCCTGATGCCGATCTTGAAGTTCTAGGAACATTAGCTATAAGACTTGCATTGCGCTATATTGCTAAAGAAGTTGACGCTCAAGCCATTGTAACTGGTCTTAACTTGGAGGATATCCTAGGGGAGTGTTTACTTGCTACGGTTCAAGGAAAATTACCTCCACCCTTTCCAGTTCGAGTCATCGATGATTTGCCTCTATGGCTGCCATTATACCGGATACCGAAAAAAATTTTAGATGGATGCTATCCTGATTTCTCACTTGCAAACTACAATGATCGATATCCAAGTCACATGCTAGGAAGAGCTATCCCCTATTATTTTGCTCAGATGCTGCCTTCTAGTTTACCGGGAATAGAGTTTGATCTTATTGACGGATATAAAAAATTAATAGGTAATCAAAAACACTTTGGCCAATTTGACGATCAATTGGGTTTTTCAACTGTTGAAGCATTATCCGAGGAATTAAAGAATAAATGGCTGATGTTTACACAAATGTAAATCATGATTGATCATCGATTAGCTTACTTTATAGGACTTCTAAGTTCGCTTTCCGCTGCTGGGTCAAGTATGACATTGCTAGCTCTTTCTGCCAGCTTATTTGTTGAAGATAACGATGGAATTGCATCCTCTTATATCCAATTAATCATGTATCTTGGTGTTGCAACAGTGGGAATATTTGGAGGGGGGCTCTTACAAAGGATATCCGCTCCAATTATTGGTATTTTTGGACCTCTTGCAAGCGCACTGCTTGTTTTATTGTTAGCATATTATTCTCATGTTCCTATAGAGATGGGGCTTGCTGCGTCCTTTCTTATATTTCTGTTAGGGGGAATTGATCATCCAAACAATCTTCGCTTTTTAAATATGGTTCTAAAAGAAGACCAAAAAATCGCTTTTTTTTCTCGATTAGAAGTGTTTTCGTATCTTCTCACGGTGACAACACCTTTGATAGCAGCTTGGCTAATCAGTAAGTATGGCCCACGCACTTGTTTTGTTGTTGATACGATCACTTATGTGATAAGCGCTCTTCCTTGGTTTCTGGTTCAGCGATTGAAATCCGTAGACGACCGATCTAGTCAAAATAAAAATTGGTTTGTTGGATTCAGAGAGCTTTGGAGCAATGCTAATCTCCGTTATTTAACGACAGGTCGATTACTTAATAATCTGGCTTATGTGTCATGGGCTGTATCTTTGCCCTTAGTAGTCGCTAGCATTGCAGGTCATGACGTCGGACTCTTTGCAAATAATCAAGGCTTAGCGAATGCTATGCTTTCTATAGGTTCAATCACTTTAGGTATAGTAGGATCGTTTTTTTTAAAAGGAAGGTCCAGTATTCCTACAATGGTATTCCTTTCTTCTATCATGGGTTTTTTATCCGTAGGAATGCTTTTCATGGGATATCAAATACAAATTTTAATTTGTCTAAGTGGATTCATTCTGGGTGCGGGTCAATATTGCTTCCGATTGACAGGTATGATTCTTGGACAAGCGAATACGCCAAAGCATTTGTTGGGATCGGTAATTATTGCGGGTGATACCATCGTGAGATTTTGGTCATTTATTATTTCATTTATTGTGATTTTTTTATTTCAGAGAGACATTAGGGGAGCTATTTTAATTCTTTCTAGTTTTGCTTTAGTGACTCCAATGTTGACGCTTTTTCTTGCAAAAGTTTATCAAAAAGCTGATACCAACATAGCTGGATAGAAGCTATCATCATGGCGTAAATTTTTTTAATCTCAATATTAAACAAGTTATGAATAATCTCTGAAATCCCCCCTTGGAACCCCCCTTTGTACATGTTCCATTAAGGTAAAGGGAGAGAAAAAAAAGCAAAATTAACCCGTCTCTCTCCGAAAAATCGGCTTTAAACCCCAACTGCTACACCGCCCCATTGATTTTTGGAAATTTTTTCTACTGATATAAAGAGTTTAAGCTCATAGATTTTGCGCATTCCCTCGACAAAGTGGTTCGATAATTGTCCGCTGAAGGGCAATAGCGCTTTCTTACGCTATGGACGAATTTTGGAACACGACCGGTATAGATAGGCATGCTCTCTCAGGTGAATTTCGAAGGATGGGTATATTTACCCTTCCTGAGAAAATTATTCAGATGGAGAAAGTCTCTCTGTGCAGGTGAGTTCAAAAATTTTGCAAAGTCGAGTTTATATCAATGCAATTTTTTGCCAAGTGAAAAATTTGATTTACGAGCGGTATATGCCATCTTGGCTTGAGCCGCTAAAGCATTATTTTGGATGTTTCTTTTTCGGCATGGTTTTTTGCACGCGAAGGCGGACATCAATCAATGGGTTCGATCTTTGTTTCCTCATCGAGATAGGGTTGTAAAACTTTAGGAATGTTTATAGAGCCGTCGCTGTTTTGATTATTCTCTATCAACCCTACCATCAGCCTGGAAGTGGCAAGTCCTGAACCGTTTAATGTATGTAAAAGCTCGGGTTTTCCCTCTTTTCTTCGAAAACGAATTTGAGAGCGGCGTGATTGATAATCTGTGCAGTTAGAGACAGACGAGACCTCATAATAACGATCTTGACCGGGAAGCCAAACTTCGATGTCTACTGTACGCGCAGAAGCAAATGACATATCCCCGGTAACTAAAAGCATGTTGCGGTAGTGCAATTCCAAACCTTGAAGAATCTCTTCGGCATTAGCAAGCATTTCATCAAAAATCCTGCCGCTTTCTTCCGGCTTGGAGTAGCAAAACATTTCGACTTTGTTAAATTGATGGGTGCGGATCAATCCTCGCTCATTTGATCCCGCAGCTCCTGCCTCTCTTCTGAAGCAGGGGGTATAGGCGCAGTATTTCAAAGGCAGCTCTTCTTCGTTGAGAATTTCGCCTGCATGAAGACCGTTCAGAGGAACCTCTGCAGTCGGAATTAAAAATAAATGGTACTCGTCATCTTCAATTTTAAATTGTTGGTCGGCAAATTTGGGAAGCTGTCCGGACCCAAACATCACATCGGGTCTGACAAGCGCCGGCGGCATCCATTGCATAAATCCATTTTTTACATTGACGCTCATCATATAATGAAGAAGCGCCCATTCTAAACGCGCTCCCCATCCTTTGTAAATCGGCCATCCGGAACCTGTGATCTTTGCGCCTCGGACAAAGTCGAAAAGCTGCAGTCCTTCGTTGAGTTCTACGTGATTTTTAAAAGGAAAATCAAAAGCAGGCTTTTGTCCAACCTCTTTGATTAGAACGTTTTCAGCGGGATCATCGTGAATCTTAATATCATCCATTGGAAGATTGGGCAGTTTGGCCAATTCCGATTGAAATTTTTCTTCCAGGGGCTGCAGTTCGTGGTCAATAGCATGGATTTCTGCAGAAAGGCTTGATACATCGGCCATGATTGAAGAAGCATCTTCTCCTTTCCTTTTCATTTCTCCGATCTCTTTGGAAATTTGATTGCGGTCGGATTTTAACTGTTCCACTTTGGTCTTAAGACCCCGGATTTTCGAGTCTAATTCAATTAAAGACTGAAGGGAAATCGTGGAATCTTTTCGTTTAAGCTTTTCTTCAATTTTCTCTTTGTTTGAGCGGATGAGCTTTATATCAATCATAATTTACCTCATTGAATAGAACGCGAGCAGTATTAGAACTTGTTCAAAATCACAATTTCCGGAGATTTTGAACAGGTTCTTAGGAAACCAATATATGTAATCTTGCGATTAATTTCAAAAAAAACGCTCTTTTCATGCCGGTAATTTATGGTATAATTAAGAATCTGTTCAAAATTTCCGGAAATTGTGTTTTAGCGAATTTTGAAACACGACCGGTGTAAGGTTTCTTGAATTTTTTTTGGAGTGCGGGAGTTGTACCTTAAAAAGATTAAAATTCTAGGTTTTAAGTCATTTGCCGATTCCACAGTATTGGAATTTCATCCCGGCATCACAGCAATCGTGGGACCCAATGGCTGTGGAAAATCGAATATTTCCGATTCTTTTCGCTGGGTGCTGGGCGAACAGTCTGCGAAATCAATGCGCGGCAATAAAATGCAGGATGTCATTTTTGCGGGCACGTCAAACCGCAAGCCTCTCAATATGTCCGAAGTTACCATTACACTAGGAGAAGTTGGCGCTGCTCTTAAAACTGAATACGATGAAGTTGCCGTGACGCGCCGCATCCATAGAAGCGGCGATTCTGAATATCTCATTAACAAGCGTTCTGTAAGACTGCGCGATGTGCATGATTTGTTTATGGACTCGGGAATTGGCAAAAATGCTTTCTCTATTTTTGAACAAGGAAAAATTGAACAGGTAATTCAGTTAAGTCCTCTTGAAAGGCGTTATATTTTTGAAGAAGCTGCCGGAATTCTTCGGTTTCTACAAAGAAAAAAAGAAGCTTTGCGCCGTTTGCAGCAAACAGAGTTAAATATTGAACGTGTGCGCGATATTCATCAAGAAGTCGAAAAGCAAATTATAGTGCTTGAAAGGCAGGCGGAAGAAGCAAGGGTGTACAAGAAGAATCGCTCGGAGTTGGAGGCGCTTGAAATTTCGCTTGCGGCCGCTCGTTGGAGGAATTTCAAAAATAAAAGAGAGGCGCTTGAAGAAAAAGAAAGAGAGAAAGCTTGCGCATTTGAAACAGCTTCGCATGATTTGGAAAAACTCGATATCGAAAGACAAGATGGCAATATCAGATTAAACCAGGCGATAAAAGAGTTGCAAACTTATAAAGAAGAAGGGTTTAAAGTACGCAGTCAAAAAGAGATCCAGGTCAAAGCGTGGAAGTCTCAAGAAGAGAGGATCGAAGAGATGGCGCACAAAGAGCTGGACTGGAAGCGGGAACTGGATGAAATGGTGGAAAAGCGTAAAGCAAGGTGTTTGGAAAAAGAGCAAATGCAAAACCGCCAAAAAACGGTCGATGATCAGTTTTCCGAGTTTGAAAAGTTGAGAAAAGAACAAAAGGAACAGCTTGCAGAAATTGAGGGGGAGGTGAGCGCAATTAGAGATCGGCAACACTCTTTGCAAAAAGAGGGGCTTGAGCGGCTGCAAGAGGAAAAACGATTGGAAAGCGAAATCAAGCAGGCAGCATTGAAGTTGGAACACCATCAAGAAAAAGTTCTTCGCTTACAGGAAAATCAGCAGGCGGAATATGCCCGTTTAGAGCAGATTGGAGGGCAGATTGAAAAAAAACAGCAAGAAATTTTTGCATGCAATGAGGCTTTAGCAGAATTAAGAGAGCAGCATGCTTTACTAAGTACACAAGTTGAAGAATGTTCTACAGAAATCAAAGCGGCCAAAAAGCGGTTGGATCAACTTTCTCATGATCGTGCAGAAATCAGAGCGCGTCGAAATGCTTTGATGCGTTTACGCGATGAAATGGATGGTTTTTCCAAAGGAACAAAAAAAATTCTTGAGGAAGCGGGCCGTAAAGGGAGCGCATTGTTTGGCAAGGTTGCAGGCTTGTATGAAGATTTTCCAACTAACGGCTGTCATCAGATGGCGCTGTCTTCGGTGATGAAAAGATATACACAGACATTAGTTGTTAAAACTGTGGAAGACTTTCGCGTTTTAGCAGATTTTGCCAACGATCAAAAGATAAAAGATTTTTCCGTTATTTGCCTTGAGATGGTTCCTCGGGTAGACAAGTCTGATGATCCTGATGCCATGCTCTTTTCTATGACAAATCATCCTCTAACAAACTACTTTTTTAAAGATGTTGTTGTAAAAGAGGGGCTTGATGCGCTTTGGAATTCAAGCGAGCGGGAGGTTTGGATAACAGAAGGGATGTATATGGATCGGCATCGGGTTGTTTTTTTTCCCTCCGAGACAGAAGAAAATGCTTTTACACGGGAAGCAGAATTAAAGTCTCTTGATCAAAAGCTTGCAGATTGTGAAAAAAGCATCGGACAGCTTGAAAGAAGAATGCAGGAAATGCAAGAGCAAAAGCAAGTGCTTCAAACACGCCTCCAGGAAATAGATCGTTCGATTAGACAATCTGAAGTGCAGTTAATCGAGTGTAAATATGCTGTTGAAAGATTGGAGTCCGATCAAGAAAAAACAAGCCGATTAATGGAAAAAGAACACGAAGAAATTTTGACGCTTCAAGAATTAAGTCAAGAGCTTAAGCTTGCTCTTTCTGAACTCGGCCAACTGCATGCAGAAAAGCGCTTCTTGCTTCAAGAGCATCAAAAACAAGTGGAAGTTTTGGAAAACGAGCTGCATGTAAAAATCGAGCATTTAAAAATCCGGCAGCTTGAAGCGGAAAAAAAGGAGTCGGCTTATCAAAAAGCTGCAGACGAAAAACGCAAGATTGTTCATCAGCTTAATCTTTTTGAAGTGAAAGATTTGGAAAGTCTTCAGCAAGAGAGGCGTTTGGAGGAAGAGATCCGCAGCATCCGGGAAAAGAAATCTCGGATTCAGCTTAATCGAGTCGATTTTGAACAAAAAATCGTAGAGATTGAAGCAGCTGTTTGTGAAAATGATAAGAGATGCGCAGAATTGGGACGCACTGTCGATAAGCGCCAACAAGAAGCAGAGGAGGCGGAAAAGCGAATTGCTCGTAAGAATGAAGAGGTTAAATTGCTCGAGCGGGGTTTGCATGAACAAGGGATTCAACGAGTGCAAATTGATTCGGCTTGCAGCGCTTTGGAGTCTGAGTTTGCCGAAAGGTTTCGAATGAGTATGCAAGAAGCAGAATCTCAAGCTCAGGAATTGGTGGAATCAATGGAAAAGACAGAAAGAAGAATCCGTTCTCTACGGCGTCGAATCGAGGATGCCGGCGATATTAATATGACATCGATTGAGGAGTATGATAAGTACAAAGAACGTTATGAATTTCTCGATCGGCAAATAGAAGATTTAAAAAAATCAAGCAATGAACTTGTGCAAATCATTACTAAGCTCGACGGTGAAAGCCGAAAAATTTTTAAAGAAATATTTGAGCAAATTCAAAAAAATTTTCGAAAAAACTTTGAGATTTTATTTCGAGGAGGGGAGGCCGATCTTCGATTTACCGAGTCGGGCGATATTTTAGAGGCGGGGATTGAGATTGTTGCTAAACCCCCCGGGAAAAAAATGCGGGCGATTAGTTTGATGTCCGGCGGCGAAAAATGTTTAACGGCAGTAGCTTTGCTCTTTGCGATTTTTGAAGTGAAGCCGGCCCCTTTTTGCATTTTGGATGAAATAGATGCTCCTTTGGATGATACAAATGTTGAACGGTTTTTAAATGTCGTGAAACAGTTTGCCGATCGATGTCAATTTATTATCATCACTCATAATAAACGGACGATGGCGATTGCAGATCGTTTATTTGGTGTTTCGATGCAGGAGAGGGGTGTGTCTAAAATTTTATCTATAATGTTTGATAAAAATATTTCCGAAAAGGAAGCTTTAGAACCTGTTCAAAATCTTTGAAAAACTGCTTTTTGCAAAATTCGCTGAAAATCACAATTTCCGGAGATTTTGAACAGGTTTTTAGTTGTCTGATTTTTGACATGGCCTTTGAAGCTTTTTCTGTGTTTCTGTGTAGACAATTGAATTTTTTTTAGGTACAATTGCCTCCATTTTTTGAAAATAGAGGATTGAGTATATGATTATAGGTATTCCAAAAGAAATTAAAGAACATGAATATCGCATTGGCGCAACACCTGCTATGGTGAGGGCCTTTGCAGAAGAAGGGCATCAGATCTTGGTGGAAAAAAATGCGGGGGAAAAGATCGGTTTTACAGATGAAATGTACCGAGAGGCCGGAGCAAAAATTTTTGATACTCCCAAAGAAGTTTATCAAGCAGAGATGATTATCAAGGTTAAAGAACCTCAGCCCTCCGAGTTTCCCTATCTTTATGAAGGGCAGATTTTATTTTGCTATTTGCACTTGGCGCCTGACCCTGAACAGACAAAAGCTCTTGTAAAGAGCAAAGTTGTTGCTATCGCTTACGAAACAGTGACCAACCATGCGGGAAAACTGCCGCTTTTAGTGCCGATGAGCGAGATAGCAGGTAGAATTGCAATACAAGCGGGAGCTGTCTCTTTGCAAATGAACAATGGCGGAAAGGGGTTGCTTTTGGGTGGAGTTCCCGGAGTTTTCCCTGCAAACGTTGTTGTGATCGGCGGCGGTGTTGTGGGAACAGAAGCTGCTCGAATGGCGATGGGGCTGGGAGCGAATGTCGTCATTTTGGATCGTAATTTGGATCGTCTAAGAGAGCTTGACGCGCTCTATGCTCCGAAGATTAAAACATTGTATTCAACAGTTTCTGAAATTGAGTATGTGTTGCGTTCGGCAGATCTTGTTGTCGGTTCTGTATTGATTCCCGGAAAAAAAGCGCCGAAGTTAGTCGCTAAGGAAATGCTTGGCAATATGATTCCGGGATCTGTTATTGTCGATGTTGCAATCGATCAAGGCGGATGCTGCGAAACTTCCAGGCCGACGACGCATGGAAACCCGACTTATGTTGAAGAGGGCATACTGCATTATTGCGTGACTAATATGCCAGGCGCTTGCGCGCGTACATCGACGATGGCATTAACAAACGCGACTATGGAGTATGCAATGCAGATTGCGAATAAAGGATATCGCCAGGCTTTGCGGGAAAACAAAGGGCTTGGCGAAGGGTTGAATGTTTGCCTCGGCCGGATAACAAATGCTTCTGTTGCGCAAGATTTAGGTTATTCTTTTGTACCCCCTGCGGAGGTTTTGTAATTTGGTTTCCAAGCTTCCTGAAAATTTGCAGCCTTATCAAAATCAAGCCGAACGATTATTGGCAGAAGGAGGAATTCTTGCAATTGAATTTTCAGGGGGCACTTATCAAGTTCACGTACACAGTTCCAAAGAAGAGGAATCTGTGTGGTCATTTGTGCAGTTTGATGAGAAACAGCGGTTAAAAGATCTCTTTTGCTCTTGCGAAAAAGGGGAGGATATATCCTCTTGTCTGCATTTGGCAGCCGCTTTACTTGCTATTTATGGAGAGCATCAACGTCCTTTGCATGTGAGGTTTCAAAACTCTTTTTGGCATGCATTAGCGCATTTAGCCTACCTGGAATATGGCGACGACCTTTCCATCATAAAAAAAACAAAACAAAATGTCTCTATCGGATCATTTGCCGAGTTTTCGCTTAAAACTGATAAGGGAAGGAGGCAAATGTATGATATCCTTTTTGAGCGCGCTGTTGAAACTGAAGAGACATCATTAAAATTTTCTAATTTAACGTTGGATGAAATCAAGAAATGGAAGGAGGGAAGGCCAAGCATAAAGCTGAGTTTTGAGCTCTCTTACTGGAATGATCTTGCGCATTGGCTTATGTTGGAACAAGAAGAAGGGCAGGCTTGCCGGACTGATTTTATTTATGATTCGCAAGGGTTTCCTTCCAGACTTCTTGTAAAATTTCCGGATGTCGATTGTTCGATAGAGTTAAAGCGTGAATGGTGGCCGACGCTGATTCCCGTGCTGGAGTCGATTCACACTCCTTTATTTGTCTATAACTTAAAAAATTTTATTGAATCGATCCGTTTTGACGTCGGTAAGAAAAAGTTTGTTATCATTGCGAACGAGTTTGCAGAAAAGAAGGAATTGGCGCAGTTTCAAGAACAAGTGCCTATTGGCAAGTGGTTCTATCTTCCTAAAAAAGGGGTTTTATCCAAGAACTAAGCATCCGTTATTGACTCAAGACTACCCTGTAGAAAAAGTATTGGATCAATACGGAGATCTGGTTTCCGAAATGATGGAGAGCCCGCCCGTTCATTTACATCGGGTAAATGTTGTCTATGTTTTGCATTTTGATGCCGGCTGGAACCTGCATATCACGGCTACTTTGCCTAATTTAGGGGAGTTGGAGGCATTGTTCGGAAGCTGGGGCTTTCATTCAAAGGGGGGATTTTTTCATTTGGAAGGTATTGTTTTTGATGAATTGGAAACATTGATTCCTGCTGAAAAAATTGTCGATTTTGTGACGAAAGAAAAACACTGGCTTGATCATCAGCCCGGCTTCCAAATTCATCTTGCAGGGATTGAAACAACATACACCTACCATTTAACAGATGAGGACAGGCTCGTTTTTTCTCAAAGAGCTTTGATTGATGCAGATGAAAAAGAAGCGAAAGATTTTGGTAAGTGGGTCTACTTTAAAGGAAGGGGATTTTATCCAAAAATCAGCTCGTCAATCCGGTTGCCAATCGAAGACACTCTTGTGCTGACCCGCGGACAAATCCCTTTTTTTATACGTACCCATTTTGATGAATTACAGATAGTTTCCGATTTTTTCCATAATGAATGTCCTGTAAAAAAATCGGGACTGCGTATTGAACTGCTCGGTTCGGATGCCATCATTATCTCGCCTGAGTTTCAGCTCTATGATCATATAGATCCTAATAATGTGCGTTTTTTTGATGAATATCTTTTTGTAAAGGATAAAGGATTTTGCGTGCTGCCTCCAAATCTTCGATTGCCGGATCGGTTTTTGCACGTTCTTACATTGAAAAAGGATGCTTTCGACCATTTTTTATCAAGAGAAATTAACCAAATTAAAGATTTTATTTTAGTTCTGGACCCTAGGCTGGATCCTCCGTCTTCTCTTGAGCTTGTCATAGAGAATTTAGAAAGGGATCACGGCAGATATTGCGTAGAAGTGTATTACCAAACAGAGCGGGGAAAAATCGCTCTGAGGGAGGTTTCTGATTCGATAAAGAAAAAAAAGCGATTTTTATTTTCGGATGCAGGATTGATTGATACTTCGCAAGAGAGGTTTCAATGGCTTGCAGGAGTAAAAATGAGCCGGCCGCTTTGCTTAAGCGCATTGGATATTATCAGGCTTTCAGCTTTTGATCCTCCGCAAGTAGGTAAAGGAAAAGAGCTGTTTGATGAGCTTTTGAGTTTTAAGATGCTTTCTAAACCCGATATTTCCCTCTTGCGCAGCCGGCTGCGTCCTTATCAGGAGCTTGGAGTGAATTGGCTTTGGTTTTTATATCAGCACGGTCTTTCAGGATTGCTCTGTGATGACATGGGGCTTGGTAAAACGCACCAATCGATGGCATTGCTCTCATCAGCGCGCAGGATTCAGACTAGTAGACAACCGTTTTTAATTGTTTGTCCGACTTCAGTGATTTATCATTGGGAAGACAAGCTCGGCGAGTTTTTGCCTGAGTTCAATGTCAGAACATTTCATGGTACCGGAAGATCGATGGAAGGATTTCATGAAGAGGATGATATCTTATTGACATCATACGGAATTTGGCGGCGGGAGTGGAAACATCTTCGCGATATTGTATTTGATTTGGCGATATTTGACGAAATACAGTCTGCTAAAAATCAAAAAAGCCGGATTCATACCTCATTGCAAAAGGTTAATGCGCGCGTTAAAATAGGATTGACAGGCACCCCGATTGAGAATCGTCTTCGAGAACTTAAAGCTCTTTTCGATTTGATTCTTCCGGGTTATATGCTGCAAGAAAAAGCATTTAAGGAATTTTTTGTTTTTCCGATCGAAAAGGAAAATAATCAAGCCCGCAAGGCTTTGCTTTCCCGGTTTGTCAAGCCGTTTATTTTACGTCGAAGAAAAGAGGAGGTGCTTTTTGATCTTCCGGAAAAAGTTGAGCAGGTATCTCATTGTCAACTCTCTCTTGATCAAAAAATGCTCTACTCGGATCTTTTGGACAAAGTGCGCCGGCCTTTGATTCAAGAGCTTCAAGATTCATCTTCATCTGTTCCCTATCTTCATGTTTTCAGTGTATTGTCAAGCTTGAAGCAGATTTGCAATCACCCTGCGGTCTATTTAAAAAACCCGGACGACTATCGGTCGTATGAATCGGGAAAATGGGAATTATTTAAAGAATTGTTGTCCGAGTCGCTAGAGAGCGGCCAGAAGGTTGTTGTTTTTTCACAGTATTTGGCGATGTTGGATATTATGCAGCTTTATTTAAAAGAGCAGCAGCTTGAATTTGCCGCCATTCGAGGTTCAACCATGGATCGAGGAGATGTTGTCAGACGTTTTAACAGGGATTCCAATTGCCAGGTATTTTTAGGTTCTTTGCATGCGGCGGGACTTGGAATCGACTTGACTTCGGCATCTGTTGTCATTCATTATGATAGGTGGTGGAACGCCGCTCGCGAAGATCAAGCAACCGATAGAGTGCATCGTATCGGTCAAGAGCGGGGAGTGCAGGTTTTCAAATTAGTGACGCTCGAGACTCTTGAAGAAACTATAGATCAGATGATTACGCGAAAGGGAAAACTTATGGAAGAGATTGTAGGTGTTGACGATCATCGCTTTATGAAACTGTTTGATCGAGAAGAATTGATCGAACTTCTTTCATTTTCTACAACTTAGAAGATGTCTGTACATTCCTTGAATTATACTGGCCGTGTTTCGAAGTTTGGTTTTTGCCGAAAACCGAATCTTGAAGTTTATTAGGTATAATGACAAGCTCTTGTTGTTTCAGAGAAAGTTGAAAAAGGTTATATACCGGCCGCACCCTCGAAACTTGGGATTTTGGCTTTGAGAAAACCCGCTTGTGGAGATCGCAAGCCACTCAATATTGATTATATTAATCGGGTTGCAATCGTCCAAACAAGAGGGGTTTTTCTTTGTCAAAAACCAAATATTGAGGGCGCGGCCGGTATAAGAAAATAATCATGACGGCAATTATATCAAATAAATTTATTAATCAAATAAAAAGTTTAAATTCTAAGCTCTTAAACGCTGGAAAAATTGGTGAAAAAGTAAAAATTCTCAAAAATGAAAATGAGGTAAAAAGATTTTTATGTTACGCCGCCCCAATTAAGCAATTTATTGATCTATCCGGTCTTTCCATACAAAAGGCTCTGCTTTCAATTATTGCAATTGGAGAGGGAAATCATGTTTTTCGCGGATGGGATCAAGAGAAGGAACTGGAAAAGAAACTGGATGCGCTTGCAAAGCACTTTTTGCAAATCGAGAGCTTTTATGACAGTATAGGAGGGATCGTTGGCTACCATTTGACAGTTTTGCAGTTAATTAATCAAACAGAGGAAACATCTAGTCATAACGAAACATATTTGCAGCCGCCTTGGTTCGATATTAGCCGCGGACGTGATGAAAGAGATCAATATGTTCAATGGGGAATTCAGGGAATGCCTGAAATGGCAGAAATTTACCCTGTTGGCGGAGCTGGAGACCGATTAAATCTCATAGATCCGATAACAAACGAGGCATTGCCTGCAGCAGAGCTTCGTTTTTCCGGATATTCGCTTATTGAATTATTAATTAGAGATTTACAAGCAAGAGAGTTTCTGTACAAAAAAGTCGCAGGAAAAACGTTAATCACGCCTGTTGTATTGATGACGTCGGTTGAAAAGGACAACGATCAACGCATTCGTTCAATATGTGAAAGAAATCACTGGTTTGGAAGACCGAAGGAGGCGTTTTATTTCATTACTCAGCCAATGGTTCCTATTATTACGATCGAGGGGCATTGGTCTCTTTCTCGTCCTTTTGAATTATTTTGCAAACCGGGCGGACATGGAGTTGTGTGGAAATTGATGGAGGATCAAGGAGCATTTGAGTGGTTAAAAAATCAGGGGAAGTCTAAAGCTTTGGTAAGACAAATCAACAACCCCATAGCAGGTGTTGATGACGGCATTTTCGCTTTTACAGGTATTGGACTACACTATAATAAGGCATTTGGTTTTGCATCTTGTCCTCGATTTGTTAACGCTTCTGAGGGGATGAATGTGTTGATTAAAAAAACAGAGAACGGCAAGGATTGTTTTCGTTTGAGTAATATTGAATACACAGACTTTAAGAAAAAAGGCATTAAAGATGTTTCCGACAAACAGAGGAGCAATTACTCATGCTTTCCGGCAAATACCAATGTTTTATTTGTCGATTTAGAAAAGGTGCGCGCCCGGGTGCCTTCATGTCCTGTTCCGGGGATGCTCATTAACCTGAAAACAAAAGCCAAGTCGATCGACTTTAATGGTAATTGCCGATTGATAAAAGCTGCAAGATTGGAATCCACTATGCAAAATATGGCCGATATGTTTACCTCCGAACAAAATCCACAAGTCGATTCTATTGGAGAGGGTTCGCTGCCGGTGTATTTGTCCTATAATCTTCGAGAAAAAACAATAGGGGTGGCAAAATGCGCATATAACGAAAAAAAACCTTCTAAAGAGACCCCGGAAGCCTGTTTTTATACACTGCTTTCTGTAAACAGACAATTATTAAAAATAATGTGCGCATTTCAAGTGCCCAAGCTTGTTGATGAAAATGAATATCTGCGGAATGGGCCCAACATAGTTTTTTTGTTTAATCCGGATACTTGGTCCTAATCACGATGATCATTGCGCAAAAAATTCGTAAAGGGAAAATGGCAGAAGGGGCTGAGCTTCAAATTGGTTTGCCGGAAGCAGATATTGAAGGCTTGGTCCTTTGTGGTTCCTGTGTGATTAAGGGAAATAAGGATTTTGGGTGTATTTCATTGAAAAATGTTCGTGTGCAAAACGAGGGGATCGATCGTTCAAAAACAAAAAAATATTGGAAGAATGAATTTTCTAGAAAGGAAGTTTTAGAGATTCATTTGGAAGGAAAAAGTGAATTTTTTGCTGAGGATGTCTCTTTTATAGGGGATCAGCGTATTATCGTTCCGGATGGCATTCGTTTGATTGCCGGGCAAAAAGGCGGTCAAGTGGTTTTTCAGGAGGAAAAAATAAATGCTCCCTTATGGAAATGGGAATATTGCTATGAAGGGACAAAAATGATATTAAAAAAAAATTGGCTGCAATGTACAAAGTTGAGTTGAATTTAATTAGTTATAAATCGTATGTTAGATTTACTGATAAAATATTTGTGTTTTTTATTGAAACTTAATTAAAACTTAATAAATAAGAAATAAATTCGAGTTACAGATTTTTTGCAAAATTCTAGTAAGAAATTTTGTAACAAACAAAATTAAAAATTTAATATTAGGAGTATATCACATGGTTCCTTGTTCACCAAACAACAATGATTCATCGCACTTTAATCGTTATTCTAATCCACCGAACCGTTATTCTATATCAGGATCAGGCAAGAATTATTGGAGGCGTAGGCGCGTAACCAAAAACAAGCAGTATTTAAACGAGCAGTATTTAGTAGACAAATTTGAAAATTTGTCAAAATCAAATAAGGAACTGAGAAAAAAAAACAAAAAATGGCAAGAACACTCAAAAGATTGTAAACAAGTTTTGAAAAGATGGAAAACTAAAGAAGGTGAATGGACAGAAAAAGCTAACAAATATGAAGAAACAATTAATGAATTGAAAAAAAAATTAAAAATTTTTAAGGAAAAAAACAGAGAACTTGAAACTAGAAAGGACGAAGTTCTGGAGCAAATTGAAGGTTGTGAAGGCGATATTGCGAGTCTTAGAAAAAAACTCGAAAAGGCTCGCGTGGCCAATGAAAAACAGTTAGAAGAGAATGAGAGCCTCAAAAAACAAGGCAAAAATTTTTTCGCGGCCTATAGGAATGCAATTGAAAATAATGAAAGACAGTCAAAAAAGAATAAGAGCCTCCAAGAACAACTCGAAAATGTTATCGCGGCCTATAGGAATACAACGGACAATATAGTAGCAGTAGTTGAAGATCACAAAAAAGTTTTGCAAGAGTTTGTGGAACAAGATCCAGCAGCTCAATGTAAACACCCGACCATGTATATATAGTTAGTCTGCAAGCCTTAAAACCTGTTCAAAATCTCTGAAAATGAGCTTTTGAACAGGTTCTTATACCCCTTTTGTTATGGAAAATCCGGTCTAGAACAAGCACGCAGATTGCGTTGCAAATCCATATCCTAAAAACGCTCCGGAAGCAATTGCCAGAGCAAATGAAGAAATTTGCAATGCAATAGAAAGCCATGTCTTATCTTTTATACGATTTGCTGAAAGACCTAAGCCTAAGCTGATTGTTCCTAACAAAACACCCATGCCGGTGGAAGTCCTTAGAAACGCGCCTATTTTCATGGCAAAATTTTTAATGTATGGAAAAATTTTATTCCATGCAGCTTTCAACAAATCAATCAATTTATTGAACCCTTTTGAAATTTGATGTCCTGACCAAATGGCGGTATTTTTTATGGACTCAAAAACGCTGCCTAAAGTTGACCCGATTCCCTTTTGAATAGATGTAATGCTCATTTGATAGTATACTCCTGTTATTGTGTTTGTAAAAAGTGAATGCAATATACATTCATGCTTGGTTAATAATCAAGATGTCGTGTTAGCCGGAAAAAATCAATGGTAAAAAAGATTTTTTTGATGTTATTTAACGATCCCTTAGTTTTGATAAAATTATACTATCTAGCTGTATAAATTGATTTTTAAATTTTTTATGAAAAAATGTAGTAAAAAATATTTAATAAATTCAGAGCTAGTAACAGTATTTGGTGTTTTTGGGTAGAAATTTTTATTTAGCACTTTAAAAAATCTTTAATTTAAGATTGACAAAAAATATTTTTTTATTTAGAATGTGTTTTAATTATATCTGTTATAATCGTAAATTATGTATTTTTACGCCACCTTTTTTTACAATCGATTTGCATTATACCGCTCGTGATTCAAAATTTGGGATTTTGGCTTTGAAAAAGCTCTCGTGATTGAACGATCGCAAGCCGCTTAATATTAATCAATATTGAGAGGCTTGCGATCGTTCAATCACGAGAGCTTTTTCAAAGCCAAAATCCCAAATTTTGAATCACGAGCGGTATATATCGCTTGCTTCCTCAAAATCCTAAATTTTTAGGACGGGAGCGGGTATATACCCAATTAATTTTAAGATTCGGTTTTTGGCAAAGAGAAAGTTTCGGGTTTTGAAGTTAATCGAGGGTGTGCGCAGCATGATGATTATTTTGTGTTTTCACAACGCGATAAAATAAAGTTTTTAGGAGCAAATAATTGGTATGAAAATTGACAAGGGAACTTCTTCATTAGTCATTGGTATGGCTCTTTTTGCTATGTTTTTTGGATCCGGCAATTTAATTTTTCCTCTGTTTGTGGGAAAAATTGCCCAGGAAAACTGGATAATTATGGGGGCCGGCTTTCTTATTGCGGCAGTTTTGCTTCCATTTTTGGGAGTCATTGCAATGGTTTTGTACAAAGGGTCTTATTCGAGCTTTTTTAATGTAATTGGCCGCGTTCCGGGGTTTATTTTGAGCACAATACTTTTAACAGTCTGGATTCCTTTGGGGTCTGCTCCAAGATGTATGGCCCTTGCATATGCTAGTTTAACATCCTACTTTAGCATGATGCCTCCCTTCTGGGTGTTTGGATTGATTTATAGCGGGCTGGTTTTTGTTGTGGTTTCCAAGAAACTTGGAATTCTTGATATTTTGGGAAAATGGATTACGCCTTTACTATTGTCATGCATTGCAATTGTGATGTTTAGAGGGTTTCTGGCTGAGAGCAATCCTTTGACAGTTTATGAGGTTCATGAAGGTTTATTTTTTAAAGGCATGGTTGAAGGTTATAATACAATGGATCTCATTGCTTCATTTTTCTTTTCCGCTTCCATCATTCATATCCTGAATAAATCAGGCGGCTCCATGAAACAATCTCTTGCTCTTGTCGTACGTTCTTCTTTGATTGGAATGGGAATTTTAGCAGCTGTTTATATTTGCCTCATTGCGGTGTCTTCAAGACATGCCGGAATATTGAGTTCAGTCCCTAAAGATCAGGCATTAGCATTTATGGCTCAGTTTCTCTTAGGAAGGATTTGGTCATTTATTTCTGTATTAGCAATTATTTTAGCCTGTTTTTCAACCTCAATCGCATTGATTCTTGCTTACACCGATTATCTTCATGATGAGCTGTTTAAACAAAACAAGCATCCGGTTTTATCGATTGCTATTGCCTTAATCATTACGTTTGCGATGTCTCTTTTTGGTTTGGAAGGGATTACTTTTGTAACAGCCCCTTTGCTTCAGGTTTGCTACCCCTTGCTAATTTGTCTTATTGTAGTCAATATTGTACGTTCTTTCCGCAAGACATTCAAAGATGCCGAAGCTTGCGAGGTGTAAATTAAGACCGTCAAATACCGGGAGCTTTCTCTTTGCCAAAAACCGAATTTTGAAACAAGGCCGGTATGTATAACTGTTTATTTTTTGCAATAATAGCAATTTTTTCTATGATGAATATATAACCGGTCTCGTTTCAAAATTCGGTTTTTGGCAAAGGAATCTCTCTTGATTGGATGATCGCAAGCCGCTTAATATTAATGAGCGGCTTGCGATCGTCCACAAGCACGTTTTCTCAAAGCCAAAATCCCGGATTTTAAACAGGTTCTAAGACCGGCATAAATGACCAGGAGATTTGTATAAGATGAACGAAGAACAAAAAATTGATGTAAAAGAGCTGCAAGAACGCATTCTTCACATGTGGAGGTATCTTTGACATTTCTAAAAAAGAAGAAGAAGTCGATCGGCTGCAAACGCTAATGGAAGAGCCAAGTTTTTGGGATGATCCCGATGGTGCACAACAGATAATTTCTCAAGTTAATTCTTTAAAAGTGTGGACGGTTCCGTGCAAGAATCTTAAGCAGCGATTAAATGATGTGTTAGAATTGCAGCCTGAAGCTCAAGAGGCAGGGGATGAGGAACTGCAGAAAGAATTGCAATATGAGCTGGTAAATATAGAGCAAGAACTCTCTGAATTGGAAGTGCGCCGGATGCTTTCAGGAGAATTGGATAATAAAAATTGTTATTTAAGCATTAATGCCGGTGCCGGTGGAACCGAGGCATGCGACTGGGTTGAAATGTTGTCGCGAATGTATAAAAGATGGTGTGACAAAAGAAATTGGAAGTGTGATGTTATAGATGTCGTTCCGGGAGAAGTTGCAGGTATCAAAAATATTACATTAAAGATGTCCGGCCATTTTGCTTTTGGGTATGCAAAAGCAGAAAAAGGAGTGCATCGCCTTGTAAGAATTTCTCCATTCGACAGCAGTAATCGGCGGCATACAAGTTTTGCTTCTATTGATGTGACTCCTGAAATTACAGACGATATACAAGTTGAGATTAATCCCGAGGATCTTCGAATAGACACCTTCCGCGCTTCCGGTGCAGGCGGACAACATGTCAACGTGACAGATTCAGCTGTTAGAATTACGCATATTCCGACCTCAATAGTAGTTTCTTGCCAATCTCAGCGAAGTCAAAACCAAAATAAAGAAGCTTGTTATAAAATGTTAAAATCAAAGCTTTATGAATTACAAGTTATTGAACAAGAAGAAAAGCTTAAAAAGTTGGGGGGTGAAAAAAAGGAGATTGCCTGGGGGAGTCAGATAAGAAATTATGTTTTTCACCCTTATAGTCTTGTTAAAGATACCCGAACTAAAGTAGAATCAACAAATATACAGGCTGTAATGGATGGAGATCTTGATCAGTTTGTTAATGCGTATTTAAAAGAAGCTGGTTAGTCGTTATGTCGATAGAAAAGAAAGAAATAGAAGGTTTGGAGTTTCGTTATACTCAAAATAGCGATAGTAAACATTTAAAACGATGGTTGATGGACCCAACGGTTGCGAGATGGTTTCCAATGGCAGATGAAGTTGAAATCGACGATGCAGTTAACCGCTGGGTGGGTTTTAGCCGTTACCATTGCAGCATTACTGCATTGATGGACAGCGAGCCATGCGGTCTTTCTACACTTTATTTGCAGCCTTATAAAAAGCTTGCCCACCAGTGTGAGTTCGGGATTATTATGGCCCCGGAGCTTCGTGGGCAGGGAATAGGAACGCAGCTGCTCTTAACTTTGATAGACCTGGCAAAGAAACAATTCAAAATAGAGTTGCTTCACCTGCAGGTCTATGCTGAAAATCCGGCAATTAGGTTATACGAACGTTTTGGTTTTCGGGAATTTGGACGTCAAAATGAATGGATTAAAGAGTTAGACGGCTCTTATAGGGGCCGAATTTTTATGGAAAGAAATATTTAACGTTGTCTTTCTTTGCATTTTTTTAGAGAGACTGTAAAACTTCGTCAAAATTGCGCAAAAAGCGATCACCTGAGTTTTGCAGCTCCCTATTAGAACCTATTCAAAATCTTTGGAAATTGTGGCTTTTAGCGAATTTTTCTTTGTTTTTGCAACCTTTAAAACTTGTGCGTGCTTGGAAAAGTAGAGAAGTTTTAAAAGTTGCAAAAACAAAGTGAAAGGCGCAAAAAGCGCTTTTTCAGAGATTTTGAACAGGTTCTAAGGTTGATTGCGCATGGAAAAGAATTCCTTTCTTACAGAATTTAAAAAAAATTTAGAACAGTCTTTAAAAAGTCGTGTTCAATTACATATCAATGATAATCGCTCAACAATGTTAAGCGTTAAATGGGAGCCAAGCTGTACTAAAGTATCCATGCATCGATTTTTTCTTGATGCTCCGGAAAATATTATGGAAGAACTTGCCTGTTATATAAAAAAAGAGCATTCAAGTTTGGCGCCAACATTAAAATCTTACATTGAAGACAGAGTAAATAGTTTGAACTATACACATGAGCTGAGCGTTGATGATTTGGACTTGAAGAGCAATGTGCATAATTTAAATTTTTTGATGGAAGAGATCAACCAAAAATATTTTTGCGGAGAATTACGCTTAAATATTACCTGGTTTGCTCCGAAGCAAAAAAGAAAGTGTTCTCGGTTTACTTTTGGACTTTATCATCATTTATTAAGATTGATCAAAATTAATCGGCGTTTGGATAGGATTGATGTTCCAGAATATTTGATTTCTTATGTGATTTATCATGAAATGCTGCACCATGTCTATCCAAGTTTTTGCGATACGAATGGACGGAGAAAAGTTCATCATCGAGAATTTAAGATGATGGAAAAAAAATTTCATGTTTACGACAAAGCTGTAGCATGGATTGAGAAAAATCGTGAACGACTATTATAATCGATCGCGATTCAAAATTTGGTTTTTGCCTAAAATCAAGTTTTGAAACACGATCGGTACAACAGCGAGGTAATTATGGCAGGCCACAGTAAATGGGCAAATATTAAACATAAAAAAGCGCGTGCGGATGCTAAAAAGGGAAAGGTTTTTTCTCGGATTGCAAAAGAAATTATTAGCGCAGTAAAAATTGGCGGCCCGGATCCCAAGACAAATCCCAGGATGCGATTAGTTTTGCAAAAAGCAAAATCGGAAAATGTGCCAAATGAAATCATTGAACGGAATATTAAGAAGGCAACAGAAGCAGATCAAGCAGATTTCACTGAAATGACATATGAAATGTATGGGCATGGAGGAGTTGGGATTATTTGTGATATTATGACGGATAATAAAAATCGTTTAGCTTCTGAAATGCGGATTGCCGCAAACAAGAAAGGAGGCTCTATAGCAAGTCCAGGTTCTGTTGCTTATAATTTTGATAGAAAAGGAGTGATTCAAATGTCTTCCGATCATGCCATTGAAGAGGAATTATTCAATGCAGCGATAGAATCCGGGGCAGAGGGATTTGAAAAAGAACAGGATGTGTTTGTCATCACAACCGATCCAACCATGCTTTTTGAAGTAAAAGAGGGGATCGAAGCTTTGGGGTTTAAATGTGATGAGGCGTCTTTGGAAATGATTCCGAAAAATATGATCGAGTGCGATTTGGAAACCGCACAGGCAAACTTGGGGCTTATTGAATGGTTGGAAGGTATCGACGATGTTGATGCAGTCTATCATAATATGATGATTCCGGATGCGCTTCAATAGATTCTGTTTTACTCCGGAACAATTACTTGAGCTCGCAAGCGCTTATTCCCATCTTCCCGGAACATGTTTGTTGTACTCCGGAGGGAAGTTTGATTCTTCCCGGCGCTCCTTTTTATGTTTGTTTCCCAAAAAGATAGTCAAAGCAAGCGGAGATAATCCATGGGATTTACAGCTGGAATTTTCAGGTCGAAGCTGCCTTGAGTGGGTGGGATTTTTTAGTTATGAAATGGGGGCTTTCAGTGATCCTGAAAAGAGGATTCCTTACCGTTTTTCCGGTATTCCTTTAGCTCTTTTTTTTCAACCTTCTGTGGTAATTGAAGCAGATCATCTATCAAATGAGGTTCGAATTTACTCAGAATTGCTTCAAACAATGAAAGAGCGGATAACCTCTTTTAATCAGTTATCGGTTTTTCTTGTTCAACAGGCAAAAAGATATTGCGGCGATTTACTTCCAATTTCAAAGTCTAGTGAAAGCTGTACTTCGTTTAAAGTAATAAGGCCCGGGGATAAAAAAGAGCTTTATTTTGAAAAAATATTAGCTGCTCAAGAATTGATTCGCAATGGAGATATCTATCAGGTTAACTTATCACAGGAATTCATTTTTGAGGGTTTGTCCGACCCTTTTGTCCTTTTTGAATCGATTGTACAAAGCAACCCGGCTCCATTTATGGCATTTTTTCGCTTAGAAGACTCTGCGATCATTTCTTCTTCTCCTGAACGTTTTTTGCAAAAACAAGGCAATAGGCTCCAAACAAGGCCTATAAAAGGAACGATTGCAAGAGGAAAGACGGTCGTAGAGGATTACGGTAATAAAGATAAACTTCTCTTGTCATCAAAAGATCGAGCGGAGTTATTAATGATCACAGACTTAATGAGAAATGATTTAGCTAAAGTCAGTTTGCCGGGAAGTGTCGAAGTGGAAAAACTTTGGCATTTAGAAAGTTATGCAAATGTTCATCATTTGCTTTCAATAGTGCGCTCTATTGTAGATCCAAAACACCGTCCTTTAGAAGTTTTGAGAGCCTGTTTCCCCGGAGGGTCGATTACGGGGTGTCCCAAATTGCGCGCGATGGAGGTTATCGATTCCCTGGAAGATCGCCCCAGGGGGATTTATACAGGCTCTATGGGATATTTTACCGGCATAGGTGATTTTGATTTTAATATTGCAATTCGTACAATGCTTTGGACAAGTTCGAGAGTGAATATTCAATTAGGAGGGGCTATTGTATCGGATTCTCATCCGGAGAGCGAGTATCTTGAGACCTTGCAGAAGGGGGATTCTCTTTTTCAAGCAATTAATCGGCTTTAGTCAGTATTCTTTAGCAAAGGAAAATGCTTATTTTTTTAATTTTTATCCAAATTCGCCGTAAAACCCCGTCCTTTAGGACGGAGATGTAAGGCGTTTAAAGTTTTTGTTCGTATTCCATCCAACTCTTCCATATGTTAAACTACTCCTATACCGTCGGGCAGACGGGAATTAAAGTCTGTGGAGAGAATGTGAGACCTGGGGGGCATGAGTTGGTTCAAAGCCGTAAAAGTCCTCACAGCGGGATAATTTACGGCGAAAACCAAGCCTTGTCCTCTGGGCAGTCTCGTTGAAGCAGAAACCTGCTGGAAAGCGTAAGCAAGTATAGCCTCTGTGTTTAATCATAAAGAATCACCTTCGTTTACGGGGGTGAGGATGTCAAAAAGTTTTCGGAATAGGCGATGCATTGGGTATTTATAAATCATGAGTTTATAAAAGCTGAAGATGCAAATGTTTCCATTTACGATAGAGGTTTCCTTTTTGGAGACGGCGTCTTTACAACTGCAAAAGTAGAAAATGGGAAGATTTGGAATTGTAAAGCTCATTTTAAACGACTGGCTTCTCAGTGTAAATTATTAAATATCATTCCGCCAAAATTGTCCGAGGATGTCTTGTACGAATTGATAGAAAAAAATCAGGCATTCAATGGTTTATGGAAATTAAAAGTTATTATTACGGGAGGCGTCTCTTCAGAGTTAACTTTGTCTTTGCGCAAGTTTGGAACTTTTCTGGCAATGATGGAACCTTACAAGCAGCCGGTAGGAGAGGCTAAAATATGTAAATATCCTTTCCTTATAGAAATTCCCAATGCTTCAATCAAGTCCTTATCTTATCTGCATCGTTTAATGGTGAAGCAATATGCGCTGGATAAAGGGTTCGATGATGCTATTGTTTGTTCATCGGAAGGATGGGTTCTTGAAACAGCTTTCTCAAATCTTTTCTGGAGCGAGGGAGGCAAAGTGACCACTCCCCAAAAAACAATGCCTCTTTTGCCGGGAACTTATATTTCTTCGTTGCCGGATTGTGTTGAGGATGCAATTACTTATGAGCAGCTGAAGTCTAAGAGAGAAGTCTATATATGCAATGCTTTGTTTGTTAGGTCATGCAAACTTGCATAAAATCAAAAAAAATTTACAAAAATAGCAAAGAAGAGTAATTCAAGAATTAGAGGGAGGAGGCTTTATACCGCTCGCGCCCTCAAAATTTGGGATTTTGGCTTTGAAAAAGCCTCGTGATAGAACGATCGCAAGCCACTCAATATTGATTAATATTAAGCGGCTTGCGATTGTTCTATCACGAGAGCTTTTTCTTTGCCAAAAACCAAATTTTGAGGGCGCGAGCGGTATAACTCAGCACCCGACGTGCACAACGAATCCGCTTCCGAGAGGCAAAATGTTAGCTAATCTACTTTAGAACCTGTTCAAAATCTCTGAAAATTATGATTTTTAGCGAATTTAAACAGGTTCTTAGATCACTCCTTGGACGGCTGCAGGGAACTGCCCATCGTCCTGATTTTCGTATTCTGCCTTCATTTTGCCTTTCGGAAGCGGATTCTTTGCGTAAGGCGAACTCGTCAGTTTTTACATATTTCGTACAGTCAAAAATATTTCGTATCTGTTATCATGGCTGCGATAATTATTATTACTGCTCGCTCCCAAGACAAAATCCTGGATTTCGAAAGTGCAGGCGGTATAATTAACAACTTAGAGAGTTTGTAAAAAATTTAAACGCAAGGTTTATCTGCCATGACCCAATTGCAAGCAAAAACAGCGATTATTCCTACCCGTAACGAAGACTATCCCGAGTGGTATCAGCAAGTCATTAAAGCTGCCGATATGGCAGAAAATTCCCCTGTGAGGGGGTGTATGGTTATAAAACCTTGGGGATTTGGGATTTGGGAAAGGATTAGGGACTCTCTTGATCAGATGATCAAAGAAACCGGACACGATAATGTTTATTTCCCTCTTTTTATTCCTTTGAGTTTCCTTGAAAAAGAAGCGGCTCATGTAGAAGGATTTGCGAAAGAGTGCGCAGTTGTAACACATCATCGATTAGAAGAGAGGGAAGGACAATTGGTTCCGACAGGGGCTCTTGAAGAACCGCTTATCATACGTCCTACTTCAGAGACCATTATTGGGGATTCTTTTTCAAAATGGATAGAGTCTTATAGAGATTTGCCTCTTCTTATTAATCAATGGGCTAATGTGGTGCGTTGGGAAATGCGTCCTAGAATTTTTTTAAGAACCTCGGAGTTTCTTTGGCAAGAGGGGCATACAGCTCATGCGGCAGCAGAGGAAGCAAAAGAGGAAACCCTTAAAATGTTGGAAGTGTATCGCATACTTGCTGAAGATATTTTAGCAATTCCTGTTATTCTTGGAGAAAAATCCCCTGCAGAACGATTTCCGGGAGCTGAAAGCACCTACACTTTAGAGATGATGATGCAAGACCGCAAAGCGCTGCAAGGAGGAACATCTCATTATTTGGGTCAAAATTTTTCAAAAGCGCAAGGGGTGCAATTTTCGAATCAAGCAGGGGAGCTAGAGTATGCCTATACAACCTCTTGGGGGGTAACTACCCGTTTGATTGGGGGGATGATTATGTGTCATGGAGATGATGACGGATTGCGGCTGCCGCCGAGAATTGCGCCAAAGCAAATTGTCATTATTCCTGTTATTCCTAAAAAAGAGGAGGAAAATGAAGTGCTTGCCTTTGCAGAAAAAGTAAAAAAAGAGCTTTCTTCAGCAACTTGTTTTGGAGAGCCTGTTCGAATAGAGATTGATAAGAGAGATCGAAGAGGAGGCGAAAAAAATTGGGAATGGGTTAAAAAAGGTGTTCCGATTCGTATTGAAGCGGGACCTCGCGATATAGCATCAGGCACAGTGATGATTGCAAGGCGGGATCGCCCCCATAAAGATAAAAGCAAAGTTGCGCTTGAGAGCCTGCAAGAGGTTATTCCTGATATATTAGGGGAAATACAAGCAAATTATTTTGAACAGGCGCGAGCGTTTCGCGATATGCATATCAACAAAGATATAGAAGATATTGAATCTTTAAAAAAGTTTTTTACACCAAAAAATATTGAAAAACCCGAAATTCATGGAGGGTTTGTTCTTGCAAAATGGTGTGGAGATCCTGAAAGCGAAAAACTTCTCGACCCGCTAAAGTTAACAATTCGCTGCATTCCTCTTTCTCAATCAAAAACAAAAGGTCGATGTATACTAACAGGGAAGGAAGCAGTAACTGATATCATTATTGCTAAAGCTTACTAACTTGAGTTTAAGGGAGGGTGGGGTTTTTCTGGATATTGAAGCTGCTCTACGTGAAGTTGGTAAATTTTTTTAAAAGAGGAGGAAGAGGATTCTGCTGTGGAGGAAAAAGATAAGAAAAGAAGTACAAGAGTAAAGAATATTGGTATTTTATCAAAATGCGCCGAAAAACCTCTTCCTTTAGGGAGGGGATGTAAGGCGTTTGTGTTAAATTCGTTTTCCATGCTATACTTTTTCCATCGTTCGAGGTCGGACAGACCTTCTCTGTAAAGCGGACCCAGTGTAAGTGATACGATTAAAATGTTCACTGGTCGGAGGAATCTGTAGGAATCCGCAAGGTAGTACTACCCTATTAATCATGGGAATCACCTTCCTTTGGGTGGGTGAGGATGTCAATTAACAAACAGCCAAGAAGGGTCGATGTTTTTTTCATTAAAAGTTTTCTTGGTTTGCATGGGATTATGAATACAGTTTAGATCTACACTTAGTTTTTTTTCAATTTGATTCGTATGATGCTGAATTTCTTCCCAATTTTTTTCACTAAAATTCTCTTTGCTTTGAAGATATTCAGTCAGTTGTTCCGGCGCCACTTGAAATTCTGCAAACAGCTCTTCGGTATCTTGATTGAGCTTTTGATTGCGTATTTCTATTTCAGTAATTTTCTTTTCTATTTTTTTTAATTTGTCTTCGATATGATCAGGACTTAAATCAAACATAAAAACAACCATGCGTTATAAAACATTGAATTATAATCAATTAATTTTTAAAAAGCAACTATACCGCCCGCATCCTCAAAATTTGGGATTTTGGCTTTGAGAAAACTTGCGTGTAAATGATTCAAACCGCTTAGTATTATTAATAACCACGAACGGTATAAAACGGACTCTTTCCCGAGCAGTTATCGTAAGGGTATCCATTGCAAAAATTTTAGTGAATTAGGGAAGCACCCGTTCCGGAACAGGCAATATGAAAATTATTGAAGAACAAAAGAGATTTTCCAAATCCCTTATTTGGAAGCTTCAATCAGAGGCTTATTCTCAATTCGGCCCGCAAGCGTGGCAAAACAAAGGGGTTCCATTTTACTTGACAAGCAACCCCTTAATTGCAAAACAATTTGCCTGCATCATTAAAAGTTATCTAAACGAAAACTACGCGATTGATCCCTCCGAACCTGTTTATCTTTTCGATATTGGAGCAGGTTCGGGAAGACTTGCATATTTGTTGTTAAAAAATCTCTCCCGGTTGGGATTAGATTTTCCTTTTGTCTACGTGATGACCGATATGGTCGATGAAAATTTAAATTTTTGGAAGAATCATCCTAAGTTGATTCCGTTTTTGGAAAGGGGAATTTTAGATTTTGCCTTTTACAAAAATGATCAGACCGGTCCGCTAAAGTTAGTGGAAAAAGGGATTGTTATGGAGCAAGCGATCAATCCTGTTATACTCATCGGCACCTATTTTTTTGATACAATTCCACAAGATCTATTCAGAGTCAATCACGGGAGGTTAGAGGAAGGAAGAATCACTGTTTCAATACCCGATGACTGCCGGGAAACATTAAGTCCCGAGTGGGTTGAGGTTTTGCAAGAAGAGTACACATATCATGCAATTTCGCATCCTGAGAGCTATTTTACCGAACGGGAAGCAAACCTGATATTGCAAGAGTATCTAAAAGAGTTTGAGAGCGGCGCGTTTTTGTTCCCTTCCGGAGCATTATTGACGTTAGAATTTTTCAAAAATTTTTCTCGCCAGCGGATGCTGCTTCTGGCTGCGGATCAGGGAATATGTTCAAAAGAGCAACTGCAAAACTTTAAAGAACCGCATATCGCACGTCATTCGAGTTTTTCAATAGGTGTGAATTATCATTCAATCGCGCGCTATTTTGAGCTGCATCATGGATTAGGATTATTGCCTGTATGCCCGGATCATCGCTTTGCCCAAATTCTTGGAATCATGGGAGAAGGGGAGTACCGCAACACTTGTGCTTTGTTTCATGATCAAATGGAGAGTATGCAGCCAGTTGATTATTGGCATTTAACAGAATTATCTGATGAACAACTTGAAACTTTGACATTGAGACAGTTGCTTGTAATGGTTAAAATTGGCAATTATGATCCTCTAACGATGAACAGTTTTGTTAAAAAAATAGAAAAAGAGATCCCCGGTGCAGATGATGAAACTCAAGTTTTGCTCAAAGAAGTCGTCATGAGGTGTTTGTCTAATTTTTATTTTGTCTCTCCAAGCGAAGGCGACTTTGTAATGAATATGGGCGTGCTTTTGTTTCTGGTTAAAGATTATCGGCAAGCTATGGAAGTTTTTCAGCATGCAGCAAGCATTAAGGGAATGGATCCTGTTTTAATGAGAAATCTGGCAATTTGCCAAAGCAAGTTACACCGCCCGCAGTCTCAAAATTTAGGGTTTTGAGCAGGTTCTAAAAAAACAGCTTATTCTAATTGGTCCGAGAGGTTTAACTTAAGATCTTTGGATTCATATTCACTGGCTTTGCGTATTTGGTTTCGATTTCGGTGCGCGCGTATAAGAAAATCTGCGGTTTTTTGGCAGCTCCCCGTTAAGTAAAATACCTAAACGCTCTTTATTTTTTCTGCCAAGCATCCGCCTTGCTTGTTCAATGAATTCCTTGTAAGAAATTTCTTGCAGCCCTTGCATTCGTTTTTGAATCCATTGAAAATCGCCATCATACTCAAAGGCAAGCTCATTAAGCAACCGTCCCATTTCTTTAATATTGATTGCCGGTTCTTTTAGTTTTTCAATTTGTGCCCGTTTGACAGCTTCGAATTGATTTTTATCCAGTTTTTTTTCCTAGCTCTTGCAAATATCCTTCGATAAATGCTTCAAATCGGTAAAGCAAATCCATCGTACCATGGGTGTCGGATTGAACAGCAAATAGATTGAATAGTTTGTGCTCGATTTCTTGACCTTGGCTATCGACAAGATATCCTGTTTGTTGTTTTGTTCGCAGCGCATTAAAAAAAGGCTGTTTGATCGCCTGCATGAGAATTTGCTGCACACGCTCTTTTTTTAAATGTAAAATCGGGGTTTCTACGGCAAGCAATACTGCATTACCCATTGATTTTGTCCGAGACTCAACATAATAAGGACCTTCGTTTTGGGGAATAACAATAACTTCTTTTTTCAGCTGATCAGGTTTTGGATAGATCCCGTTGTAAAAAGTGTCTCGGGTTAAGTTGACAATTTTTCGCGCATCCTTTTCTTTAAGGTTTCCATATAAAACCCCTTCGGTATAGGTAAAATGATAAAGCTGGCTTAGCCATTCCCGGAATTTTTTAAAGTCGGCTTTTCTTATTGCCGATGCCTTTTGCCACTCTGTAACATAATGTTCATAGAGAAGGGATCTAAATAATTCAATGGATTGCTTAAGAGGGCTTGCTTTGGAAAAATTGAGATATTTACGATCCAATGAATTTTTGACAATTTTGAATTTGGATTCAGAAAGCTTTAAATGAACCATCTTTTGAATGATTTTTTCATAGAGCTTTTCTGCATTTTCGCTGTACCCCTCAAGTGTAATTTCAATGCCGTTATGTTTCCTTTGAATATCATAATCAAGCCCTGCCATTTTTGCAGGATAGCTCAATTTGTCCAGAGCGCTTTTGACAAGTTTGATATAGATCTCTGTAAAAACAACGTCTTGAGGATGTTCAGTTGAAACCTTGGGCGTTTTAATTTGAATAACCCAACTAACTTTTGGCAAGCCAAAATAGTTGTCTTTAGCGTAATAAAATTTTGAAAAACTGTCATTAATAAGGAGTTGAGGGTTAGGAATATAATAGTTTTTCTGAAAATTTCCAGAGTTGATTACTTTAAGATCTGTTGGAATAAATGGATTTTGTTTAGGAAGAAGAATATCGAGGTGCGGATCCAAACGATTCCATTTAGCTGCAATTTCAGATGAAACGGATTCGATTTTATAGTCGACTCCCAACCATTTTTCTCGAGTTTCCGGTTTTACCCCTGTCATTTTTTCAGGAGCTGTTACAAAAAGCAGGGCTCTTTGAGGAGTCATATAGGAAAGCATTTCATGTATGGACTCGGGATCAAATTTTTGAATGACGTTTGTCTTTTCAGGGTAGGATTCCATTTTTTCATCTTGTATATTGTATGCATGCTTCATAAGAGCATAAAATTCATTTTCTTTAGATTGATACTGATATTGCAGTCTTTGGATGGTTTGTACTTCATTGAAAATGTATTGAGGAATGCCTGATTTTTTTAAAAAGCCAACGGTTTGAAAAACTCGAGTGATGACTTGATCTACGTCCATTAAACCTGCTTTAGTGAGGTCGATCTCTATAAAAAATGTGCAAAGATCGCTTCCCAATTTTAACCCTCCGCAAGAAAGAGAGTCGGCAAGTTCTTCTTTTTTGAGCTGCGCAAGCAGACTGTGTTCTCCTTCATGTCCCAATACAAATGCAATTAGCTCATCGGGCTTAGAATCGATCATATGGGCAAATTTAGAGGGAAGCTCCCAAAGAATTGTCAGTTTTTGTTCATTTTTAATTGGATCAATGTAGATAATTTTTCCTTCTAAATCTTGTGAAAAAGCAGGTTTTGTATAAACGAATGCTTCTCTGTCATGATTAGGAATATCTTTAAGTTGATTAGCAACAAATATTTTTAGTTGATCTAAAGGAAGCGAGGAATAAACAACAAGTTTCATTAGATTGGCGCTATAGTGTTTTTGATACCATTGTTTGAGTGTATTTTGCGAAACTTGCGAAAGCGTTGAGCTGTTTCCCATATTAAAGTTGTGAAAAGGATGATCAGGATTAGAAATATCTTTGAGAACATAAAAAAATCGGATGGAGTCGTTTTCAATATTTTTTGCATATTCCTGATCAATGGCTTTAAGCTCTCTAGATACTCCGGATGGATTAAACAGCGGGTTTTTAAAAAAACTGGAAAATCTTTCAAAGGCGCCTTTGAATGCATCATTTTGCACTGTAAATAAATAGTTTGTCGTACTGCTTGAGGTAAACGCATTTGCCTGGCCTCCATGATCAGTGATAAAGCTGCTATACTCTCCTTCTCGAGGATACTCTTTTGTTCCCATAAACAGCATGTGTTCTAGAAAATGTGCAATGCCCGGGTACTCTTCAGGGTCTTCCCAGCTGCCGACATCAACAGACATCATGGCTCCGGAAAAATTAAGGTTTGGATCGCTTATAAGATAAGCTTCCAGGCCATTTTCTAAACGTATCTTAGCTGTCTTTCTGTCCTTGAAAGTCGGAGTCAATATAGGAAGCTTGTTTTTTTCAGGGATGATTTCATAAGAGGCTGCATCAAGTTCGACGGATATTAAGAGCAAAAAAATGAACAATAAGCATTTTTTCCAAATTGCGGCCGGACGTTTGTTAAAGCATTTAGAAGGAACACAGGATTGGGTGCGCCTGTTCTTGGATCTGTCTTGAAATCGATTAATTATTATTTTTTTTAGCATCAAACCCCCTAAAATGTTTAATTGCAAATCTCAATAAATTAATTGGTACAGTTGATCAACCAAAGACCAAATATGAGATGTTAGAGCCTTGCGTTTAGTTTTTTTATCCTTATCGTTCGAGAGTAAAATTTTATCAAAAATGATCTCGTTTCCAAAGGCAATTTTGATTGGAGCACATTGTGGAACACGAGCCTCGCCCATTGTATTTTTGACTTGATTCGGCGGAGGGAGCAAGTTGTAAGTGTTCAAAGCCAGAGGATAAAAGTGCACGGCATTTTTTGCACGGCTTGCGATAAAACGAAACATTTCGATACTTTGATAGTCAAACTCCGCCACTTCTATTTTGCCGTCACGATTAGGTCTGTCGCGTCCTCCACCGGGAGCTACGTAGATGCATTTTCCCCCTTTGTCGAGCAAATTCTGCATGATTTTCATCGTTTTTTGGTTGTGGGCAATTTTTCTTGATTTTTCTTCGGGAGGACGATCAATATAGTTTTTTGAATAAATACATAGTAGATTGCATCCCATGCTGAACGGAATGGCTAGAGGATCTGTTGTCACTTTGTGCCCTGCAACGAAAATCATTTGTTCCGCTAAAATCGGGTGGGTTTGCTTCAACATAAAGCGTATTGCTTGCGGGTCGGGTTCAATTTGGTGATTGGCAAAGAGAATCACATTATCTTTACTCATCAAATGATTGCTGATTTGATCTACGTATTCCAGTCCCAATATTTTTGATTTTTCTTTTTGTACAAGAGGGGAGATGAAATCTATTCCAAAACGATAGTAGTCAAAAGGATCACGGATTTGCCGGTGATACGATTCGAAAATAAATGGAGACTGAATTTGTTCGATGATCAATTTTAGAAATATCTCTAAGCGGTATTCATAATCTCTGATGCTCTTTTGGTTTTCTATCAAAGCTTTATGATAGCAATGGTAGAAATTTTCTAGATTGCTCAATAGTTCTTGAGAAAAATTTCCCGTGTCTCTTAGTTGCTTTATTCTGTGGATAAAAGACATTGCTAAGTTTCAATTTCCCGGCCATTTGTTGTTGAATAAAAACGAAAATCATTGATATGCAAATTATCGTTTGTTTCAATCTCTAAACGAGCATTCATATTTTCTGCCATCTGATAGAGATACTCTTTATCATCAATATTTAAATACTGAAAAAGTTCCGGATGTATCGTAAGCCGAAGAGCAAATTGTTGATGAAGCCCTACAATTTTTTTAAGAGCTCTTTCGACTTCAATCGCAACGCTTTCGTGCGTCTTTATTAATCCGCTGCCGATGCAGTATGGACATGTTGTAAAAATTGTTTGAATAAGAGATCCTCGACTCCGTTGTCTTGTCATTTCCACAAGGCCGAAATCACTCATTCCAAGGATTGTACATTTCGCAGAATCCTCTTTCATACAATCTTTCAAGCGATCGAGAACTCTTCTTTGATTTTTGCGATACCTCATGTCAATGAAGTCGCAAATAACAAGTCCGCCTATATTTCTCAAGCGCAGCTGTCTTGCGATTTCTTCTGTTGCTTCTAAATTAATTTGAACAAGTGTTTCTTCTACACTGTTATCGCCGCTTGAACTCCTTCCGGAGTTTACATCAATTGTATACATCGCTTCTGTACGGTCAAAATAAAGATATCCGCCGCTACTGAGCCAAATTTTTCTGCGAAGTGATTTTTCAATCTCTTTTTCTACGTTAAACCGCTCATACATAGGAATTTTATCTCGATATAATTCGATTTTAAGAGGGTGTTCGTGTTGATACTTGCTGTACTGCCTTTTACATTTTTGATAAATTTGATAGTCATCGATTAAAAGACGGTCGATTCTTTTGTCTGCAGCTGTAATCAATGCGCGTTTTATCAAGTCTGATTCAGCATAGAGAATCTCCGGATCCTCTTTCGAATTAAATTGATCGATAATTTGTTCCCAGCTTTGCAAGAGATCATTTGCTTCATCTATCAACATTTCAGTAGGGGCCTGGGCGCTCGCCGTGCGGCAGATGAGCCCCATGTCCTGAGGCATTTCAAAAGATCGAATCAGTTTTTTTAAACGTTCTCGAATATTTCGATCTTCGATTCTTCTAGAAACTCCCCGGTGAGAAGAGTTGGGGAGTAAAACGAGATATCTGCCTGCAATTGAAATATTTGAAGTAAGTCTTGCTCCTTTTGTACCCATTGGTTCTTTGATGACTTGAACGAGCACAGGCTGCTCGATTTTGAGCACCTCATCAATATTCAGGTCGTTTTTTTTCTCGCTAAGCTTTGAGATGTCGTAATCAAGATCAAATTCAAGATCAAATTGTTCATGAAATTTTTTTGTATTTTCAATGATGTCGGAAATGTGAATAAAGCCATTTTCACCTTCATTAATATCGATGAAAGCGGATTGAATATTGTGAAGGATATTTTTAACTTTGCCTTTGTAAATATTGCCGGTTAGTTGGCGGTCTTTTTTTCTTTCAACGATGAGGTCATGGAGTATGCCATGTTTAAGGAAAGCGCAGCGAATTTCTTTAGATTCAATATTGAGTAAGATTTCTTGCATGGGATTACCTTTTACAATTCAGGCAACTGTGTATGCGGCATCCTGCGAAGAGAAAGAAAAATGAAGCGGCTAATGCGTATTAAAAATAGTGTAAATCGTATTCCATTGAATGTTAATTACTCATACGGTTTTTCAATTTCGAAAGATTATGCATGATACAATGATTTTTCCAGCTCTTACGTCAGTCAACACAAGTGTAGTTGTGTTGGATTTATACCGCTCGCGCTTCAAAATTTAGAATTTTGGCTTGAGCGGTATAACGATACCACAACAGCTCGATCATTCCCGGCGTTTCGATGATCACTTTAAGAGAACCTAATATCATTTAACAAGTTTTACGTTGTATTGTGTCATTGTAAATGCGCAGAATCAGGAGCCGCAGTTGGTTGTTTTCTTAATTTTTCGGGATAAATGTTAAATTTTTACCCAAATTGTATAAGATAAACTAATTTTGTGATCTTGACAAGCTTTCTTCTGTTTTTTTGAAAAAAGAAGGGTCTTTTTGCGCACTTGCAGATTATAAAATTTTTATACCGCTCGTATTTCAAAATTTGAGATTTTGGCTTTGAGAAAACTTTCGTAGTTGAACGATCGCAAGTCGCTTAATATTAATCAATATTGAACGACTTGCGATCGTTCAACCACGAGGTTTTCTCTTTACCAAAAACCAAATTTTGAAATACGAGCGGTATAATTCAATAGACTATACAAGCGTGTTGTATATGCGCTTGTAAGCCTCATTGATTTCTTGCATTTTTTTGTGCGCTTCAGGCGATTTGTTTTTATCAGGATGATATCGAAGAGCCAATTTCCTGTATGCCTTCTTTGCTTCTTCAATAGTGGCATTTTTTTGAATTCCCAGCGTTTTGTAATCTTCATCTTGGGGACTTGAAGTGTTTTTAGGGATATTCGATTCGAATTTTTCATAATATTGTTCATACCATTCTGTGCTGAAGCCGTATGAATATAATGGAACATAATATGGGTTATGAATCATAAAGTGTTCCATGGCAAAGTTTTCAGTAAATTCTCTATCAATTTTATAAGCAAGGTAAGGCGCAATGAGTCCTATCAGGTCTATTCCTAACGTAATAAAGGCATCAGCTATTAAGACCCAGTTTCTTTTTGTTATTTTATTTAATTCAGAATTTTTCCCAAGATTGATTGCGGCAGCTACGCTAAGTCCTGTTGCATAGGTGAGATAAAGCGCAATTTGAGCGACTTTGCATGCTGCATCAAGTCCATTTCCAATTATTCCCGGAATCCAAAGTAAGGCAATCATGTATGATTTTTTGCTATTTAGCATAAAATTGCCGATTTGAGCTTTATGATGATTGAAAGCCAACTGAGTTGTAGCTATATCGTCTAGTCTTTTTAATATATTCATATTTAAAAATGTATCCTAATTTTTTATTTTTAGTAAAAAGAGCAACTTCTCATAAAGTTGAGGTAAATCCAGAATTTTCGAACCACAAACCGCCTCAGGATATATTGGGGAGTGCTCAAAAAATGTTTAGACCTCAACTTTATGAGAAGTTACTAAAAAGAAAACATTATAATACCAATGTTTATTTCTGTTAAATATTAAATTTAGATTATGTAAAGATTTACACTTGATTATACCGCTCGTGTTTCAAAATTTGGTTTTTGGCAAAAATTAAATTTTGAGGGTGCAAGCGGTATACCAAGTTTTGAGTATAAAATCACAATGTCCTGAGATATTGAACAGGTTCTTATAAAATGAAAAAACTGGAATTAAATTTATACCTCAAGTAAAATTACATAGCTTATGGAAAGAGATGTCGATTATTATAAAATTTACGTTGATCAGCTCAATGATGGAAAAATTGAACATTTATCAAGAGTTTTTCCTTCAGAGATAATGGATATAAATGATCAGGAATTGATTTTTAATAGCGAGGTGAAAGTTACCGGAGAGGCGTATCAAAGCGAAAGTTCTTTGGTGCTGCATATGGATTTAAGTACAATAGCTACAGTGCCGTGTTCGGTTTGCAATGAACCGGTTGATGTTTCTGTCATTATTAAAAATATTTATCATGTTGTGCCTATACTCGAGATTAAAGGGCATATTTTTGATATGAGGGATGTTGTCCGGGAAAACATTCTTCTTGGCAGCCCTAATTTTGCAGAATGTAATGAGGGAAACTGTAAACAACGTGCATCTCTTAAGAAATATTTAGCAAATTCAAAACCTATTGACGATGGTCAAAGACCATTTAAAGATTTACAATAATTTAGGAGTTAATTCATGGCAGTTCCACGCAGCCGCTTATCTAATCAAAGGAAAAATACACGCCGCGCCCACCATGCTAAGAAACCGCGGCATTTGCAGAAATGTTCAAATTGCGGAGTCAAGAAGTTATCCCATACAATTTGCCAATCTTGCGGCTTTTATAACGGACGCGCTGTTTACGAAGAAAAAACAGCTTCCAAGGAGTAGATGTAAGATACATTGCGTATAGGTGTAGATTTAATGGGGAGCGAGAGTTCCCCTTTAGTTCTTTTTGATGCTGTTTTAAAAGCGTCTCAGTCTTTTTCAAACGAAGATTCTTTTGTTGTTTTTCTGACAAAAGCTGCGCAACATAAACTTTTAAGTGAAAAAAAGTTTCAATCGCTAATTGATTCCCGTCAAGCTAGTATCGACTTGCATCCTGTTGAAGATGAGATTGTAATGGAAGATAATCCGCTGGCTGTCATTAGGCAGAAAAAGAAGGCTTCGCTAGTTGTTGGAATCGATGCCGTACGCGAGGGCCAAGTCGATGCGTTAGTTTCTGCAGGGAATACAGGAGCTTTAATTGCATATGCTTCGATTAAACTTGAACCTCTGCAAGGGATTAACCGCCCATGTTTGATAGCTTCTTTGCCAACAAAAAATGGATCAATGGCTGTATTGGATGTTGGAGGATTTTTAAATGCAACTCCGGAAATGTTTGTGCAATATGCTTATGCCGGAGCGGCCTATCAAAGAGCTCTTCACGGTATTTTGCGTCCTAATGTCGGATTGATGAATATTGGGGTGGAAGAGATGAAAGGCACCCCGGGCGTGCGTTCAGCATTTCAATTAATTAGCCGAGAGAAAACAGAGCTGTTTCATTTTATAGGCAATGTTGAAGGCAGAGATTTTTTTCTGGGTGGAATTGATGTTTTGGTAACCGATGGGTTTACAGGGAATATCGTATTGAAAGTTTCTCAAGGAATTTCAATATTTATCTTTCAGTATTTAAAAGACGTTATAGCGGAAACCTCGTCCGTTAAAGAGTTTGAGGTAGTTGACCGGCTGTATCGACATTTTCGCTATGATGAATACCCCGGCGCATTTATTTGCGGAGTGAAAGGGGTTATTGTTAAATGTCATGGCGCATCAACTGCAAATGGAATGCTGCAAAGTATTATTGGAGCTAAGCAGTTGGTTGAACATGACGTGATCGCTCATATGAAGAATGGTTTGCCTTAGAGCTTGTTTAAAAACATGTTGTGTTTTTTTATGAAATTGTTTATGGATACTTAAAATTCATACCGGTCGCAAGGTTTTCTAAAAACCAAAATCCTAAATTTTGAGGCCGCGATCGGTATGGTATACAAACTAAGATAATGCAAAGTCAGGTTAACAGAAGTTTATAGAAAATTGAATTACCCAAACGGACCATCACTTTCGCTTTCATCGATACAGCTAGGCTATTTTTTTCTAGATAGCGAGACAAAAAATCCTCGATCTTTATCTTTTGAGTCTTTAAAAATTATTACGAAAACAGATACCGGATCTTCTTCATCCGAATTAAGAAATAGGGGTTTAAAAAAAGAAAATAAGCGAGCTATAAAAATTTCGAAAAATGTTTCTCAGATCCTTTTTCCGAGGCTTTCTTTTGGACCGGAATTTAAGGCAATTAAGCTGTCAAGAAAAGAATATAATAAAATTTACACTTTCTATATGAAGCATAGCCGCATTTTTCAAAGAATGAAAACCGCCATTCACCTAAAAAAATGCATAACAAATTTGCCAAGAAGCGTAATTTATATCCCTGGAGGATATTTTAAGGGGCTTCATATTTGTTTGCCGGAAGAAACGGTCGGCATTGGATCTTGGAATAAAGTAAAGAAAACTTACCACGTTGAAAAAAACAAAACGGCCATCGCAAGATCCGGCTTAGCCAAACATGTTTCTGTAAGAGAAATTAGTGTTAACAATGAATATGCAAAGCTAGATCCGGAAGGAAATTATTTTATCACGGGATACCCTGTTTGGCATAAGGGCTCGTGGAGACCTAGAGGACCGTTAATGGAGGAAGCGGATCCGGTTTTTAAACAGAGCATTCCGCAACTAAAAAATGCTTCAAAAATTACCATGATAATGCCTGAAATGACATGTGATTTATTTGATGGAATGTATTTTCCCTTAAAGCATCCCAAAAACAAAATATCTCAAACTGAGAGACTCTATGTTGTATGCCATATCAATCGAGCTATTGTAATATCCCACCAAAACCAACTGGTTGATTTTGACTTAAAGCCGGAAAATATTCTTTTGGGTGCCGATGGAAAACCAAGGTTGTCGGATTTTGGAATGGTGTACAAAGTAGGAGATACAATAGCTAAGGTTCTTGGATCGCCCGGATTCATTTCTCCTGAAATGATAGCAATGATGGTTATTTCCGATAAAAAAATAATCGTGGAGACGGGAAATCAAATGTGGTCGTTTGGTTGTTTGCTGGCAGATATTCTTAAAGGGAGAAAATTTCATTATTATCTAGGACAGTCTGAAGGTAATTGGCTTAAAGTTTTGAACAAAGAATATCTAAACAGTCTAATCAATCATTGTTTTCCAAAGCACCAGGATGTAGGCAGTATCGACTGGTGTATTAGACGCTGTCTTGAGCGCGATCCGGAAGAGCGAATTTCAGCTTTCGAGCTTCAAGGCCACCTTGACCTCCTATATCAAGAACAATTTCAAGACTCGTCAAAAACCTAATTTTGAGGGTGGGGCCTGTGCGTAGCCTGCTGTCAAAACCGGAGTCGGTCGATTTTAAGAATTTTGTATAATTTACCTTGAGATATTATGAAAATGTCTGTAATGATGATGCGTTAAGATATTGCAGGGTGTTTAATCATTATGAATGAACATGTTTTAGATTTTTATAGTTTCACAGATGAGAATATCCCAAGAAGAAAATTTCATAAGGTAATCGTTCTCCATGAGTGTCCGGATGTCGATTGGGAAAACTTGCGCGATATTGTTCCATCGTTGCCAAAAGGCTGGTATGAGCTTTGTTTGCTTTCTAAATCCGACCGCATTCAGTTTTCACTTGATTATTGGTTGTCTAAACTTTCTTACCACCCTAAAATTGACCAGTTGATTTCTCGGTTTTTTGGAGAACTCGATGATGTAGGATGCTTTGCCACGCAGAATAAACCTTCAGATCCTTTTGTCGTTGAAATGGTGTACAGTATCAGTCAAAACCGCGGTTTTTACCGAGGTGCAACTCCTGCCGAGGAAGAGGCTGTTATTAGTTTACAAAAACTATTTGTGAATTATATTCTACCCGAAGACTATTTAGCATTTTTACAAATTCATAATGGTTTTTGCAAATCCATTGATTCAACAGGAATTGTCAATACGAGTAATGTGTATGCAATTTATCAACAAGTGCAAGACCTAATAAATAAGCATGGCGGGGTCGTCTCAATGAAAAGTGGAAAAGCTATCGACCCTGGGGGGTTGATTCCTTTTTATAAATCATTTGGCATGCCTTATTTTCAGTGTTTTTATAATGGCTGGCATCCTGAGCAAGAGATGGGAAATGTGTACTATAATGGAGAAGCGAATACAATTTCAGATGTCGAAAGTTCAAGCGCAAATCCTGAAATGATGACTTTTTCCACGTTTTTAGATTGGTTAATTTTTTATTTAGAGCAGTTTGATATTTAATGTATTTAGTTGAAGATCTTTATAAGCGTCACGGAGCTCGTTTGGGTCTTGAGCTCATTGCAGGAAAGGAGGGGATGAAAAGGCGTATAAAAGTTCCTGAGGCGCATCGGCCCGGTTTAAGCCTTTCAGGCTATCTCAAAGGGCATGCAGGAAAAAGAATTCTCATTTTTGGAAAAGTTGAAATCGAGTACCTTCGCGACTTAAAGACCGGCATACGCATCGAACGCTTGCAAGGGATTTTAACAACTCCTACTCCTGCAGTTATTGTGGCCAGGCGATTCCGACCCCCAAAAGAATTGATCAACTTGTGCGAAGAGTATGATGTTCCTCTTTTTCGTGCAAGCATGAGTACAATGAATTTGTTGAGCAAACTCACTTTGCTTCTTAATGAAGAGTTTGCTTTGAGCATGAGTGTGCATGGAACTTTGGTCGAAGTCTTTGGAGTAGGAGTTTTGATTCAAGGAGATTCCTCTGTCGGAAAAAGTGAAGCCGCTCTAGGGCTTATTGAGAGAGGACATCGGTTAATTTCGGATGATATCGTTAAAGTTAAAAAACGAGAGGGACACTATCTTGAAGGAAGCGGAGCCGAGCTGACACGTCATCATATGGAAATTCGAGGGATTGGAATTATCAATGTCGCTAACCTGTATGGCGCCGTGTGTGTCAGGGATTACAAAAGCATTGATCTTGTTGTAAAGCTTGAATCGTGGGATGAGCATACATTTTATGATAGAGTAGGTCTGGATGAAAAATTTTGTGATATTTTGGGAGTTAAACTTCCTTTGCACATTCTTCCGGTCAAGCCCGGTCGTGATGTTGTATTATTGCTTGAAACAATCGCGCTAAACCATCGTTTACGGGGGATGGGATACCATTCGGCTCGAGAATTTAATACGAAATTGCTGGATATGATTTACGAAAAACCTCTTTCAAAGGCAATTAGAAGTGAAGTTAGTGCAAAAAATTCAAGTTAAAAATCGATTAGGGCTGCATACTCGTCCTGCAACAATGATTGTTAAACTGTTGCAGCATGTTAAGAGCGATGTGCAATTTACATGTCGTAGAGAAACTGTAAATGCAAAGAGTATTTTGAGTATTTTAATGTTGGCGGCAAAAAGAAACTCTCGTATTACAATCACTGTTGAAGGAGAAGATGCAAAGTCTGTAATGGATCAATTGGTTCATGTATTTGATACTCAATTTGGAGAGTCATGAAACTACGGGAAAAAGAAATTTGTTTGAAAGGGGTTCCTATTTGCCGTGGAATTGCTATTGGCAAACCCTTTTTTTTTACTTTGGTCGATGATAGCGTACCTGAATTTACAATCCCTCAAAAGGATGTTGATGAAGAGATTGTTCGTTATCAAAAGGCTGTTAAGCGCGCTCGCGATGATATTAAAAAGCTGCAAAAAAAACTGAAAAAAGAGCGTATTTTAGAGGGCGCCGCTATTTTAGATGCGCACATTCAAATGATGCAAGATCCTCTTCTAACCCAGCATATTGAAGATGAAATCAAAAGTTCTAGAAAAAATGCAGAATTCGTATTTCATTCGCTAATCAGTCGATATCAAAAAAAATTTCAGTCGCTTGCCGATCCTTTTTTTAGAGAAAGATTCAAAGATATTCAAGATATTTCACGACGCGTTATGGGGTATTTAAGAGAAAGTGTCAGCGTTTCTTTAGCCGATATTCCCATGAATTCGGTTGTTTTTTTGGATGATCTGACAGCTTTTGATACTGCCGAGGCCAATCAATCCTCGGTAAAGGCATTTGTCACTCAAAAAGATAGTGCGACTTCTCATGCAGCAATTGTGGCTAAAGCCAAAGGAATACCTTTTATATCAAATATTTCATTGGAAAATCTTTTAGAATTCGATCAGGATGAACCTGTTATTGTTGATGGGAGGAAAGGCGATGTTATTTTTTTTCCAAAAGAAGAGACTCTTCAGTATTATCTTGAAATAAAAAAAAACTTGGAGTCGCAAGAATTGACTTGGGGTGAAGAGAACCCGCTTCCGGCAGAAACAGTTGACGGCTATCGTGTGAAACTCTCTTCGAATATCGATATGACAGAAGAACTGGATACTTTCCATCAATACGGCGGAGAAGGTGTTGGGTTATTTCGTTCCGAGTATATGTTCTTATCCAACGATTTATTTCCGACTGAAGAGGAACAGTATCAATTTTACTTAAGCCTGGTCAAGAGTATGAACGGCTTGCCCATTGTGATTCGCACATTTGATTTTGGCGGGGATAAATTAATGCTCAACCCTAACCTTTCCTCGGAAAGCAACTCCTTTTTAGGCTGCCGAGCAATCCGTTATCTCCTTAAAGAGAGGGATCTTTTTAAAGCGCAGCTGCGTGCAATTGTAAGAGCCGGCGAGCATGGCCAGGTGAGTATCATGTTTCCTATGATTTCAACCATTTCGGAGTTGACAGAATCAAAGGAAATTCTTGAAGAAGTCTATAGCGAGCTTGAGAAAAAGAGCGGCTGCAAGATTAAAAGAATTCGCATAGGTTCTATGATTGAGGTACCTTCAGCTGCCATTATCGCAGATTTGATCGCTGGAGAATGCGACTTTCTTTCAATAGGAACAAATGATCTTGTTCAGTATTCGCTTGCTGTCGATAGGCGCAATCATTCGGCAAACCAAGTTGCAGCTTCAGCAGACCCAAGCGTTTTACGAATGATCAAGCTTGTTGTAAGCGAGGCAAATCATCAAGGCATTCCTGTGACAGTCTGCGGGGAAGTTGCAGCTGATCCTCGATTTACATCGCTGTTGATAGGTCTCGGGATACATGAGTTTTCAGTGGCTCCCCGTTTTCTTCCCTCAATTCGTCAAGCTGTTCGGAGATCTTGCGTTGTGGAGGCTTGCGCTTTGGCAGAGAAAGCATTAAAACTTCAAAGCGCAGAAAAAATTCAAGAACTTTTATGTAATGAATACTTGCGCACTTCTCCCGGAGATCAATTCTATAACTGTTGAGGGAATTGCAAAATTCAGGCTCAATCGATTTTTTCAGTTCCCTCTGTTAATCCGCATTTTCGACATCCTTTCGAAAAATTTTGAAAGAGTGCGGGAAATGCATGCTACATACCGAATCCTAAACTGCTTAGATCCGGGAATCCGCCGCCTGACGCTCCTCCCATGGAGGGCATCTCTTTGCGCACTTTTTTCATTGCATCTTGATGCGCGGCTTTGATTAACGATTCAAGGCCTTCAATATCCTCGGGATCAACACATTCCGGTTTGATTTGAATACTTTTCATTTCATAATCGCCGTTTAGTGTCAATTTGACAAGTCCATTTCCGGCTTGCCCTTCTGCTTCAATGTTTTGCATCTGTTCTTGAAGCTGTGCAAACTGCTCTTGCATTTGACGCGCTTGTTTCTTTTTTTTCTGGAATCCTTTTCCCATTGCATTTACCTCTGTTGGGATTTTTGAAGAGTTCCTTCCAATTCGACAGCTGCGAATTGAAAGAGAGTATCATACTGAGCTTGTTTTTCAGGAGAAAATGGTTTTGGAGGCTCTGTTTTCTTATTCGATTCAAGATTTATCGCCGGTTTTTGTTTTAAAGGAGGAACTTTCACGGCTTCATTATTTTTCGCAGGATGTGGGGGTGCTTCCTTAGGAGGTATTGGCGGTATTGAAGGTTGAGCGGGTTGAGATAAAGGCTTTGTTTTATTTTCTAATTCCTCCAGACGGCGTATAACTAATTCAATAGGAATTTTATGAACGCTGCGAATGATATGAAGGAGAGCTGATTCCAACGCAATGCGGGGCGATGGCGCAAAGCGGATTTCTTGTTGGAGCTTTACGAGATAATCCAGCAATTCAAGACACTGTTCCTTGCGATATTTTTGCGCAGACTCCAAATAGTGAACTTTGGCGCTTTCCGATAAGGAGAGAAGGGGGGATTCAACGCCTGAAAATTGAATGATTAATAAATTGCGAAAATGCTCGGATAACATTGCTATGAAATGAGTGGGATCTTTCCCTTCAGAAAACACGACAGCCGCGATTTCAAAGGCTTCTGCAAAATTGCAAGTCTGAGCTGCGTGATCCAGGCGAAAAAAGGTTTCTTGCGGCATTACCCCAAGAATATCGGCAACAGAGCGGCTATCAATGCGGCTGCTTTCGTCATTATGAAAAGATAAAATTTGATCGAGCAATGATTCCGCATCGCGAAGCCCGCCATCAGCTCGTGTTGCGATAAGCCGCAGGGAATCTTCTTCTAATTGAAACCCTTGTTCTTCAGTCATTTTTTGAAGCTTTGCTACAATGTCGGACAAAGGGATCCGATTGAGGTTAAACCGTTGGCACCGGCTCAAAATTGTGGGAAGAATTTTATGCGGCTCAGTAGTGGCAAAGAAAAATTTAACTTTTTCAGGCGGCTCTTCAAGGGTTTTTAGAAGGGCATTGAACGCTTCTTTTGTCAGCATATGGACTTCATCTATGATATAGATTTTGTACTTTCCCGAAGCGGGCGAGTATCCGACAGTTTCGTTAATTTGCCTGATATCGTCGATTCCTCGGTTTGAAGCTCCGTCAATTTCCAGGACATCAAGAGAGCTGCCGGCGGCAATTTCTTTACAGGATGAGCAAATATT
>CAVVNU010000004.1:0-12434 GCA_963749725.1 Waddliaceae bacterium
TTCCTAAATAACCTGATTTTCGGATTTATTTCCTCAATAATCAAAGAGAGTTGCTCGAAAATTTTTGGGATTTTTGGCAATGGGAATGGTCGAATGACCATTTCCGAGGCAGCAAGCACAAAAAGAACGAACAAGATTTCTGATTATCAAGGAAATAAACCCGAAACTTAGGTTAATAATGCCTTCTCTAACCAAGGAAGGATCGATTAACGGCGATACTGGTTGGGATTTGTCTTTGAAACAGAAAAATCTAAAAAATCCGTTTCCAACAAAACTTCAAAGCTATACGGAATCGGTTTATTCTCTTTCCATCGCTTTTCCGAGGGCCAAGTGACAAGCAAAAGCCTCCCATTTTCATCCAATGACAACCTGCCAATCACCAGATACGCCATCTCTTTGTTAGACTGCACGCTATTGTCATCATTAACTCTAATAGGCCAATATCTTCCGTGAAGTAAAATGTGCGCTTTTCATATCTTCCATATCCCTGATCGTTTTGTATTTTTCGAAATCCGATGAATTTAAATCAACTGTTTATTCTTGATATTCATCTAATGATTTGCTAATATCTTGATGTTTTTTATTAAATTTACATCAACCATGCACCTAATCGCTAATAGCCTGCTTCCAATTGCCGAATATGAAACGCCTCGGGTTGATGCTTGCAGCTTTTTACCAAAAGAGCTTTTTGCAAAACAGCGGCTCAATCGATTTTTAATCGGTTTTGCCAATCTTCGTTATTTGATGCAAATTCACATACTCTTTAGAGCCGGAAATTTGCATCAAACGGCAAAAATTGGCGAAATTGCCAAAAAGCGGTCAGCCGAAGCTTTGCAAAAGGCTCTAAAACTATCCCCTTGTCTTCCCTTCAATAAGTGTTCAGAGGCGCCATGCAATTTATCGACTTAAAAAAACAATACCGGCTTCATAAAGAAGCTATTCAACATGAAATCGAAAAGGTTCTCGAAAGCGGCCTTTTCATCCTGGGTCCGCAAGTCAACGAAATCGAACAACAACTGGCAGAATATGTCGGAGTTAAGCACTGCTTAAGCGTCTCAAGCGGAACCGATTCTCTTCAAATCGCTTTAATGGCTCTTGGCATCGGACCGGGAGACGAAGTCATTACCGTTCCTTTCACATTCATCTCGAGCGCCGAGGTCGTTTCCCTATTAGGCGCCACCCCTGTTTTTGTCGACATTGAAGCCGACACCTATAATATCGATATCTCCAAATTGGAAAATGCAATTACTCCCCGCACCAAAGCGATCATGCCTGTGTCATTATTCGGTCAAATGCCGGACCTTGCCAAAATCAATGAAATCGCCGGCAAATACGGAATTGCAGTCATCGAAGATGCCGCCCAAAGTTTTGGCGCTTCCCGGAACGGAAAAAAAAGCTGCAGCCTAACAGAGATCTCTTCTACAAGCTTCTTCCCTGCAAAACCTTTGGGGTGCTACGGAGATGGCGGGGCCTTGTTTACCGACGACGATCATCTTGCAGAAAAAATGCTGAGAATCCGCACTCATGGAAGCATCGTTAAAAACGAGCATCCTGTTTTAGGAATTAATGGACGATTCGACACTTTGCAAGCAGCTGTTTTACTGGCAAAATTCCCTCATTTTCCTAAAGAAGTGCAATTAAGAGAAGAAATTGGGGCGCGCTACACAGAGCTTCTTAAAGACGTTTGCGAAACGCCAAAAATTCAAAAGGGCAACACCCACGTCTATGCTCAATATACGATCAGGATGCCAAACAGAGAAAATGTGCAGGAAAAACTTGCGGAAAAAGGGATTCCAACCGCTGTCTACTACCCGATTTGCCTTCATGAACAACCGGTCTACAAACATCTTGGATATGAAACCGGAAGTTTCCCTGAGGCCGAAAAGGCGGCAAAAGAAGTATTGAGCCTGCCTATGCATCCATGGCTGACTCGCGAAGATCAAGACTTCATTGCGGAGTCGATTAAAGAGGTTGCAACTGTTCAAACCTATTAAGAGGAAGTAATGCCGGAAGTACGAAACGTCGTTGTTGTCGGAGGCGGAAGATGGGGAAAAAATCTCGCAAGAAATTTTTATGAGATAGGGGCTCTAAATACGATTTGCGATACCAATGAAGCGTTATTGGATCATTATCAGAGCCTATACCCCGAAATCTCTGCAACAAGCAATTATCAGGCTGTATTGGAAAATCCCCTCCTCTCTCGCATTGTCATTGCAGCCCCTGCTATTTTACACTACGATCTGGCTAAAAAGGCTCTTTTGGCGGGCAAAGATATCTACGTAGAAAAACCTCTCTGCTTAGACTGCGCTCAAGCAGAAGAGCTGATTGATCTTGCCAGGGAAAAAGGGCTGATTCTTATGGTTGGCCACCTGCTTCAATACCACCCCCATGTGATCAAACTGCACGAATTTGTCGAAAGAGGCGAGCTTGGAAAGTTGCAGTATATTGTTTCCAATCGACTCAATTTCGGCCCTGTGCGCACGGAAGAAAATGCTTTATGGAATTTTGCACCCCACGATATCTCTGTGATACTTTCTCTTTGCGGACATGCTCTGCCAAATTCGGTAAGATGCATCGGAGCTGATTTTGTCTCTTCAGGTGTTGCCGACAAATCTCTTACAGCTCTTACCTTTGATAGCGGAATCCGCGCGCACATTTACGTCAGCTGGCTTAATCCCTTTAAGGAGCAAAAGCTTGTCGTTACCGGATCTGTCGGGATGGCAGTTTTTGATGATACAAAACCTTGGAAAGAAAAACTTGTCCTCTATCGCAACCGCCTCGAATGGCAAAATGGAACGGATCCGCAAATTGAGCAGACAAGCGCTGAAGCAGTCGTCGTTCCACAAGCTGAGCCTTTGAAAGAAGAGTGCAGGCATTTCATCAAATGCTGCGGTGAAAGAACAGAACCTCGTACAGATGGAAAAGAAGCTCTTCGGGTTCTTAAAGTACTGCAGGCCTCGCAAGAAAGCATGGATATTGAAGGAAATGCAAAAAACCCGAAAGACTACGATAGCTCCCAACTCAGACAAAGAGCGCTGCATGAAACTGTAGAATCAACGCGGGACTGATTTTTCTTATCGTTGGCATGATTGAGATCGCGAGCGGCATATATTTGTATTCAAGTAAACTTGATTAAATAGCTTGATTTTTTCAGCTATTCCTAAGAACCTAAATAACAGAAATGTATGCTGTAATTATTCGGGCGTGGTTGAATTTCATATCGAAACATTAAACCTGCTTATCCAGCAGTCAAAAATTACCCAAGTCACTCGAGAGATTTCTCACCTATCATCTCATCTAAAATTCTCTTTGATGATTTTAAATAGAACGGTTGGAGAATATTTTCCAGAGAATCCTTGCCGCGCCAGAAAGGAAATTTTCCAAGACTGCGCAGTAAAATACCCGGTTCTTCCGGAATAACCAGATGACCGACATTAAAATCTTCCGATAATTTTTCCCCTTTCCAGAATGTACTTAAATCTGCAGTTAAGGGATCATTTCCCTGTTTCTGTTTTTTGGGGGTCAACTGAAGGAGATTTGTACTGGTTTCCAATAGATGCAAAAAGACCTCTCTTTCAATACCTCTCACCCGGAAGATTAAAAATGGATCACGATCGAATTCTTCGCCAATAAGATAATAAACAGCAGCAACATGCTTGCAAGGATTACTCCAGTCCGGACAGGAGCAATCAGTCCAGAGTTGATCATGGCTTGTTGGGAGCAAAGAGATCCCGACATCATCAAAAACTGTTTGGATATCGTGAGGCATTTCGTTTGCCAGAAGTTTTGCTGCAAAAACTGCTTGGTTGGAAAGAATCTGTACCACCTCTTGCCATACAGGACCGGACAACATGTCCACTTCGATAGCGACGTTATACGGTTTTTTTCTGGAACCTTGCACTTTTGCATGAATTCGTCCTTTATTGATCTCTATTGACACCACCTGTCCTTTGCGGGCATAACTACGACCACGCCCTAAACGCGCTTCATCATGAAAAGACTCCAACGCTTCTATCCATTGCTTTGCCCACCAATTTTTTCCAAAAGTTCCGCGTTTCGTTTGTGCTTTGATTCCTCCTTTAGTTTGACGCGGTTGATTTTTTTTATACCACATATTATTTCCTCTCCTCTCTTAATTTAAACAATTCTTTGAGATCATCTGTCGAAAGACTTGTTAACCACCCTTCCCCGGAACCCACTACATTTTTTGCCAGCGACTGTTTGTCTTCAATGAGTTCGTCAATTCTCTCCTCAAGGGTGCCATAGCAAATAAATTTGTGTACTTGCACATTTTTTGTTTGCCCAATCCTAAAAGCGCGGTCAGTAGCTTGATTTTCAATTGCAGGATTCCACCAGCGATCATAGTGAAAAACATGATTGGCATTGGTAAGATTGAGTCCTGTCCCGCCGGCTTTGAGAGAAAGTAAAAAGATAGAGGGACCATTATCCGATTGAAAACGTTCTACCATTTTATCACGTTTCTTTTTAGGCGTTCCCCCATGAAGATAAAGCACCTCTTTTCCTGTGTGCTCCTGAATATGGGATTTGAGAATATCACCCATTTCCTTAAACTGGGTGAAAATTAATGCTCGTTCATTTATCTGCAAAACTTCTTCAAGCATCTCGGTTAAGCGAGTTAATTTTCCGGAGCGATCGGATGACAAATTACCATCTTTTAAAAATTGACTCGGATGATTGCATATCTGTTTAAATTTGATAAGGGCTGCCAAAATAATCGCGCTTTTCTCTGGCCCTTCTGCAACTTCAAGAGACTTGGCAACATCTCTTACGGCGGCCTCATAAAGAGATATTTGTTCTTTTGATAGGGAGCAGTACACTTTCATTTCAAGTTTTTCAGGTAAATCGGAAATAATCGTTTTATCAGTTTTTTCACGGCGCAAGATAAAGGGGCGGGTTATCCTTTGTAATTTCTGAATGGCCTCCTGGCAACGTTCATATTGGATGGGAGAGAAAAAATTTTCTTTAAAATCCTTTTGGGTTCCCAGATAGCCGGGATTGATAAATTGCATCAGCGACCATAAATCAGCTACGTTGTTTTCAACAGGAGTTCCCGTCAGAGCAACTTTGTAATCGGATTTGATAGAAAAAGCGGATTTCGCTTGCTTGGAGTGCGCGTTTTTGATGTTTTGCGCTTCATCTAAAATCACTGCCCGCCACTCAACGCGTTCTAACTCTTTTAGATCCCGCTGTAATAATCCATAGCTCGTTACAATAAGACCTTGTTTCTCTGCTTTTTTCTTAAATGAATCGCCTTTTTCCCTGTTACTGCCATGATGTACCATAACAGGCAGATCTTTTGTAAATTTTTGAGCTTCTTTACTCCAATTTCCGGTCAATGAGGTAGGACATACCAAAAGCGTTGGACGCCTCCTTTCCGATTGCTCCCAGTCGTGTTGGATGGAAGCCAGGGTTTGAGGAGTTTTTCCGAGCCCCATATCATCGGCCAAACATCCCCCTAAGCCCCATTTTCTTAAAAATAATAGCCAGGAAAACCCTCGTCTTTGATAAGGCCGCAAGGTACCGGAAAATCCTTTCGGCTCCGGGTATTCTTTTAAGTTTGCTTTTCCCTGTAATTGTTCTAAAAATTCATTGATCCATCCTGCCGCATCGACACCTTCGACCGGAATCTCATCCATGGTACAGCCTAATGAGAGCCGCACAATTTCGTTAATGGAACGCGCTTTGCCTTGATTCTTTCTGAGAAAGGCAATTGCCTTTTGTATCTGTTCTTGATTTAGCAATATCCATTTGCCGCCCATTTGAACGAGCGGCTCTTTTAATTTTGCTAAAGCTTCCAGCTCATCTATATTGAGTTTTTGGCCGCCGAGATAGACGTTCCAATCGATCATTAAGTTATCCCAAATCGAGACCCGATTTCCTTTTTGCATCTCGCTTTTAACATAAGCGCGCGAAGTGACAGCCTTTTTCTTGCCCGTCCACCAAGTTGGCAGGATGACTCCATAGCCGGAGTCTTCAAGCAGACCTGCATAATGGGTAAGAAACTTGAAAGCTTCTTCAGAATTTAACGCATACCCCGCAGGAACAGCTTCTTTAAGACTTTCCTCTATCTTAGGAATGATCCCGGAAGCAAAACCCAGGCTGGAAAGAACAAAATGTCTGGCATTGAAACCCGCATGTGTTAAAATCTTTTTCTTTTGTCCTTTTGGATTCCAGATATCTTTGATCTCGACTAGCAAACTGGGATCGTCGTGCGCTTGCATGAAGTAATTCACATGCCAGGGAGCGCTCGAGGAGGAAATCCCCGGGCAGATCTCTTCTTCAGAGTTTGCATCCGGAGGTTGTTTCTGCTTCATTGAAGATGACATGCATCGCAACACTCCAGGCATTGCTTTATGCAATAAGATAAGACGCTTCTGATCTTGCCCCAGCAGTACCGGCTCCCAAACAGCATGTCCAGCATCTACACTTGGTAAAAAACGATGTCTGACAACCAAAGATTTTGCAAAGTCAAAAATCTGCTTCAGCAATTGAACTTCAGCACCGCATCTATTTGGACATTTTTCCAAAAATCGGCACATTTCTTCATATTCTAATTTTGCACCATAAATGATTGCCGGAATCAAAGCCTTCACTTCATCAGGTTGTTCGGCTAAAACAGAATCCGAAGCTGCGGGTTCATCTCCCACACCGGGCAGCCAGGCGAGGTATTTGTCTATAACAGCTGTTGGAAAAAGTTTTTGCAGAGAATCATTATCCAGGGAATAAGGATGATGTTTTGGCGGAGGGTTTTTAGACCGTTCTGCCCCGACGCTTAGTTGATTTCTCAGAATCGAAGGGTTTTTCTCCCCAAACGATCAATCGCCCTTGTAAAATGGTTCCATGCAAAAAGATCATGTGCAATATCCTTAAATTTTACACTCGAAGACTATTTTTTTCTTCTTAGCAGATTTATTACTCTGAGAAGGATTAGAAAAACCGGCTTAGAAGCCATCCTATTGCTGAAAATCACATTTTTCCAAGATATCTACAAAAATCAAGGAGCATAAAAAAGAAAAAATCGATCACGGAGTTTATGATCATTTATTTTACACGTTTGTGCAAATCATCTCCAGTGTATTTACGGTTCATCAGAAGATTAATGAGGCTTTTTGCTATGAAGAAAGCCTCAGTTTAAAGTATTCCATGGTTTTAAATCATAAATAGTCGAGTCTTTGGAGCAAATAAGCTGAGTGTTGTACTTAGGACCTGCTTTTTGTGTACTCTTAACCACCTCCTTCCCGGCAGCAACTTCCACTGCCCGGGCGCCTTTCGAAGCGGCGAAATTCACCGCTCGTCCGGACACCTCGCTTGCTGCAATTTTTTTTGCGGTATTCGCTGTAATTTTTGAGGGTGAATAGGATAAAACCATTCCGATTGCCATTCCGGCTTTCTCGCAAAGGCCAAGGCTTGCATCATGGCTGAAGTTTCCTGAGAGCCTGTTTAAAATCTCTGAAAAAGTGCTTTTTGCGTCTTTCACTTTGTTTTTGCAATTTTTAAAACTCCTCTACTTTCCCAAGTATGCGCAAGTTTTAAAGATTGCAAAAACAAAGCAAAATTCGCTAAAAATCACAATTTCCAGAGATTTTAAACAGGCTCTTAAAAAGGGAATTGCAAAACCCCGGCTGATCGCTTTTTGGCAAAATCACTCAAAAATCGATAGCCGGAATTTTGTAATTCCCTCATTAGCCTTTGCTGGCTCCCGGAAAAAAGCAGGGATTAAGCGAAAACTCTCCCGGCTAAAAAGGAAAATTCACTGAAGAATAATTTTTTATCTGCCAAATTCCAATCTTGCGAAGGATATAGCAGATGCTACATAATAAACGGTTTATAGGGAATGCAAAACTCCGGTTCAATCGATTTTTGAGCGATTTTTTCTAAGATTTTCCATTTGATACAATTCACATACTCTTTAGAACAGGGGATTTGCATCAAATGGTGAAAATTAGTGAAAGCGCCAAAAAGCGACCGGCTTCAGTTTTGCAATTCCCTTTAATATCAACCTTTTTAGAGAGTTTAGAACATGATTCTACACCACTGCCCGACAGCTGAAATCCGGAAAGATAACGTTCTGTCCAGCCCCTATTTCAAGCAGCCGAATGGAGGATTAAAGACATTTGATTTTGTCGTTTCTAATCCCCCTTTCTCTACAAAGGCGTGGAGTCATGGCCTTACAAATGAGAATGAGTTTAATCGATTTATTTATGGCCTGCCTCCGGAAAAAAATGGCGATTATGCCTTTTTGCTCCATGTTCTCGCTTCATTAAAAAGTACCGGTAAAAGCGCTATCATTCTTCCTCATGGCGTATTATTCAGAGGAAATGCCGAGGCGGCAATCCGCAAGCAGTTGATTAAACGAGGATTTATTAAAGGAATCATAGGACTGCCCCCCGACTGTCTACGGAACCAGTATTCCGGCTTGCATCATTATTCTTGACAAAGAACTTGATGAAGAGCATGGTGGAGAAGAGGGGCTTTTAACAGATGCCGGAAACGAAAAAGATAAGGTTACGAAAGCCAGCCTCAAAGCCAGGCTGGCGATGATCAAACGCGATCCCGATGCTGAGGATGAACGCAATATCCTGTCCGGTTATCTTGACTTAATTAAAAAAGAGGCCGTTGCAAAGAAAAAATTAGGCAGCGCTCAGGATGAACTTATGATGAGAGTTGCCGGCCAATATGGAAAATAACGGAAGATGAAATTAAAGTTCTTGTGATTGAGGATAAATGGTTAACAGCCTTATCCAAAGATCTCCAAACCGAAATGAATCGTGTCTCTCAATTTTTGTCAGGCAGAATTAATGAATTGGCAGAACGTTATGCAACACCATTGCCCTCAATAGAACAAGAGGTGGAGACCTATAAACTTAAAGTTGAGAACCATTTGAAAAGAATGGGATTTGACTGGCAGGCTGTGGCGTCAAAAGATGAAGGAGTTATCGCATGAGTTATTCGATCCCGCGTCTGCCACTGAATATTGAATTGGAAACAAAGCCCATTTTGAAAGAAGCTAACGAAAGCCCATCAGGCACTCGCAGAATTAAAGGGTGTAAGCGGGGTCATCCCAAACCAAAGCATTTTAATCAGCACCCTATCTTTGCAAGAGGCCAAAGACAGCTCAGCCATTGAAAACATCATCACAACCCACGATGAATTATATAAGAGTGATGTTTCGGCAAAACAATTTGCGAATTTTGCAACCAAGGAGGTGTATAGTTATGCAGCAGCTCTTCAAAGCGGATATCAAAAGGTTAAGAAAACCGGGCTTCTCGTTAATAATCACATCCTGGAAATTCAGCAGGCTCTTGTTGAGAGTGGTGCCGGCTTCCGTAAGATCCCCGGAACGATGCTAAAAAATGACAGGACGGAAGAAGTTGTTTATACTCCCCCTCAAGATGAAAGCCAAATTCGTTTGCTGATGGATAATCTAGAACAATTCATTAATGATGACGCCCTCAGCGATGTAGATCCCCTCATCAAGATGGCGATCATTCACCATCAGTTTGAAAGCATTCACCCATTTTACGATGGCAACGGCCGTGCAGGCCGTATCATCAATATTCTTTATCTTGTGAAGAATGGCCTGTAGATACGCCCGTCCTCTATCTTTCACGCTACATCAATCAAAATAAGAATGAATATTACCGATTACTTCAGGCGGTGCGCGATAGCAGGAATTGGGAACCGTGGATCTTGTATATGTGGAGGGGGTGGAGCAAACCTCCCGTCAGACAGTGAGCTTGATTTTGGGAATAAAGGATTTAATGCAGAACCATAAACACAAAATGCGAGAAGAAATGCCCAAAATTTATAGTCAGGATTATTAAATAATCTTTTTCGGCATCCTTACACCAAAATCGATTTCGTGATGAAAGAACTGCGAGTTCATCGCAAAACAGCAATGAAATATTTGGAAAAATTGGTGCGAATTGGATTGCTCACCAAGCACAAAAATGGAAAGAAAATTATTATATGAATTCGGCCTTGTTTGATCTTTTACCCAATGTGGGTTCGAAACGAAAAGTCCTCATGGGTAAAAATTTGCAAAACAGAAAATGCAAATAGGTAATTATACAAATGGGTTTTTTATACATGATAAGCACTTCATGTATACAAATATAATTTTCTATACATGATACATCGTCATGCATACGATTTCATGATTTTCTGTGTATGTACCTCGCTTCATACATATGTTTTAGTGATTTTTTGTGCATGAACAACTCATAAAGAGAAATAGTCAATTGAATAACAACAGATTACATTTATACCGCTCGTGTTTCAAAATTTGGATTTTGGCTTTGAAGGCCTCATGATTGAACAATCGCAAGCCACTCAATATAGATTAATATAAGCCGCTTGCGATCGTTCAATCACAGAGTTTTTTCTTTGCAAGAAACAAAATTTTGAATCACGAGCGGTATAACAGATTTTATGGAACACAACAGTTATCCGAGCAAGCAGAAGAAATAAGATTTATCAAGTCTTCAGGGAAATGTATTAAGGCGTTTTTATATGATGACACCAAAGCAGCGCAGATAGCCTTGACCGAAGCAGATTTAGAATACGCTTCGCCAAGAGAGTAAGTCCAGGATTTTGGATTGGCAGAGTCTCTCAAAGAGATTGATGACGAAACTATACCGAAAGAGAATACGATTTATAGCCAATATTTCCCCTCTCGCAAAAGTTTTCTCGAAGGCAAACTTCCTAGTTGGGCTATAAATTATTTAAATGAAATATGTAATAGTCCTTACTCTTCCCGAGGATCTCACCGAAGAGAAACATTACTTTCATGATCTTTTGCGGAAAGAATCCTTTATCCATGGAAACTAAATTCTGCGCTTTTTGCATCAGCATTGATTCAAAAGAGATATCATAAACCACATAATGAAAAGATTTAAGATGGATTCGATTGTAACAATCTGTAAATCCATTACCTGCCTTAAAAATAATATGCAACCTTTTTTTCGACAAATGAAGCTCATAAATTTAACTCAAATCTTTGACCAGACTCTTCACCTTTTATAGCCGTTTCATCAGCTTCTCTGTGTGAGGCAACCCTCGGGGCTCGCTTCACTCAACCTGACATAAGCCGTTTCACGGCTATTGAAATTCAAGTAGGCTTCTTCGAAAAAAAATATGAGTATTTCTGTGCTGCTGCACATAATAGTTCATATAGTTTCTCAAAAAGTTCAGGAACAGTCTGACCGAGTGAAATGTAGACATTTCCAACAACTAAAAAATACTTTCAAATATTTTTCGTAAATTCTAGCTTTTGCCTCTACTTTTAAACAATAATTGAAAAATTCTATGCTCTGTTTTCAATGTATGAAAAAAAGTTTCTGCCACTGCATTGTCATAACAATTGCCTTTTCCACTCATACTCAGCTTGATTCCGTGTTTCTGATAGATTAATCTCCTCAAATTCTTTACATATATATGGCAACACCTCCTCCAGTAATGCATAAAGACTACTTTCAACAGTACGATGCATCACTGCCTGCTGTAATGCTATCTCACTAACTTGGTTTCCAAACAGTCTAAGTACTCATTCCACAATTTTCTGAAAAACAAATCCATGACGATTTGCTGAATAAAGCCATCCCTCCTGTCCAGGGATATACGTAATATGGGACGCCCAAACATATGTAGAATATTCTATGAGAAGATTTTAATTCAATGATTAGGAGTTGTCTCTGCATTCTTATCATTTGCTATAGTCTCTCTCTCTCTCTCTCTCTTTCTTTCTTTCTTTCTTTCTCTGTCTGCTTTGATATTTCTCATTTTAAAACGAAATGCCCTTTTCTCATCAGTCTAGCTACTCTTGTTCTTGAACAACATTGTCCCTCATTTTTTGACTCAATATATATTCTTGGGTTCCCATATGTTTCACAGCTTGTTTTATCAATTTGTTTGATTTTCTCTGTTGAGCCTTTGGTTTTCTTTTTCTGTTTCACTTTGTTCACTCCTTAAAATATGTAGTATCCTGAGCAGAACTTCAAGTCAGTTCAGCCATCTTTTCAATAGGAAAACTTTTCCTTATTTTGTACCATCAATTCAAACTGCTCATGTTTTGGTTTTGAAAAGATGGCCGCTGCTTCCCCGCATATCTCTTAACAATTTACTCCGCTAACTCTTTAACCATAGTTCTTCGTTATCAGTCTTGAGAATCCCAAACCAAGCTAACTATCAGCCCCTCCCTCTTTTAATTGCTTAACCCCACCCTGCAGACTATGGATAGGGATGACCAGGTCTAACGCTTGCTTTCGTAGACTTTTCCGCTTTCCCAATCAAGAGTCACTGCTATTAAATAGAACTCATGATCATATTGTCTTTGATTTTCCATGAACACTCCTTCACTAAAGATTATTTCCTTATACGAGTTTCATTGTGTCCATCAAATTGTAGCAAGTCCA
>CAVVNU010000005.1:0-44999 GCA_963749725.1 Waddliaceae bacterium
AAACAACTAAATTTTCCAATCCTTCATTTTTAATTTTTGACCAGATTTTCCGTACACGATCAAACCGCTTTTCAACAGCCACCCAATTGCAATCCGGAAATTCTTTAGCTTTTTGCACGATCCATGTCCCGTTTCCGCTACAGTATTCGACAATAACAGGACGAGGATTCCCAAATAAATCAACAGACTCCCAACCCGGAAATAGAAATTCTTGATACCGGTCATAATAATCGGGAACATACAAAATGCCGTCAGACAAGTGGACATGCCTATCCTCCCATAAAAAGGGAAACTTTAAATCTTTGGGTTTCATCGTTTAAAATAACTATTGATTATAACCGCTTGCGCCCTCAAAATTTGGGATTTTGAGGGCGCAAGCGTTATAGCTGGACCTTAATTGGTTTGTAGTGTACAATCATTTGCTTTAAGGATGTGTCTGTAAAGTAAATAAAGACCTGATCGGAGCAGGTTTTTCCAAAAAAAAAAGACGCGGAAGAAGATCGCTCATTTACTTATTTTAATAGACACACTCCAAAAAATTATAAGTCAATTAAAGTCAAATTGCAAACGTTTAGTAAAAGAAAATGATTGGAAGAAACGATCCGTGTTGGTGCGGCAGCGGTAAAAAGTGGAAAAAGTGTCATTATCCGATAATAGGCGAGGCTCAACCGCAAAACAAAACCTCTATTGTCAAAGAATATCAAAAAAAAACATAATATTCTTATTAAAAACGATCGGCAAATCGAAGGAATTCGAAGATCATGCCGCTTGGCTGCTCAAATTTTAGATACGGTTTGCTTGGCAGCTAAAGAAGGCATTACAACTATTGAACTAGATACCCTTGCAGCTAAACTGCATCAGGAAGCAGGAGCCATCCCGGCTCCACTAAACTACGGCAGCCCGCCATTTCCAAAAAATATCTGCACCTCTTTAAATGAAGTGATTTGCCACGGGATACCAAATAAAATCCCGCTTAAAGCCGGCGACATCTTAAATATCGACGTAACTTGCATTTTAGAGGGTTATTTTGGAGATTGCAGCCGCATGGTTGCAATAGGAGAGATCTCCTCTGAAAAGCAGCGTGTCATCGACATCTCGTATGAAAGCCTCATGCAGTCGATTGCGATTTTAAAACCCGGAGTTTACATCAGCCAAATCGGAGAGGTGATCGAATCTATTGCGCATGCCGGCATTGTTCTGTTGTCAATCAATTTGTCGGGCATGGAGTAGGGGTAGCTTTTCACGAAGGCCCTCAAGTCCCCCATTGCCGCAATTCTATACACATTCCTTTAGAACCCGGAATGACTTTTACAATTGAACCCATGATTAATGCCGGCGTAAGGGAAGCTGTCATCGATCCAGCTGATCATTGGACTGCTCGGACGGCTGATGGAAAACCCAGCGCCCAGTGGGAACATACTCTGTTGGTTACTGATGAAGGATATGAAATCCTAACCCAGTGGGAAAGATAAATCCCGTGTTATTCAGTATACCCAATTAAGTTGAAGAATTGACATTTAACGCCGAGATTTTTTCGTCTAACGAAGTGCGGAGATCGAAGTAAACTTTTGAGAGTTTGTGAGATCGAGCGCAATGAAGATCGAGAAAGACCGAATTCTTCTTAATTGGGTATATATTCTAAAATTTAGGAAAATTGATAAGGAATCAAATTTTTTCTCAATTCCCTTTCGGTCAGTAGGGAATCATCATGGGAAGCATTATATTTAGCATCCAGATAATCAGGCTGCAACTGCATTGCGTGATGAATCGCATGACTGCTTCTTCATATTGCCCTTTTGTCTTAGTGCAACCCCCAAATTATTCAAACACGCGGATTTTTAGAGTCAAATTTAAGCTTTTCTTATAAAACTGAATAGCTCCCTTTACATCTTCTTGCTTCATCTGACAATTGCCAAGGGAAAAAAATGAAGAGGAGGAATGGAGTTGACGAAATTGATCTGCTGCTTTGCCATATTCTTCAATATTATAATAGATACGACCTTTAAGCAGCTCTTTTTCTTCATCGGATAAATGTGAGCGGTCGACAAATTTAAAAATTTTTTCTACACTATAACTGCTTAAAATATCCAACTGTTCAAGGCGGTATGGTTCCAGGTCATTAGTGAGGTTTTCTTTATGCCTTCTCCATCTGGTCAACGGAAGGTCTATATATTTAAATCGATATTTTTGAGCAAGCCGCAGCACGCGGTCATAATCTACCGACCTTCTGTATTTTTCTAAAAATGGAACATCGACCCAACATTCTTTTCTTCCCAAGATTGTTGTAGGATTTCCCATAATGGAACGGTCGAACATTTTCGCTAAAAACGTCTCAGGATCTACATCTTGGCCGCGAAAAATGAGAAGAGGCTCTCCATTTGAATCAATCACTTGAACTGCCGTGTGAACCAGATCAACATCGGGATGGCTTTGCAAAAACTCCATTTGTATTTGAATTTTCTCAGGATCCATGATGTCATCGGAGTCAAGATGAGCGATATACCCGCCTTTGCTTTCTTGAATGGCTCTATTCATCGCAACGGCAAAGCCTTGATTTCTTTGATGAAAAAAGCGAATACGCGAATCGATTCTCAGCCATGTCTTCCAGAATTTTTAGCGTATCATCGGTTGAACCGTCATCGACGACAACCACTTCAATGTTGGGATACGTTTGTTTAAGCACGCTTTCGATTGCTTCTTTAAGAAAATGCGCTTGATTGTAAGTCGGAATTACGGTGCTGACAAGAGGAGGATTTTCCATCATCACTATTAACCTCGATTTTTTCAAAAAAAAATGCTATAGAAGAGATTTGCAAATCCCTTTCTATAGCATTTTGAATTCAAGGTGTCAAAATGATTATGAACTTAAAAGTTATTCAATTGTTGAATTTCTCAAAGCCAAAAGCCAAATTTTAAGGCCTCAAACGGCATATTCACGAAATAGTACATTTATCTTTTTTTACCTTGGGTCTTCGTCTACCAACTCGAGTACTTGTATCTTCCTGTACTATTTTTTCTGTGCGGTCAGTCATAGGATTTGAATTTTGACGTGTTGCGCAAAATTATGCAAACTTGGTAAAATCAGGAGAAAACTGTGAATACTTTACTCCATTCAAAAAACCACAGGAGCTTACTATATTTTCTAGATAAAAATTTTGCTCCCCATCGCCAAGACGGAGTCGTGGGCGGCTTTCTATACAAGGCCTTTTTGATTCATGCACGAATAAAAAGAGACAGCCAAACTTGCTTACCAAAAATACTAGCGATTTCTCTTCCGTTTTCGTGGATGCAACAACGTCAATAGTTGATATATCCGTTGTAATAGGTCTTAAATGAATCTCATTTCCCGTTTTCTCTATTTTGGATATATAAATGTAGTAAATACGATCATCAGTTTCATCTCCCTGCTCATCCAAATCAAGTCCTGCAAGAGTGAGACAATTTGTACCGGGAATCTCTCTCAATGCTAACGGTGAACTAACTGTGCTCATATATGATCTCCTTATTTTTGATCAACTTATACCGCTCGTGTTTCAACCACGAGAGCTTTTTCAAAGCCAAAATCTCAAATTTTGAAACACGAGCGGTATAATCATGTCTTTACATTATCATAAATCATCTATTTATATAAAGTCTTAAATATTTTTATTTCTTTAAATTTGTAATATTTAAAAAATAAATTTAAATATTTAATTTTTTAATGTTATAATCACTTTATAAACGAATTATTGGAGGTTTGTTATGTCTACAATAAATAACGATTTCAATTCAAAAAATGTTAATCAGGATGTGGATTTTGATGAAATAAACTCCATAATGAATGACCCTATAATAAAAAAATGCATGGAATTCGCTTCCAATCATCCGATTGGAACTCAGAAAATATTTAAAGATCTTAAGGATTGTTGCAGAAGTTATTCAGGAACAACAGAACCGATAGACTTGATACTGCATATAAAAGATCCGTTATTTAAAAAGATCGTCGTGCCCATAGAATATAAGCCGGTCTTAGATAAAGAATTTGGCTCGGAAAATGTTTTTATAGGCCTTAAGCCCAGAGACAAACCGGAGGGAAAAGCAAAATTTCGTTTTGCAGAAGAGGTGTCTTCAGATATAGAAAATAATGATCTAATCATTATCAATATCGACGGAACAGTCGAGCGCTATCAAAAAGATGAGTTTAGTGTTGTTCCTTGGTCCCCGGAACAACTGATAGCAATTAATCAGGCTTCGCAAAGAGCTTTTAATGAGATAGAAAATTTATATAAAAAACAACAGGAAAAATTAAAGAAACAAGATAAAAATAACGAAGAACCTCCTCTATCCGACTGGAAAATATCTAATTCCAAATATGATGGTTCATCTCAAAAAAAAGAGGTCCCGAGCTATCAAAAGTATTTGAAAGCTAGAGATAATACCAAAGAAAGAGTGGCTCAAGAATTGATTGCAACAGAACAAACTAATCAACAAAGAAGAAAAAGAAAAAAAGTAGAAAAAGAAAAGGATGCTAAATATAGCGAATTGCAAAAAGATATTCAAGATGAGGAGCAAAAAAAATATGAGCAAAAAATAATCGATATAAAAAATGAAAGATCTCAATAGAAGAAAAAAATCGGCCATCTTAGAACCTGTTCAAAATCTCTGAAAAGTGTGGATTTTTAAACAATTTTCAATAGAATAAACACTTCCGACAGATGCCGGTTTGCAGCCTTGCGGTGTATTTAAAATTCGGAAAAGAAAATTTACTCGGAAAAAGGGTGTTTCGTTATTGCAGCAAATAAATTCGAGGATGAAAAATAAAACAATTGCATTTGCCGGAGCCGGTCTTTCCTGCGCGGTTTTAGCCAGGAAGTGCAGTGAAGAACTCAACTGCCGGTGCTTGATTTTTGAAACAAGAAACCATATTGCAGGAAACTGCTTTACAGAAAGGCATCATGAAACTCAAGTACTCATTCACAGATACGGGCCCCATATTTTTCACACAAAGCACAAAGAAGTTTGGGACTATGTGAACCGATTTTGTACAATGATGCCTTATGTTAACAGAGTCAAGGCTGTTGTAGGCGCAACTGTTTATACATTGCCCGTCAACCTGCATACGATCAATCAATTTTTCAACCGCGCTTTTCGTCCCGAAGAAGCTAAAGCTTTTATTCAAACACTAGGAGATTCTTCGATTAAGGAACCTGAAAATTTCGAAGAACAGGCGCTGCATACCATTGGAAAAGAGCTGTACAATGCTTTTTTCTATGGATATACCAAAAAACAATGGGGGGTGGAACCGGTGGAAATATCAGCCTCTGTTTTAAAACGGCTCCCGATACGATTCAATTATAACGACAACTATTATGAACACCCTTACCAAGGAATGCCTAAGGAAGGGTACACCGGATTGGTTGCCAATATCCTCGATCATCCGAATATTGAAGTGTATTTAAAGACTTCTCTTAAAGCAGAAGAGCTGAAACAATTCGACCACATTTTTTGGAGCGGGCCTATTGATGCATTTTTTTCACACAAATTTGGCCGTTTATCCTATCGTACTGTTTACTGGGCCGAAGAAATCCATGAAGGGGATTATTTAGGAAATGCAGTGATCAACTATCCTGACGCAAATATCCCATTTACAAGAAAACATGAACATAAACATTTTGCTCCTTGGGAAACTCACGAAAAAACTTCTGTTTTTACTGAATACAGCAAAGATACAAAGCCCGGAGACATCCCCTATTACCCCCTTCGGCTAAAAAATGACATTGAAAAACTCAATCTCTATCAAGAAGAAGCAAAAAAGTTAGACACAATCACTTTTGTAGGCAGGCTCGGCACATACCGTTATCTTGATATGGATACGACAATTTTGGAAAGTTTGAAAACTTATCAAAATTTTTCCTTAAAACACTAAAAATGAATAATTTCTCGAATTTTCTTTTCAAAGAAAGGACCAAGAGCTGCATCGAGTTCTTTTTGCAGCTGATTATACAATTTTCGTTCTTTCATCATCGCTTGATATCCTTGATAAACATTGCTGTACGTATCCAAGAAAAAAACACGGGATTCCTGCTTTTCCAATAACGGCTGATAAGTCTTTTCCAATAAAGAAGGGAACGAAAGAATGTGGCGGCAAAGCACAAAAACATCTTGGTCTTGGTCGACTTTTATTTGATTCAGCTCATGGAGCGGCTTGACTTGCGCCCACTCCCGCATTGAATTTGGCACCTCTTCCTCTTGCAACTTTGTATAGTACATGACAGGTTTTTCCAAAAATTTTTGTTGCGCGATATAATTGGTTAAGATCTTGTGATGTTCAATGCTCTCTGAAATAACGAGAATTTTTTTATGGCCGGATGAAAAAAAACGTCCAAAAATTTGATGATCTAAAGGGAGTATGCGATGATTTTCCGCTTTTCCGCGCTTGCCGGACAAAGCATCGATTATTGCGCAAAGACCTGTCTGAAATGCATTCGTTTTGCCAAGTTTGAAAGCTGAATACAAGGCTGTGAACAATTCACCTAACATGTATTTATGGATGAATTCCTTGATTTCATTTTCAGAACCGATAGAATGCATAAAAAAATGAAATCCGTTCCTCCAGCGGTAATAGGTAGACATATGGTTTTTTTTAAAGCTTGCGCTGCTTTTATGCCATACTTTTGCTTTAGGTGTAGCTTTGACAAGATAATTACCTTTTTGAAACCGCTTGCACCACTCCGCGTCATCAAAGTAAAGAAAATAGCCCCCATCCATCAACCCCACTTCTTTCAATTTATTCAGATCTACTAAAATCGAGCAGGCGGCTAGATAATCAACAGAGATCACTTGCTGATCAAGAACATTCAGCGGAAGATTTTTTAAATGGGAAACCAGATCATACCTATTCCAGTCAATGTATGCGCCAAGTTCCTGTAAGAGATCCGGAAATTCAAACTGAAGAATAACAGGCCCGACCATCGCGTTGCGATCTGATTTTCGAAGCTCTTGCAATTGTTCAAAAAGACAGTCAGAATCAACGACAACATCATTATCTAAAAGCCAAACCGATTGATAAATCTTTTTATCAATCGCATACTCCATCCCACGATTAAATCCTCCGGACCCTCCTGTATTTTTGATGTTTTCCAATAAGACAACAGATGATGGAAGCTCTGCTCTGATCTTATCTGCAATTTCCGGATCCGATCCATTTTCTACAACAACAAGATCAAAGTTCTTGTATGAAGAATTAAAAACACTTTCAATACAACTGAGCAAGTCGTCGACTTTATTCCAATTGCATATGACTACGCAAACTTTTTCAGACACCCGGCATTTTCTCATGATTTTCGATTACTGTTGACATAACTGATCATGTTGTTAAAAAATGTGATTTCCGTCAATTCGCAGGATCAGCTTTGCAAAATTATATAGGGAAAACAAAATCCGGTGTAATGAATTTCAAAGGATAGGTATATTCATACTTTCAAAAATATTAAATAGGTTCTAAGAATTTGAGCAATAAACTTCAAATCGCAAGAAAGCCTTGGGGATTCCGCTTCTCTATACCGGCAGCCATTCAAAATTGGGGATTTCTCTTTGCCAAAAACCAAATTTTGATGGCACGAGCGGTATATACCGCTCGCGCCATCAAAATTTGGTTTTTGGCAAAGAAAAAGCTCTCGTGGTTGAACGATCGCAAGCCGCTCAATATTAATCAATATTGAGCGGCTTGCGATCGTTCAACCACGAGGCTTTTTCAAAGCCAAAATCCCAAATTTTGATGGCACGAGCGGTATATATGCAAACATTTGCACAAATTTTTTAATCTTTACATTATCTTTAAAAAAAAAGTTTAAACTTTTAAAAAACTTATAAAACGAAAAAGCAATGAAATATAAAAAAGAAATTATTTACACTTTTTTAATTACAATAGCAGCAATTTTATTAGAAATTAATTTATTTCATTTTATATTCAAAACCGATCAATCATGGACAGCTATTGGATGCCGTTCCTTTTTTTGGATCATTCTCGGATATGGAACTCTCATCTATCTAACCACACGATATGCCTATTATCGAAGACTATCATTTTTTAAACCTGCAAACTTATCCAAACTGCAAACATTTTTCCACATCAACCAACACTCGATTACCTACTTAATTCCCTCATACAAAGAAGAAATCGACGTCGTCCGTAAAACTCTTTTATCTGCAGCCTTGCAGAAATGGCAAAATCGACAAATCGTTCTTTTAATCGATGATCCGCCGAATCCTGTTCATCCAAGAGATCAGGAAAGTCTGCAACGTGCAAGAGAAATCATTCAAGAAATCGAAAACCTCCTCGCTGAGCCCAAAGAAAACATGAACTTAATTTATCGCAGCCATCTTAAGAGAGTTAAGGAAGGTAAAGCCAATTCAACAAATGAAAAAAAATCATTAGCAAAAGGATTGTTGTTAGCTGCGCACTGGTTCAGAAAACAGGGCGAAAAAGAAAAGAAAAACAACCATACAGACCAGGTTTTCATAAAATTAACATTTTACGACCGAGCAGAAGAATTGGAAATTTTAGCTAAAGAAACTCTAACAAATAATTGGAATCTTGCCAAAATTACAACGGAATTTCGATCACTTACAACTCTTTTTTCAGCGAAACTCAGCTCATTTGAACGAAAACGGTATCAAAACCTCTCTCATTCTTCCAACAAAGCAATGAATGTCAATAGCTACATCGGCGTAATGGGAAAAAGATTTATGGAATCATATGATAAAAACGGTTTACATCTTTTAGAATCCCCTGCAGGCAGCTTGTCATATGAAGACTCTCCATACATTGCCATATTAGATGCCGACACAATTTTATCTCATGACTATAGCCTGAAACTCATTCATGAAATAGAAAAATCAGGCAATGAAAACGTAGCTGTGATCCAAACCCCCTATTCTGCATTTCCTAAAGCTCCGGGATTCTTAGAGCGTGCTGCAGGAGCGACAACCGATCTTCAATATATCACACATCAAGGATTTGCACATTTTGGAGCTACCTATTGGGTCGGGGCAAACGCTATTGTGCGAAAAACAGCACTTAACGATATTGTGGAAACAATTGAAGAGAGAGGCTGCAAGATTCAGCGATTCATTCAAGACAGAACTGTTATTGAAGATACAGAATCAAGTATTGACCTTGCTTCCAAAGGATGGACCCTTGAAAACTTTCCCGAACGTCTTTCCTATAGCGCAACACCGGATGACTTCGGATCCCTTCTAATTCAACGTAGAAGATGGGCAAATGGAGGACTTCTCATTTTCCCAAAACTGCTTTATTATTTATTCCAAAGACCCCTTCAATTGAGGAAATTCAAAGAATTCTTCTTTCGTTGTTATTACCTGATTTCCATACCGGCGTTTATTTTAGGAGCCGGATTAAGCTTTGCCTCGCCTGCGCCAAGTGCAGTAGAGGCCTCCTTTTGCATACTTGCAATGCTTCCCTATTTACTGACATACGCACGCGATCTCAAGCTCAATGGATACGATTATTTTGATCTTTTTCGAGTAACCTCTCTTAACCTGCTTCTTATTCCTGTCAATCTTGCAGGAGTTTTGAAATCATGCCAACAAGGGTTAACCGGAAAGCAAATTCCCTTTCACAGAACACCAAAGACTCATGACCGCATACAAGTACCCGGTATATATATTTTCGGACTATTCATATTACTCGCTTTCATTCTTTGGAAAATAGTGAATCTAATCATGAATGATCAATGGTGGGATATTGTTTATCAGGCCTTGCTGCTGTTTCCTCTTATTTATGCATTGAAAATATATGTCGGTCTTGAAAATGCAATCGTAGATATTCAAACTTCCCTTTACACCCGCCTCCCACGCCGCCTTATACCGTTTGTGTTTCAAAATTTGAGATCTTGGCTTTGAGAAAACTTGCGTGTTTGAGCGAATTTAAACAGGTTCTAATAAAATTGTTCCTCTTCGGTAGAACCGGTTAAAGCAGTAGTTGATGCATTGCCATCGAGCAAAGCAGTTGTAATCGCATCAAAATATCCGGTGCCCACAAATTGTTGATGCTTGATTGCTGAAAATCCATTTTCTTTTTGAAGGTTAAATTCTTTTTCTTGTAAACAAGAATAAGCTGGCATCCCTTCCTGAGCATATTGAGAGGCTAATTCAAACATTGATGCATTTAATGTATGAAACCCTGCCAAGGTAACAAATTGAAATTTATAACCCATCTCTCCTAGTTTTTCTTGAAAATTTCGAATAGAGCGTTCATCCAGATTAGCGCGCCAGTTAAAGGACGGGGAACAGTTATATGCCAACCATTTTCCCGGATATTTTTCATGAATTCCCTGAGCAAATTCTTTTGCTTCCCCAATATCCGGCTTGGAGGTCTCGCACCAAATCAAATCACTATAAGGAGCAAAATTCAATCCTCTTTGAACCGCATAGGATACCCCCCCTTTTAAAAAATAAAAACCTTCAACAGATCTTTTCCCCGTTAAAAAAGGTTGATCGATCTCATCGAAATCAGAACGAATGAGTTTTGCAGAATAAGCATCAGTGCGCGCAATAATCAATGTTGGCACATTCATTACATCAGCAGCAAGACGAGCAGCCATTAATTTTTGAATAAACGCCCCGCCGGGAACAAGCACCTTTCCTCCCATGTGTCCGCACTTTTTCTGAGAAGAAAGCTGATCTTCCAAATGAACAGCTGCAACTCCTGCCTCGATCATTGCCTTTATCAACTCGAAGGTATTCAAAGGACCTCCAAAGCCGGCTTCCGCATCTGCAATAATCGGAACAAACCAATCATTTTTTTCATTATTTTGCATATGTTCAATTTGATCCGCCCTTTTTAACGCATTATTCATTCGACGAATCAAATGAGGCATACTTTGAACAGGATAAAGACTTTGATCAGGATATGTCTGCAGCGCGTCGTTGCCATCTGCGGCCACTTGCCAACCGCTTGCATAAATCGCTTTCAATCCGGCTTGAACCATTTGAACAGCCTGATTACCCGTTATCGCACCTAAAGCTCTAATAAAAGGCCTGCCTTCAAATAAACGCCGCAATTTTTCAGCTCCCTGCCTTGCAAGGGGATAATCGATACAAAGAGAACCGCGCAGCCTGACAACGTCCTCTGCCGAATAAAGCCTTGTAATTCCTTGCCACCTTGAAGAAGTTTTCCACTCGTCAGCAAGTTCGATAACATCCTTTTCCGTATACATCTTTACCTCAAATATGCGTAAGCCGGCAAAGTAAGGAATTCCACAAAACGATTTGCAAATACCAATTCTTCAAACAGTGACCGAGCTTGATTAAAAATAAATTCTTGAAAATGCTGACCGTATAGCGATCGAATGGCATCCATCTCCTCATCTATCAATTTAGCAACCAACTCTTTTGTTACTATCCGGCCTTGTGATGTTTGCGCTTGACTATTGATCCATTGCCAAACTTGCGCTCTTGAAATTTCTGCTGTCGCTGTATCTTCCATCAAATGATTGATCGCAGCAGCCCCTTTTCCAGAGAGCCATGAAGCTAAGTATTGAATAGAAATATTAATATTGTTTCTAACGCCTTCCTCTGTAATCATTGCATTTTCGATAGAAAAATTCAGCAGGTCTGACGCTTGAACATCAACATCATCGCGCAGTCTAATCTTTTGATTAGCATTAGGCGCAAGATGTTGTTGAAAAATCTCTCGAACGACAGGCACTAAGTCGGGATGAGCCACCCAAGTTCCATCACAACCATCGCCAACCTCTCTTAACTTGTCTTCTCTAACTTTTTTAAGGGCCTTCTCAGTGATATCCGGATCTTTGCGATCAGGGATGAATGCAGCCATTCCCCCTATTGCATGAGCTCCTCTTTGATGACAGGTTTTCACAAGAAGCTCGGTATAAGCGCGCATAAAAGGAACAGTCATTGTAATCTGGTCGCGATCAGGGAATGTTAAATCAGGCACGCGTCGGAATTTTTTAATTGCACTGAATATGTAATCCCAGCGGCCCGCATTAAGCCCTGCAGAGTGTTCTTTGAGCTCAAACAAAATCTCTTCCATTTCAAAAGCTGCTAATATCGTCTCAATCAATACGGTAGCTCGAATTGTTCCTCTAGGGATGCTCAACATTTCTTGAGCGGCAATAAACACCTCGTTCCAAAGACGCGCTTCAAGATAGCTCTCTAGTTTAGGAAGATAAAAGTAAGGGCCTGATCCTTTTGCCAGCAATCGGTGAACATTGTGAAAAAAATAAAGGCCAAAATCAAATAACGATCCGGAAAGCTCTTCTCCTTCTACTAAACAATGCTTTTCGTTAAGGTGCCACCCTCGGGGACGAACCAGCAAAACAGCGTGGTGTTCGTTTAATGCATATTTTTTCCCGTCAGGACTTTCAAAATCTATTGATCGATTAACTGCATCGCACAAATTCAACTGCCCCTGCACCATGTTTTCCCAAGTTGGAGAATTCGCATCCTCAAAATCGGCCATAAACGTGTCTGCGCCGGAATTCATTGCATTGATCACCATCTTTCTGTCTGTCGGCCCGGTAATCTCCACCCACCTCCTCTGCAAATCATCGGGAACTTGAGCTGTGCTCCAATCCAGGCTTTCTCGAATATTTGCTGTCTCTTTAAGAAAACAAGGCATTTCTCCTTGATTGATTCTCTTTTGTCGTTTCACTCGACATTCAAGAAGTTCAATGCGCCTCTTATTGAACCGATGATGCAGCTCTTTTAGAAATCCCAGGGCCTCTGAGGTAAGTATTTGTTGAGAGGCGGAAAGCTCTGGACCTAAAATCTTGATTCCTTGAATTTTTTGCAGACTCATTTTATCACTCTTTTGTTCTCTATTAGAATTAATTTGGAATATATCAAACTATAGATTTTTTTAAAAAAAATTGATTGAGCCGGAATTTTGCAATTCTCTCTATAAAAAGACCCGATCCATTGAGGAAAAACGCTGAAGGAGCCGACAAAATCAAAATGCTCGAAAGAGAAGCTTATAGCTCGACTTTGCAAAATTTTTGAACTCACCTGCACAGAGAGGCTTCCTCCAGCTAGATGAATTTCTCAGGAAGGGTAAATATACCCATCCTTCGAAATTCACCTGCACTGGAGTTTGCCTCTCTAAGCATCTTCGTCCAAAAATTTTGCAAAGTCGAGTATAGATAATCGACCCTGAAAAAGTCCCTTCGAGTGAAAAATTTGCAAGTATTTGAATAATACCTGTCAAAAGCTTGCAAATTTTACCAAATTCTCTTCCCGGAGCGGGGACAAATTTTTCTCTCGGCGGCCTTACTTTTTCAGGGTCGACTAGATATATAAAAGTATTTTTATTGACACTGAAAAAAATTAAAAATATAATTAAGAATATAATTAAAATGAAATAAATTAATATGAATAATTTTATAAGAAATATACAAAAAAACACATTAAGACCAATTATCGAAGAAATTGAAAAAAACTATTACATACAGCTTAAATCAGAATCTATTAATGATTTAACAAAAAATGACAATGAGATACTTAAAGAAGTTGCAAAAAAAGATATTGAAGAATTAACCGATTTCATACTTGATAAAGAAGGGTTGGAGCTTCTTGATGAAGGATTTTCTCTAGTAATAGAACATTTAAATCAATTACCCAACCAAACAACAATTCTGAAAAACCTTGAAGAGTGCGCCAGTCGTTTTATTTCAGCTGATGAACTAAATTCTTTAGAAGATTCTAAAAATAACAATAACAGCACGCTTGCCGAGAAGCTGGGAATTCAGAAAGATACTTATGACGGTTTTTACCGCATAGGCGCAAGTTTTTTTAATCAACGAGAATTTGACAAGGCTCTAAGAGTTTTTATATTGTTGACCCATTTAAATCCCCTGCCGTTTGAGCCATGGCTGGGCCTTGGAATCTGTTGGCAAAAAAAAGAGGAACCAATCAAAGCGTTGACAGCTTTTTCAATGGCCTCGATTGCATCTCCCAGCCATCCGGGTCCTTATATCCACACGGCAGAAGTGTATATTGTCATTGAACAGTATCATTTAGCAGAACAAACTTTGGAGTTTGCAAAAAAAATGTGCAAGCCCGATTTATTTAGCAAGTACCAAAAACATATCGATGCCGTCAAAAAAATCATCAAGCAGAGAGGGTCTTTATGGTAGATCCAAATAACAGAACAGGTAATAAAAAAGTTGATTCAAGCGAAGGCAACTTCTTCACAGATTCTACTGACGAAACTAATGAAGATATCGACTTTCCACTCTATATTGAAGACCCGAGTCTTAATCCTGTAAATGATGAAAGAGCTTTTAATAGGATGTTGAATAATACGCGTGAATTAGAGCGAGAAGCCCCGGAAAATAGTATCCTTAAAAAAGTGGCAAACGGAATTTCCAGAACCTTGACAGGGTTTAAGGTAAGCCAAATCAAAAAAGGACTAAAAAAAACCTTAAAACGAAATTCAGGACTCCATCCACTGCTAAGAGGCGCAATTATAGGATGCCGTTTTGTTCTTTTTCCCATTGGATCTGCATTAGTTGCCGCCGGCCGAGCAGCGGGATTTGCAGCCGCCTTTTCAATTGCAATTGCAGGCGGAGCCTTGTACCTCGCTTATGGCGTTTACAGAATAACGAAAAAAGTCTTGATCGAGACCTTAAAACTCCCTATCAGACTAATTAACATAATAATAAAGACAGCAAAATTTTTGAATAAATTTAGAAAAAATCCAAAACAGGAGTTTGACAGCGCTGTTAAGACGGTAAAAGACAGCGCCAAAAGCACCATAAAATCCATCAAAGAATTTGATGCTAAACGAACTCTTAAGAAAATCCGGAAAAGCAAAACTTTTCAAAAGCATATAAATATATTGGAAAATATCTTATCCGTAAGTACTTTTGGAGGAGTTGCTATAGGAGGATTCATTTCCGGGATCGGGATGAATATAGTTAACAGATCGCTAGACATTATCACAGATCAAGAAGAATTAAACGAAAAGATAATCGAAGGAGCGACAGCTTCTGCCGCTTGCGGAGCAATGACAGGAGTTATTTGCATATCTTTAGGATCAATAATATACGGCCAGCAAGTAGAAAATAAAAACCCTGATACTGAATTGCAAGAGATATAAACACCATACGTGATTTCTTTGACATCACGCATGGTATAAGCGATGATTTAATGCTTTTTAACGAGTGCGCTATTCTTTAGGCTTAGCTTCATTAACAACAATGTTGCGGCCTTCAAAACTGGAACCATTCAATTCTTTAATAGCTGTTTTAGCGCATTCTTGATCGACAAACTCAACAAATCCAAAACCTTTTGACTGTCCAGAAATTCGATCTGAAATAATTTTTGCGCTCGCTAATTCACCAAACGGTGCAAATAATTCGCGAAAAGCATCTTCTGATGTTCTGTAAGATAAATTTCCTACATAAAGTTTCATGACTATCTCCTAAATATACAATTCATACATGCCTTCACTTTACGGGAAACTTACCGAAATAGAAAAGACTAGTATAAAGTAAAACAGATTAATCAATTAGGTGCCAGGAAAATATACCTCGAATCTGATTTTTTTTTAGACTCTGTTCAAAATTCGCTAAAAATCACAATTTCCGGGGATTTTGAACAGGTTCTTAGATTCAAATTTTGAGATCGCAAGTTATACTCGATTGACTATTGCCGAAAACGATTTTTAAACACTCGAGCAACCCAATCTCTTTCATAGTTTCCGCCGCTCATCATGAAATATACCATAATAACAGACAGTCCAAAAGCAGGACTCAATACCGCGATCAACAATCCAAGAGCTGTAACAAACATCCGTTTAAACATACTCCACAACTGAACTGTTTTTTCCCAAAAAAGCTTGAGTTGGAAAAAAGTCAACAGATTAATGCCAACAAATAAAAGCAAAAACGGCGCAGCAAGGAGAAGAAAGAGGATCAGAAAAAATGAACAAACAAAACAAACCATTCGAACTGCTGCCGGATAGTTTTTCGTTTCCATTTTTTGATAAGATTGTTGAAATTCCTTTTGAAAGCCTCCGAATTCATGTCCTTCGTCATAATGCTCTGTTTCTACATAAATAAACTCCGGCTTATTTTGACTTTTCTTTTCTTCCGGAAACTCATCTTGTTCCATAATTCAATAAAATTTCCTTACTTTTTGTGTTTAATTTTATTATACCCGTTAAGAGCTGCGACACGATAACCTTCAGCATAAGTAGGATAGTTAAAGATATGGTCGATAAAGTAATTAATTTTCGCATGAAAGCTAATTGCCATTTGGCCGACATGAATAAACTCAGTCGCCCCCCTTCCAATGGCATGTACACCCATAATTTCTAACGTTTCAGCATGGAAAACAATTTTAATCAACCCAGTTGATCCTCCGGCAATATGACTGCGGGCAATTTCATAGTAATAGGCGCGGCCTACTTCGTATTGAAACCCCATCTCCTTCATTTGATCTTCAGTATATCCACAACTGGAAATTTCAGGAATAGAATAGATTCCTATCGGATAAAATGCGGGGAAATGATGGGTTTCCGCTCCACATGCATGACGAGATGCCAGCCTCCCCTGCTCCATGCTTGTAGAAGCTAAACTTGGACCTCCTACCACATCTCCAACAGCATAAATATGGGGCTGCTGCGTTTGAAAAAGAGCATTCACCACCAAGTATCCCCAATCATTGGTTTTTAGCCCCGCATTTTCGATGTGCAGCCCTTCCACATTTGCTGTTCTTCCTAAAGCAAAAAGCAACTTATCGGCTTCCAATACAGATTCATCTTCAAACTCAACCACTGCTTTATTTTCAATTCTTGAAATCTTTTTAGGAACCTTCCCCCCTAAAAATTTAAGCCCTATGTCAGTTAATGCCGTTTGCAAATGGATTCCAACTTCCGAGTCAAGAAAGGGAAGTATGTGATCTTTCTTATCAATAATTGTCACCTGGGTGCCAAGCGCTGAAAAAAAACTTGCATACTCAGAACCTATTACGCCTCCCCCTAATACCAATAAACTTTTTGGGACATCCTTAATTCGCAACAGGCTCGTAGAATCCAAGATCACCTCGTTGTCAAACGGAATATCAATCGGCTGTCTGGGATTCGAACCTGTAGCAATCACAAACGTTTCTGCAATGATTTGATATAACATGCGATACTCTTCATCAATAACAACAACCATATGAGGGTTTTCAAATCGCGCAGTTCCCTGAATCAGACGGATTCGATTGCGCCGAAATTGGCGATACAACATTCCCTTTTCATCGTCAATGACCCGCTCCAAACGATTTTGAAGATCCACCATGGTAATTTCTTCTTTCGGCACAATGCCGCCAAAAAACCGGCGTTCATGAAAACGGGTTAAATCAATGATTGCTTCTCTAAAAGTTTTTGAAGGAATTGTTCCGGCAAATAAACAGCTGCCCCCCGGATCTCCGGATTTTTCAATTACAATTACCTGCTTACCTAGTTTCGAAGCTTGAATTGCCGCTTTCTGTCCGGCAGGGCCCGAACCAATTACAACCATATCTGCTTTAATTTCTTCCATGAGATTCCTTGTCCGGCTTTGTTCTATACCGGTCGTGTTTCAAAATTCGGGTTTTTGGCAAAGACTTAATATTGATTAATATTAAGCGGCTTGCGATCGTCCAATCAAAAGGTTTTTTCAAAACCAAAATCCCGAATTTTGAGGGCGCGACCGGTATCATCCAAAAACCATCATCTAAAAAGTCTGACGCTATCTTTAGTTTATTCCAGACAGAGAGATTTGAAAATAGTTTTTTTGCTATTAATCCCGTCCGCCGTTCAAAATTTGTTTTTAACAACGAGCAAACTTGCGTGTGGACGATCGCAAGCCGCTTAATATTAATCAATATTGAGTGGCTTGCGATCGTTCAATCACGAGAGCTTTTTCTTTGCCAAAAATCAAATTTTGAATCACGAGCGGGTATATACCTCTTCAAATTGAAGAATCGGTAACAAGAGAGAAAAATTCAAATAATCCTGTAAAAAATAAGCTGTTTCCTCCCAAATAACAGGCTGCTTGGCTGTGTACCTAAAAGACCCAGTAGGCTACAATGTCTCCTTTCAATTTATGCTTGCTACGATGGATTTTTTTACCACAGAGCTCACCGAGCCCACAGAGAGAAGAGAGAATGACACTTTAACTGGTGAAATTATAGGTGCAGCCATAGAAGTTCATCGAAGTTTAGGGCCTGGACTTCTTGAGTCTGCATATGTTGCATGTCTAGCCTATGAGCTCCGTTTAAGAAAATTAAAAGTGGAACAAGAAGTACCATTACCAATTTTCTATAAGGACGTTATGCTCGATTGTGGATACCGGTTAGATTTAGTCGTGGATGATCAAGTAATTATAGAGGTTAAGTCTGTTAAGGCATTGACGCCCTTATATGAGGCCCAATTGCTTTCCTATATCAAAATGTCTGATTACCATAAGGGCTTGCTAATCAACTTCAATGTGAAAATGCTGAAGGATGGTATTCGAAGAATGAGAAATTGAATTCTCTCTGTGATCTCGGTGAGCTCTGTGGTAAAAATCAAAAAAGCTGCCTAAGTTGGAGCGCCGATGGCTCTGAATCTATCACGTATTCTGCCAGCAAACTCTTGCCCAAAAACAGACGTTGGATCCAGCCCCGATATATTTTCCAAAAAGCTCATTATAGCCTGTTTAAATTCGTGAAAATCTTCGTAATACGTGTTGTACAGCACTCGTTCTTTCATCCATTTCCAAACCCGCTCAATCGGGTTTAAATTTGGACTGTAAGGAGGAAGAAAATGTAAGTTGATTTTAGAATTTTGGAGATGTGAAGTTACACTCTTATTTCGGTAATAGCGAGCATTATCACAAAACACATGTATTTTATCCTTAGTTGGATAGGCGTCCTCAATCTTCTTAAGGAAAGAGATAGTAGATTCGGCATTCAGCGTCTTATCTTCCTGAACATGCAATTTCGATGAAAGTAAATCAACAGCACCAGAAAGATTTAGTCGAGATCTTCCGCTATTTGCAGCAATTTCCTTGCGTAATCCTGTCTTGATCCAGCCATAGGTCACTTGAGTATTGTGAGTAGGATGCACTCCATCCATAAAACAAATCGTTTCTCCATCTGTCAAAGACCTTTTTAGTTGTTCGTATTCCTCAATCCATTTCTCTTGACGCTCCTTATCTGCTTTACCTGGAACGAGGTCTGGTTTTTTATAGGAAAATCCATGTCGATGCATCCAATTGCACAGTCCTGGCACGGTATAATCAATTTTGAACACTGTTTTTACATACAACAAAATATCTTTAATATAGAGATAGGTATGCTCTTGTAAATGCTTTTCAAGCTGTTCTGATTGATCTAAAGAGAGCTTTTCTACAGAGCCACCATTTTCCGGTTTCAACTTTTTTGACTCTTTATAATCTCGAATGTGTTGGCGAATAGCGTCATCAGAAAGTAAAAGGGCTTCTGCGATTTGCATAAGAGTCCACCCCTTGTCGTAAAGCAGAACAGCTTTGATGCGATCACAAATTCGTTTATCCCTCTCTTTTTTATGTTGGGCCACCAAATCGCTTCGTTCGTAAACAGTAAGGAAATTTCTCATGAAAAGAATTATTACGTATGAATGAATTTTGGAAAAGGATTTTCAGAAAAACATCTCTATCCTGCCAGTGGAAATCCCGGCTCTTGAATCAAGAGAGGTATATCATCATTTTTTGATTTTTTTTATTAAATTTGTTAGAATTAGGTAAAGTAAAGGTATTAATTATGAGCAAAACAAACTACAGTAAAGCAGAACATATTTTTACAGATAGCCTGCAAAAAATGAAAATCGAAGAAATCCGTGAAAGCGGAAATAAATCAGCAAGGCAGCAAAAACAGTTTCATCCATCGCAAAAATTTATTGCGGTTGTTCAAGAGCTTAAATGGCTAAAAAAGACCGATCCGGATGTCCACAAACATATCAAAATTAGTAAAAAAGAAATCGCGCGCCTTGCCGATATCATTAAACGCAGACGGAATAGCTTAACACAAAAAGAAGTCGAAAGAATCGATGAACTCTTAAAAATTGTAAAAGACTATAAAGAAGAAATTACAAAAAACAAAGAAAATGAAGCTCTAGTTGAAAATGAAACCGAGCGCCATCTTTATAAAAGGCACAACGTGAGCGAAAAATGGATCCCGCTCGACGTCCCCAGAAAATAAATTATACCTTCTGTCCTTTAGCACGCAAATCGCGCACAACAGCTCCTACTCCCAATTTATCAATGGTTCGCAATGCTGTAGTTGACAATTTTAAGGTAATGAAACGTTTTTCTTCAGAAAACCAAATTCTCTTGTGCACAATATTCGGCTTGAAAGTACGTTTTGTTTTACCGGTAATATTTAGTCCGATTCCTTTTTTCTTTTTGGCAATACCGCGGATGCTGTACTTGTTTCCGCGCTTTGTTTTCTTTCCGGTTACTTGACACTTAGGCATGCTTACTCCATCTATTCAAACAAATTTGAGAGAGATCTTAGCAAATTCTATTAAAAGAATCAACCATTGATTTTGAACAGGTTCTAAGAAACTTTACTTCCCGTCGGCAAAGAATTCACCGATAGCAATTCCAACCTTTCTTCTTTTTCGCCGCAAAGAATCATCCCTTGGCTTTCTACACCCATTATTTTGACAGGTTTTAAATTTGCAACCACCACGACCTTTTTTCCGGTTAACTGCTCCGGTTGATAATGAGGCTTAATTCCTGAAACGATTGTTCTAGGACTCTCTTCTCCTAGATCAACTTTGAGCTTTAATAATTTTTGGCTGTTTTTCATCTCTTCTGCAAAAAGAATTTCTCCAATGCGTAAATCGAGCTGCTTAAACTGATCAAAATCAAGCAGTTTTTCTTTCTCTTTTTTAGGTTGGGATAGTGCATGCAATTTAGCCAACTCCTGCGCAATTTCTTCATCTTCCACTTTAAAAAATAAGATTTCCGGCTTTAACAACTTTTGTCCTTCCGGAATTTCCGTTTGAGCGATCGCTTCCCATCCCAGCTGTTGAATCGACTTTTTATAACCAAGCATTTTCCACAATTTATCGGCAGTTTCAGGAATGATTGGAGAAGAGATCAATGCAAGGTGCTTCAAGCACTCCAGGCAACACCAAAGAGTTGTTTCCAGCTTATCCTTACTATTAGGGTCCTTTGCCAATTTCCAAGGCTGCTTGCTGTCAAAATATCCATTTCCTTTTTGAGCAAGCTCCATAATTACTCTAGACGCCCGTCTAAGAGAAAACGTTGAGTAACAGTCATAAACTTGATTGACCAAAGACTCAATATCACTTAAAAAGACACGGTCAACATTATCAATTTGTCTTTTTCCGGGAACTTTGCCTTCAACATTTTTGCGGCAGAAAACCAAAATGCGGTTGGCAAGATTTCCAAATTTCCCAAGCAAGTCGCCATTGCACTTATTTTGAAAGTCTTTCCAGGTAAACTCCGAATCTGAAGATTCTGGCGCATTTGAAGCTATTGTATAGCGAATCTGATCAGCAGTATAGCGGCTAAAAAAATGATCCAGATCAATATACCAACCATCTGATTTACTAAATTGCCTCCCCTCCAACATGTAAAATTCATTTGCCGGCAATTGATCGACCAACTTATACGGTTGATTCTGCCCCATCACCATGGCCGGAAAAATTGCTGCGTGAAAGGGAATATTATCTTTTCCGATAAAATTAACCAGCATCGTGGATTCGTCGCACCAATAATCTTTCCATTTCTCAGGCCTGCCAATTTTTCTAGCCCATTCCATCGTCGCCGAAAGATAACCAATAGGCGCATCAAACCAAACATACAAGACTTTTCCCTCGCTATTAGGCAAAGGAACAGGAATCCCCCAATCTGAATCACGGGTGATTGCTCGAGGCCTTAAATCTTGAATATAACCCTTTATAAAATTGACAACATTGGGCTTCCAATCCTTAGTCTTCAGCCATTTTGTCAACTGATCTTTAAATAGCTCAAGTTTTAAAAACCAGTGCTTCGTGGGTTTCAAGGTAAGAGTAGCATTGGTTAATTTTGAACGAGGATTCAATAAATCTGTCGCCTCATAACTGGCGCCGCATTGAGGACACTCATCTCCTCTCGCCTGTTCAAAACCGCATCCCGGACATGTTCCAACTACATAACGGTCAGCTAAAAAACGTTTGTCAACTTCTGAGTAGAGCTGGTCTGTTATTTTTTCTTCAATATATCCATTAGCAAGCAAATCGCGAAAAAATTGATGGACCGGCTCTTGATGCCCTTCCCAAGTTGTTCGGGAATAGTGGTCAAAAGATAAATTCAGTTTATCAAATAAATTTTTGATTACATGATGGTAAATGTCAACATGCTCCTTAGGCGTACGACCGGCCTGCTCGGCGCTCAAAGTAATGGCAACTCCATACTCATCGGATCCGCAAATGTATAACGCGTCGCGGCCAATAAGCCTCTGAAAGCGGGCATAACAATCTCCCGGAAGATAAGCGCCTGCAATATGCCCGAAATGAAGAGGTCCGTTAGCATAGGGCAAAGCTGATGTAATCAATACTTTTTGTCTGCTCATTTTCACCTTTTCCTATTAATATTTACTATCAATTCCGGGGAGATAACGCTCCACAGGTTTTTGCACAATCAGCACTTCGAGTTCCGTTTCAGGAACTTTTTGCCACCCTATTAAAACCCCTGTTGAGATGTCTACATAAAGAGGTCCGGGCGATAGCAGCGCATAATCTGGTTCAACATCTCGCGGCGCAGGATTCGACGAAGAAAAATCAACCTGAAACCCTTCTAAAGAAGCGTGCATATCCAAAATATGCAGTCTCTGAATTTCTGTTAAACTCCCCCATGAAACAAAATCACCAGGATAACGCTTGGCAATAAAGTCCCAATCCGTCTTTAATGACCCAAGCCAGTTCACAGAATCGGGAAATACTCTTCCTGTTTGACGACAAATAGCTGCTTTATTTATGTCAAACATACGATTATGATACTCATGACGATTATAAAGAAAACGCAGCACTTTTTCTTTTGTCATCCAGTGCAAATCCGCTCCGCTTCTCATAGGATGTCCTGTATAAGGGGACGGGCAAGCCGGGTTATAAGAAAACCACCAATTAAAGATTGACATTGCTGCAAGTCCAAACAAGATAAGAAAGAGCAATGCCCCAAAATAAACAATATCCTGATTGGTAATTACAGCAATAATCATCACTCCGATAACGCTTCTTCTTCAACCTCTTCTTCAATAACTTCTATCTCAAAACCGGCTTCTTCCCGGATTTCTTTTTGACCCTCTTGCGCTTTAAAAGTCAGCTGATCTTTGCCTTCAGCAATTTCTTCCAAAATCAGCAATGCCGGATTTTCTGTCTGCATTTTTACGCGGGGAGAACGGCCTGTCCGGATCATATCGTCCGCAAGTTTAATTGCATAATTTACAAGATCAAATTGATTAGTAAATTTCTTGCTGATTTTTTCATTGGTTAAATTATCAATAATCTCCATCTAAACTCCTAATGTATTAGAACCTGTTCAAAATCTCTGAAAAAGTGCTTTTTGCGCCTTTCAATTTGTTTTGCAACCTCTATACCGCTCGTGTTTCAAAATTTAGGATTTTGGCTTTGAAAAAGCCTCGTGATTGAACGATCGCAAGCCGCTTAATATTGATTAATATTAAGCGGCTTGCGATCGTTCAATCACGAGAGCTTTTTCTTTGCCAAAAACCAAATTTTGAGGGCGCGAGCGGTATATACCGCTCGTGTTTCAAAATTCGGGATTTTGAATTGCGAGCGATACAAATTCCCCACTGCTGAATCACGGCCGGCATACGCTTTTAAGCACTCGATGTTCTTCAGCAATCACTATGCTGCGCAACACTTGATACGCTGTTGCAAGATCGTCATTGACCAAGCGGTAATCATATTCATCGCTTCTCTCAACTTCCTTTCGCGCCCAAGCAAGCCGTTTTTCAATCACAGCACTGTTTTCGGTGCGTCTTTCTAATAATCTTCTTCGCAATTCTTCAAAAGAAGGAGGTATAATAAAAATATAAGTTGCGGAATACCATTGTTTTAACTTTAATGCGCCCTGTGTGTCGATCACTAAAACGACATGCTTGCCTTGTTCAAGACGCCCCTCGACCCACTCACGCGATGTTCCATACAAATCTCCATAGATATCAGCAAATTCGAGAAATTCGCCTTGGTCAATCTTTTTCTCGAATTCACCCCTTGAGACAAAGCGGTAATGCATTCCATCGACTTCATCTTCTCTGGGCTTGCGAGTCGTAAAGGAAACGCTTTGAACGATAGAAGGAAACTCATTTACCAGCATATGCGTCAATGTCGTTTTTCCTGTCCCGGCGGGCGCGCTGATCACAAAAACTTTTCCGATGCCGCAGTTTCCTAAAAGTTTTGGAACACTATTCAACATTTTGCACCTGCTCACGAACTCGTTCTATTTCTGTCTTCAACTCAACAACATGTTGGGCGATTTCAAGATCCTGACTCTTTGATCCAATGGTATTCGCTTCGCGCTGCATTTCTTGAAGAAGAAATTCCAAAGTTTTTCCTACCGGCTCATCTCCTTGGTTCATTTTACCGCGAAATTGATCAATATGGGAAAGCAGTCGTGTGATTTCTTCGGCGATATCAACTTTTTCGGCATAGAGGCATGCTTCTTTAAGCAATCGTTCTTCAAAATCGCTTCCTTCCTCCATTACAGACAAAAGAAGCTGTCTCAATTTTTCTCGATTTTTCTCTTTTACCAGAGAACTTTTCCCTCGAATTTCTTCAACCAGCAGACTCATCTTTAAGAAGCGCCGATCAAAGTCTTCTGCAATTATCCTGCCTTCTTTTTCCTTCATCTTTCGAGCAAAATCTATTGCTTCATCCAGTGTTTCCAGTATCACTTTTTCAAAAGAGTCCGATTTTTCCTGTTCTACATGAAACTGAAGAATATCCGGCATTTGCGCTAAAAGCCTGAAATCGACCTCCATTGCCAAATGCAATTCTTTTCCAATCGCCTGCCATGCTTTTTGAATCTCTTTGGCCAGAGGGAGATTGGGTTTTACGGATATCGGCATGTTCTCAACATATTCAAGATATACTTTAACCTGTACTTTTCCTCGATTTATTTGAGAAGAGACACGCCGCCGCAACGGGATTTCAAGGGCTGCAAGTTCATTTGGCAAAGAAATTCCGACATCAAGAAATTTACGGTTCAGAGACTGCACTTCTACAGTAACGTTGCCAATGGAAAATTTTTTTTGAGAACGGCCAAAAGCCGTCATACTTTTCAGCATGTATCGATCGCTAATTATGATTATATTGAAATTTAAGAATATAACGTAAAACAGCAAAATTTACCAGAAATTTACAAACAGGAAAACGATATTTTCCACCCTCATTTTTTGTGGAGTTATACCGCTCGTGTTTCAAAATTTGGGATTTTGGCTTTGAAAAAGCCTCGTGATTGAACGATCGCAAGCCGCTTAATATTAATCAATATTAAGCGGCTTGCGATCAGCTCGACTTTGCAAAGTCGAGATCAGGGCAATCAAGAGGAATTTCTCTTTGCCAAAAACCAAATTTTGAAACACGCCGGGTATGCATTCTAAAAAAAAAGAGCGATAAAGATACCCTCGAATTAAACAGTAACAAAAACACTAAGTCGTGTGAAAACATTCCCTGGGATCTGTTTTTTTTATGATAAAACTGACATTTTTTTGATTAAATCCTTTATACCCTTCTTTTCGTTGCAAATTTTCCAAATGACTTCCCACAGCTCCGCAATCAAGAAAGTGTTTCTTTTGATCAAAGGTAATTTTTCCCTCGGATAACAAACGATCCAATCGTTTAGGGTCGACAGCCCATTGCTCCCCTTCCGAAAAGGCCTGCTTTAAATATGAAAAGTCGCTAAAAGGCTGCATCATTCCAATGCCATGATGATAAAGGTCATCGGCAAGATCCTCAAAAGCAAACTGTGCTTCAAGATGATGCATCCCTGCAGTTAAAATGGAATCCCCATGCAAAGCACACCATAACCCGACGGTTCCTAATGCAGGAAGCTCGGGCAGTTTTTGATGGGAAAAATCGATCTGCAGCTCCTCGGGAGACAAATCCAGATCCAAAAAAAGGACAAGGCCTGCACCGCAATGCTCCATCACTTGCGCGCCCCATCCAGCTTCTTCTCCCGCATAAAATCGTTCCCTGCAATGAAAACCAAGAATTTCAAACAAATGAACCAATTGAGAAAAATATTTTCTAGAAGAGCGAAAAGTGTGATGGTCATGGTTAGCCCATCCCATCCCCAACTTGTCCTGCCGATTTTTTTGCACCTGGCCTGCGTGGTTTCGAGCCTGCCAATACTTTCTCTCAACTTCCAGTACAGCGCTTGCAGCAAGATCGCAGCCAATCATTTGAACCATCTCATTTGCGACTTGAATAGCATTATCAATAGCCAAATCTTCATTTTCAATTGCCCGCTTTCTCTTTTCCCATTTTTCTCTTGCAAGCAAGTACTCGCTTACTTGTTTTTCTGATGTATAACAAGGTTGAATTTCCGGATAGCACCTTCTTTCAACGACCCAAAGAGCAATATCTTGATGCTTGTTAATTAAAGCACGGCGAAAACGGCTAAATGGCGATCCTTCGATGTCTGAAGAAACGCCATGTACTAAAAGGAACTCAGCGCAACTTTCAACTTTTACAGCGATGCCTTCCGGATGATCTTGTTCAGCAGCACAAACAATTCTTGGCAGTTGTGCGCCCGGATGACAATAAATCATATCTTGTTGATTTACAAATCCGGCGTTTTCCATTCTTTTAAGCAAGTCATCTGACGGAAAAACGACAAAATGATCTATCCAATCAAATAAACGTGTGCTTGTGTGCTTTTTCAAACTTTCTGCCAAATTCTTAATCCAGGAGTTTTTTCCTTCAAACAAAAATAAAAATTCATAAAGAAGCATTTCTGCATCAGGATGCCTCTTCCATTGAAAGTCTTGTTTTTCTTTCATACGAACTCCCCAAAGTTATTGTGCAACGGCGATTTTTTTTCTAAGAACCTGTTTAAAACCTCTGAAAAAGTGCTTTTTACGCCTTTCCCTTTGTTTTTGCAACCTTTAAAACTTCTCTGCTTTTCCAAGTATGCGCAAGTTTTAAAGGTTGCAAAAACAAGGTAAAATTCGCTAAAAATCACAATTTTCAGAGATTTTAAACAGGTTCTAAGCAGCTTGCGATCTCTCAACCAAGAGGTTTTCTCAAAGCCAAAATCCCAAATTTTAAAATACGACGGTATAATCTTCAACTTATGACAAGCCTGCAATCCGGTTGAGCTCCAAGTTATAAACAGCCGTTGGCTGCAGCAGCTTGGATATATGCCTTAATCCTTGACTTTGCACAATGATATAATCAACATCATGCAATGATGCAATCACGCGAATTAATGAAGGATCCGGATTGTCGTCTTCAACGTAAACGACCAATTCCCATTCATTCTTCTTTGCAAGTGTGTGAATTGCATCAAAAAGAGGGATCAAAACACCATTTGAAACAGATACGGCAAGTATAACAAATTTTCTACCTTTTAACGCTTCCTGCAAAGCGTACAAATGCTGCTCATCAAACATTTTATTATCTGTATTTTCACTTAGCAGCTTTCGTGCAAGATCCGATAAAGTTACACGAGCGCAGCCAAAATGTGTCACTGCAATTCCGGCAGCTGCATTAGAAAGCCTGGCCGCATCGATCATTGATAATCGATTTGCGATGGAAAGCGCAAGAATCCCCAATACGGTATCGCCGGCTCCTGTGACATCAATCACCTCGCATACTTTGACCGGATAATCCTCACGATTACCTGTTTGATAAAATAAAGAAATCCCTTCCTCTGAACGCGTGACCATTAACACTTCAGCATTTGTTGTGTCTAAAACTTTTTTTGCTGCAAGGTCAAGCGGCGCGTCAGGGGAAAGATTTGCCGCTGCATACAACTCCGCCTCGTTTGGTTTAACAATCGTAGCATTACAATACTTTGTAAAGTCAATTCCCTTGGGATCGACAATTACCGGAATCGCACGCATTTGACAGGCTTCTATAAGCGCTGCCGCCAATGTCGAAGTAATCATCCCCTTGCCATAATCCGATATTGCAACGACTTTAACAGAGTCAAGCAATTGGGGAAGACGTTCGATCACTTGCTGTTCGATGATTTCGGGCAAAGGAGAAAGGGTTTCATAATCTACTCTAACCATTTGCTGATGATCTGCAATCACCCGATTCTTAACCGGAGTACAATAATCAGTTTGAGACCAAATGCCCTCTGTATGAATCCCCTCCTTTGCAAGTGATTCAAGCAAAAGCGCGCCGCTTTTATCCGAGCCGATCCTTCCGACCATTTTAACATCCGCTCCCATGGAAACCAGATTTAAAGCGACATTTCCGGCGCCTCCGGGGCGGTGTTCTTCGCTTTGCACTTGAAGAACGGGAACCGGAGCCTCTGGAGAGATCCGCTTTGCCTTCCCTATAGTATAAGTGTCAAGCATCAAATCACCAATTACTATTACAGGCTGCGATTTTATCTGACGAAATGCACGAAGAAGGTCTACCATCTTTTTCCTGTCATCAGGTATTGGGTGACATAATCGATAATGCTTGATTCAAGAGGCTCGCATATAGCCGTTTGTCCAAGGATTCCTGCCGTTTTTCTCATATCGGCCCTTGTGAAATTTTGATACTTTCCAACTAAATCCATCGGCATATCTATATAGTCAATATTGACAGGCTTGCCGAGAGCTTTAAATATGGAATGCGCCACTTGATTCCAAGTGCCTGTTTTCCCTGTACCAATATTAAAAATGCCGAAAGCATTATTATTCAGAAAGGCGCAAGTCATCCTAACGGCATCTTTAATGTAAATAAAATCTCTGCATTGGGCGCCGTCGGCAAACTTCTCAGGTTCCGAAGATTTAAAAAGGCGGATGACTCCCTCTTTTACAGCCTGCGGTAGAATATGAACAATAGCCGATGCCATCCTGCCCTTATGCCGCTCATTGGGCCCAAAAACATTAAAATATTTAAGTCCGACAATTTGATCCAAAACACCTTGCTTTTTTGCCCAAAGATCAAATAAGTGTTTTGAATAACCATACATATTCATAGGTTCTAATTGTTCCAACAGGTCATGATCATCGGAAAAACCTTTAGAGCCGTCTCCATACGTTGCCGCAGAAGATGCATAAATAAAGCGGTGGTTGTGGTTCAATGCATATTCAGCCAGCTTAACGGAAAATCGATAATTGTTATTCAATAGATAATCAGAGTCAACTTCAACCGTGCTCGAACATGCTCCTAAATGAATAAATCCCCCAATTTCAGATTCCTTTCCTTGAAGCCATTCGAAACATTTTTCAATAGAAATAATATCTAGAAAATTCTTTCCGACGAGATTCTGCCATTTATTGCTCTTTTCTAAGTTATCAACAATGATAATGCGATGACTGCCCAAATCATTCAAGTGTCGAACAACTGAGGCTCCAATAAAACCGGCTCCGCCGGTAACAACAATGAGATCATCAAGATTCATGACAACATTCCAAATTTTCAGTTATACCGCTCGTGTTTCAAAATTTGGTTTTTGGCAAAGAAAAAGCTCTCGTGGTTGAACGATCGCAAGCCGCTCAATATTAATCAATATTGAGCGGCTTGCGATCGTTCAACCACGAGGCTTTTTCAAAGCCAAAATCCCAAATTTTGAAACACGAGCGGTATAAAATGTCTAGTATCTACTAGAACAGGATTTGCGTCAAAAAGTCATCCCTAAGAACCTGTTCAAAATCTCAGAAAATTGTGATTTTGAACAAGTTCTTAGATGATTGCAAGAGCTTTCTCTTCGACAAAACCAAACTTTAAAACAGTCAAAAACTCGGTATAAACATTCTAAAACTGCAACTATTCTTCAGAGGCAGTAGATTGAACAATCCCGCCCTCTTCTGAAATCACTTTTAAAGTAAAAACAGCTTCAACACCTTCTTTTAGCCTTAAAGATATATGATAAATTCCTGTCTCTTTGATCGGATGCTTTAATTGGACATTCTTCTTTTCAATCTCAACTTCTTTTTGTTCTTTCAAAAGGTGCACAATATCAAGCTGGGAAACAGATCCATACATACGCCCTTCTGCATCGACTTTTACAACAGACGTTAAAATTGCATCTTTAATTATTTCAGCTAAAGCTTCGGCGCCGGCTTTGTCTGCTGCAGCTTTTTGCCTTCTTTTCTCCTGCAGCCTTTCCTGCATGCGAAGCGCATTCCGGTCAGCAACTACTGCCAGTTGTTTTGGAACTAAATAGTTGCGTGCATATCCCGTTTTGACCTTTACGACATCTCCACTGCGTCCAAGATCTTCTACATCTTCAATTAGTAGTAAATGATTTGCCATTTGTCTGCCTCCTTAATTGTCTATTCTGCGACAAATGGCAGTAAAGCCATATGCCTTGCTCGTTTTATTGCGGTAGAAAGCATTCTCTGGTGATAAGCCGAAACGCCTGTAATACGACGTGGAAGAATCTTACCGCGCTCAGTGATAAACTTGGAGAGTTTTTCAACATCTTTATAGTCAATTTCTTGAACGCCTGCAGCCGTAAAAGGACATTGCTTTTTCTTTCGGGGCCGGCCATTGCTCATTCTTGCAAAACGAGCTCTAACTTTTGATTTTTTTCTGGACATGATCTGCTCTCCTTATTGGGATTCGGCTAAAGCCTTGAATTCAACTTTTTCTAATATTTTATCCGTACGCAGCGTAATAAAACGGATCAAATCTTCATGTAAATGATATTCTTTCCAAATTTCGGAAATTGCAGCCGGATCAACGCTAAAATAGATGAGGTAGTAATAGCCTTCTCTGCGGCCTTCAACCTCATAAGCCATTCTTTTTTTCCTTGATCATGAGTTTTATGGATCTCTCCTCCGCGAGAAGTGATCTCATTTTGTATACGTTCAAGAGCCTTATTACGCGCATCTTCACTTAAAGTCGCGCTGATAATATACATTCCTTCGTATAAATTTTGCTTTTTTTCACCCATTTTGTTTTTCCTCTTCGGGTTTAACTTTGCTGTTTACGACGTTCATCACATTGGCTAGGCTCTTTATTAAAAGCAACTCCAACGCTTCAGCTCCTTTGTCAAGAATGGAGGGAAGATTGTCGAATTCTTGACGGTTAAAAGAATCAAGAACAAAGTCTTTCAACTCTTCCTTAGGATGCAATTTTCTGCCAATCCCCATTCTTAACCGGGCATATTGACTGCTGCCTAAATGCTGTTCGACACTTTTCAAACCATTATGCCCTCCGGCAGATCCCTTTGAGCGCAGTCTGAGTTCTCCGAAAGGTATTGCAACGTCATCAGCCACTACAACAATATCGTTTGCAGTGAGTTTAAAATAATTTAAGTACTTGCGCACAGCTTGACCGCTAAGATTCATATAGGTTAAAGGCATGACTAGATGCACAATTTGATCTTTTACTATCCCTTTGCCAACTTTCGCGCTTAAACTTTTATCTTTTCTTAAGAGAATTCCGTGAAGCTTCGAAAAGCTTTCAATCACAAGAAATCCCATGTTGTGGCGCGTCATTTGATATTCTTTTCCCGGATTACCCAGTCCGATAAATACAAACTGTCGATTATTGAATGCCGCCACAACGATTTACTCTTATCTTTTCGCAATAACAACTGCAACTTCATTGAGATCCATCAAAGGCCTCACGTTTTCCGGGATATTTAAATCACCTAATTTCCTCGACTCTTTAAGACCCAATGTTGCAATATCCATTGCAAAGCAGTCCGGAAGATCTTTTGGAAAGCACTGAACACGCAACTGTCGTATCACACGTCTTAGAACTCCGCCGAGTTTGATCCCCGCGCAATCAACCTCGCCAGTGAACTCAATCGGCACATTTACCTTGATTTTCATATTATCTGCAAGTGCTTCAAAATCGAGATGAAGAATACTGTATGTCGTCACGTGATACTGGATATCTTTAACCAAAACCGGCATTTCTTTTCCTGACTCGTCAACTAAAGTGATTTTTGTTGTAGATAAACGCCCCTGTTTAATGGTACGCAAAATTGTTTCAAATTCGGCAGCTTCCACTGCTATAGGATCTGAAGCTTTGCCGCGGACATAAACAACGGCCGGTATTTTTCCTCGATGACGAAGACCTTTACAGTCGCTTTTCTTGTCTGCAGTCCGTTTTACGATGTTCAGTTTCATCTAACACCCCCCAAATTGTTTAGGATGATGGAACATAACAGCAATAATTACTATTATTCCAATTAGCTATTTGTATTTTTCACATTTTTTAACTCAACATTGCAAAATTGAGACTATACCGACCCGCGATTCAAAGTTTTGAAAGACGATCGGTATAACTATGGCTAATTGACGGTTGGGAACAACTTTCAAGAGAAAATAAGGATGAGATGGATTCCCGCGAAAGAATGCAATGAATGGCCTGAGCAAATAGTTTGGCGACAGAAACGGTTTGAATCTTTGTAGATTTCTCCAACCGTTCAGTATATGGTATTGTGTTACTCATATACAGCACTTCAATCGGACTATCTTCAATTTTTTGAACCGCAGATCCCACAAATAATCCATGTGTAACTGCTGCAAAAATCCGATTGGCGCCCTTCTCTTGGCAGGCATTCGCTGCTGACACCAAAGTGCCGGCTGTAGAGCACATATCGTCAGCGAGAAGAACATCTTTTCCTTTGACATCCCCTATAAGCGTTACAACTTCCACATGTGAAGAGTCGCAACGATGCTTGTCGACAATGGCAAAATCGACATTTAATTGTTGAGCATAAGCTTTTGCGAGCTTTACACTTCCAATATCGGGTGTAACAACAACCAAATTTGATAAATCTAATTCTTGCGTAACTTTTTCAGCTATGCAAGGCCTTGCATACAAATTATCAACAGGAATATCAAAAAAACCTTGTAGTTGATCTGTATGCAGATCCATTGTAAGCACACGAGTAGCCCCGGCATGCTGCAAGAGATTTGCTACAAGTTTTGCCGTGATCGGCACCCTGGGACTGTCTTTGCGGTCTTGACGGCAATACCCAAAATATGGAATTATCACCGCGATTGACTGAGCAGAGGCTCGCCTCAGAGAATCAATCATGATCAGCAGTTCCATCAAATACTCGTTAGGATCTAAGGCGATCGTCTGCATAACAAACACATCGCGCCCTCTAACGTTTTCCAAAATTTGAAGAGAAATCTCTCCATCAGGAAATCGCTCTAATGCAATCTTTCCTTGTTTAACCCCTAAAATTTGAGCAATTTCTTCTGCTAAATTAGGATGTGAGATCCGGTAAAAAAAATCGCTTCGGGACTATCTATCATCGGCTATCTATATAAACCACAGTAAATTTGGGGTGGCAGGATTCGAACCTGCGCATGGCGGTACCAAAAACCGCTGCCTTACCGCTTGGCTACACCCCAGAATTCGGCAAATTTAATGATATACAGATTATCTATTGTTAGATTTATTTGCAATAGCGTAGTTAAAAAAAATCCCTCCTTCGCCGCTCGCTCTCTAAGAACCTGTTCAAAATCTCCGGAAATTTTGAACAGGTTCTAAAAATTCGGTTTTTTCCAAAGTCAATGAATCATTTTTAAAAACATCCTTTTCAAATATAAAAAATTAATCTACAAATTGAATTATGCAATCAAAAAAAATCGGTTTAATTTTATCCGGAGGAGGCGCGCGCGGCGCTTACCAAGCAGGCGCTCTAAAGGCGGTGAGTGAAATTTCGGAAAAAATTGGCATAAAATCCCCTTTTTCCATTCTTTCGGGTATAAGCATCGGAGCGATCAATTCTGCCTTTATAGCTTCTTATGCCCACAATATTCCTCTCGCCTCCTCTAAATTAATTGAAACCTGGAATAATCTTAGGACAAATAAAATCATTCGTACCGGGAAGATAATAATTGGGAAAAAGGCTGCTAGGATGCTTCTTGAGTTGACTTCAGGAAAAATGATCAAGCATAAAAAATCGCGCTCGCTTCTTGACAATGCACCTTTATCAGAATTTTTGCATAAGGAGATAAATTTTCAACAAATCCACAAAAACATTCAAAAAGGGGTTTTGGACAGTCTAGCAATCACTGCGGTGAATTATACAGACGGAAAAAACTATATTTTTTTTGAAACCAATCAAAATATAGAACCTTGGATTAGAGAAAGGAGAGTTGTTCTTGAAACAAAAATTACACTTGATCATGTACTTGCTTCATCAGCCATACCGCTATATTTTCCTCCGCATAAGATTGGCGATCATTACTATGCCGATGGCAATATCAGAAACAGCACGCCATTAAGCCCCCCTATAAGACTTGGAGCTGAGAAACTTCTGGTCATCACATTAAAAGAACCGGGTTCGACTAAAGAAAACACGGTCATTGCCCCCTCAATGGGAAGAATGATAAGCGTTCTTCTCAATGCCCTTCTGTTGGATGCTGTAGATTTTGATTATGAAAGACTTTCCAGAATAAACGAAACGCTAAACTATGTTTCAGACTATGCAAACACACCGCTTAAAAAAATTGAAGTTTGCATGATACGACCCTCAGAGGACATTGCGCAAATTTCCCATGAATACTTAGACAATATACCTAGTGCTCTTAGGTTCTTTTTAGAAGGATTGGGTTCTACGGAAGAATCCGGAGGCCTTATCAGTACTTTGCTATTCGAACCCCCTTACATCAAAAGACTTATTCAATTAGGCTATCAGGATGCCATGAACAAAAAAGAAGAAATTATTGAATTCTTCCGCAAATAATCTCTATTTATCGTCATAAAAAAACACTTTGACTCGACTTTGCAAAAATTAAGCCGCTCAAGCCAAGGTTTCCACCAACCAATCCCTCCAAACACCCTGTTCCTCCCGTTTAATTTCTCTAGAGAATGTCGAATCCTCCTTCTGAAAAATAAATTATCTCTCCGCAGTTGAGTTCGAATCGCTTTGATTAAATCAGAGAACAAAACGGTCTCCTTGTAATACCACGCTGCCTTTTCTGCTGTTAGAGGCTCATCATTATGCATGTGATTTCCGATCAAACACGCAATTGAATAAAAGGCCATTAACATAGGGGTTTCCCTGGCAATTGCTTTATTTGACCACTTGTAGGTTCAATAATCCAACCGAACACCAATAGTAGAAAAAAACAACAATCTTTAACAAAAATTAATTTAAAAACTAAGTTTAAAAATGTTATAATGAGAATATAAACTAAAAAATCCAAATAAAATAGCAATAAATATGACAATATATAACAACCCTAATAGCGTCCAATTATCTGTCCAACATACTTCATCGCCTAAGGTTGATATCAGTGTTAAAAAAACGACCGATAATCGACAAACTCAAAGCGATATTGAAAGGTTGGACCAAATTCCGCCGGATGAAATTAAAACGGACCTTCCGGATAGCAATGTTCCTGAAGGAAACACAATGAAGTGCCTGCAAAATATGCTGCTTGAGGCTGCCGGCTACAATATTAGCCGGATGGATGAAACCGAAAAACTTGATGTTTTTAAAAAATTACAAGACGATGGCGTTGTAAAAAGGATAAAAGGTAAATATCTTAAAGATGGCGGACAAGCAGACTCTTCTCCAATAGCAGATGTGCATCATGACGATAAAACAGGAGAAAATTATATTAAATATCTTGTTACCTGGGAAATTGACGTCGTCATCAATGGAAACCAGGTCACTCTTAAAAAAACACAATGGATAGTCACCGGTGTTAAGGTTCCCAATCGATTCGATTCTCCAAAATTTGTGAGGCAGAGGCTTTATTTTGCATTTCTCGCTCTAAAACTTCACATATCAACCCATAAAGCAGCGCTCGACCCTGCTAATGCCCAATACGAGCATGTAAATAAATGCATCACAGATTTGATGAAAACCAACTTATGCGGATACGAAGGTTATGTAAAAGAAAACCGCCTGGGATTCAGCGGTGAAGAATATGGATCGGGTGTTGCGAAGTTCAGACCTACTACAGTATCGGCAGATCGTCCGGCAAACACTCTTGCTGTTGTCTTATTTGACGACAGCGGCGAGAAAATGGTTCTATTTACAAATCAATCCAAAACAGAGCGCACGATTGGAGACAAAGAAATATCACTCTCATCTAAAAGGTTTGAACAAGCTTTAGACACCGTATTTCGTTATCCTGAATTTGCCAAGCACCAAGAAATCATGGAAGCTGATCCAAATGAAATTTTAGATCTGATCAATAAAAGCAGATTGGAAGGAAAAAATCTTAGAGGGTTGGAACCTCATGAAAGAGCTTCAGAACTCTATAACGGCATTCTCAGCCAGCACTCGACCATGGATAGAAACGCTAAATTAAAAGAAACAGAACTTCTTGGAGAAACCTTAGGCATGTACTTCACACATCGACCAGGTCCTTCAACGATGTTGAAGGGTTTAGGTTATGCAACAGGATTGATAAACGTTAATTATGGAAATACGAAGGGCTGCCTGGATGATTTAAAATTTTCAGAACTCGACGATAAAGAAAAGAAAAAGATAGAAGATTTAGTTAAAAAATATCGGGAAAAGGTTGACATTCTCAAGACAAATGAAGAGAGGGTAAATCGAATAAAACTGCACCTTCTAACTGAAGATAAAGCAAATTTAAGTGCAAATAAGCAAAAACGCGCACAAAAAGATATCGATTTGCTGCAAAATCAGATAGAAAGCGGAGAAGTTCCAAAATCCGGTGAATTAAAAAAGCATGAAAAAGTTTTAGAACATTTTGAGAAGTGGATAAATGCCGAAACCGGCTAAATGCATGCCTCCTCTTCATCTGTAAATTCTAAGGAAGAGTTTGGTAGAGGGGAAGGGGATTAGTTTATAATTTTAATTTTAACAGGGGGGTCAGGGCACAGGAAATTAGAACAAATTTTTGATTACCTTTTCTCTGTATATTGGATTAGCTATCGCCGCGGCCTGCTTAGTTGCTGTACCTCGCTTTAGCGTAGTCTCTTTTTGCAGGAGATTCAGAGCCAACTTCCGACATACAGCTAGATTACGCGCTCCATTTCGGTCTCTATACCTTGACCTATCCTGTCCAAATATTACATCCAATCTCCAATGCAGTGAATTTTCTACCTTCCAATGACCCTTTATAGCATTGGCAATAAAATCTGCGTCTTGTCCAAGACTACTAATATAGTAGACAGTTTCTGAAGTTTCCTCCCTCCCATTCTGCTTTCTCTCTCTGCATATTCGAATAATTGTTTTCAAACCTCTCCATTCTAGTGAAGATGGCAGCCCATTTGCTACCAAGGTTGTACAGCTTCTTTTTTCAATCCTTCCATGTCCTTTCTCTAAGCTTTCCCAAAAGGTTGCCCCACAGCTGCTCGGGCCTTCCTCCAAAAGTTTCTTACAACACTTTTCATCTCGATGTTCTTTCGATTTTGATATTGCTCTTTCCCAGTGTTCATGCGCTTTTTTTTGATCTATATCTAATTGCTCGAAGGCAGATGTTATCTCCTGCAAGAGCGTTTCGTGGTTCCTTTTAACAGGAAGTATATAGTCCGCGCCACATTCCACAGCCTTCTCCACAATTGCTTTTTGCGTATTAAGGGCATCCGCTGTCACAACAGTATCTTTTAAATCCAAATTATCCATCAGTAGAGGCATAGCAGTGATTTCATTAGATTTATCATCAACTTTTATTTGTCCAAGGCAAATTTCGTTGTCTGCGCTCCAGGCATTCAGCAGATGAATTCCGCTAATACCGTTAGCTCTATCGCTTGTTCCTCTTTCAGTCTGTCCATCAAAGTTCACAATCTCTCTTTTGAGTTTTCCTCTTACCAGATCCGCTGTTTCCTTCAACAAATCCTCCATTGAATCGGGATTGATGAGATTGAATATATTTTTAAAGGTGCGCTCACAAGGTACTCCCTCAGACATATCTACGTATTTTTCAAGCCAATCTTTCATTCCATCGCACATAACTACCGTTTGCGGCCAATCTTTAGCCCCACAAACTTGCGAGACTAAAACCATGAATAGAACGCTTGTTAAAGAATAACGAAAAAATTGAGAAGGCTTGCGCAAGTCTTCTATGTTTTCGAGTTTTTGTATTACTGGATGATCAATAGATGGATGATTAAACTGCTTTTTTTTAACGTGAGATGGAATCTCTCCTTTTTTACCTGCCATTTTAACTCCTTAGGTTAGATGGCAAGTAAAATATTTCATCTCTATTATTCAGTCAAAAATTTGTTCTAATTTCCTGTGCCCTGACAGGGGGGTTAAAGATGGTTCATAATAAAGTTTGTACAAGTCATACTCAAGCTGAGCGGTTTCTTAATGAATGCGTTCCTGGTCTAGATATGGAGAATGAGGTGGAGAAGCAAACAATAATAATGAAGGGCGGCGAGCTTAATGGTAGGAGTGTAACAGTTTATACTGCAGAGAAACAAGGAATGAGATGGAAGGGGATTCTTCTATCGATTATTACTTTGGGAGGCGCTCTTCTTCTTTCAAAAAATGTTAGGGAATGGGTTTTTAAAGGAAAAGAGACATTTCGTGCTATGGAAATAAAGTCAGGGGATTGGCGTAAAGAAAAACAAATTAGAAGTTATGTAAAAGATTATTTTAAATCACAGGATTCCGATAAACAGATGTCCGATCTTATCGAGGAAGAGACTTAATCAAAAAGATTTGATACCTAATACTTTGAACAAATGAGTGAATTGCAAAACACGAGCGGTATAGCCTGAGTTTTGCAATTCACTCAAACGCTAGTCTTCCCGCCCTGCCATTTGACGTTTGATTTCTATTCCTCGTTCAGCTGCCTTTTCCTGCTTTAAAAAATTAAGAAACAACCTTCCTATCTCGGATATGTTTTCCACTAAGTTTCCCGCATTCGCATTCTGCATATCTTCCTGAAAAACAACACCCAAAATCCAGCGAACCCCTCCCTGGCAGCATGCGGTTCCTTTTGCTCATATAATATCCCTCAAGAACCTATTCAAAAACTCTTTTAACGCTTGGCGCCCCGCTGCAATCGGTACAGGGCAACCGGTTACGCAAAGCTTGATTCGATTTATGAAAATCATGTAATATGACGCGATTATGAATATCGCTCATTACTTTACTTTTTTTCGAATTTTTATCAGCCCAATTTTTTTGTTGGTTTATATCGCACATAAACAAATCGGCATTAGCGACACTGCTTTGCCATTTGTTCTTATTTTTTTGTTAGCGATATCCGAATTTTCCGATGCATTCGACGGATATATCGCGCGTAAACGCAACGAGGTCTCCGAACTGGGAAAAATACTTGATCCAATGGCAGACAGTATTTACCGAAACTCCGTATTTTTAACCTTTACTTTAGAGCCAATTCAAGTCCCTATGATTTTGATTTTTGTCTTTATTTATAGAGACTCGGTGATTAGTACTCTAAGAACAATTTGTGCAATGCGAGGCTTCACCCTAGCTGCTAGAATAACAGGTAAAATCAAAGCGATCATCCAGGCAGTTGCCGCTTTTTTCATCCTCGGACTAATGATTCCTCACTCATTTGGGCTCATTTCTACCGCATCCCTGCACCTGCTTAGCACATGGATTGTCGGCGCTACAGCAGCATGCGTTTTCTTGTCCGGGCTGGAATATCTGTTTGCCAACCGTAAATATATCATCAAACTGCTTTCAAACCGTGAAGAACATGCTTGAAGTTTTGGGAATCGGCACTCCCCTTCTTGACCACCTGCTTCATGTGGAATTTAATTACTTGCATTCCATTTCGGGAGAACCTTATGGAATGGAAGTTGTTACATTTGAAGAACTTACAAAAATCATAGAAGAAAGCGGCTCTATTCCTTTAAAAAAAACCGGGGGAAGCTGCTGCAACGCCATAAAAGGCTTGACAGCTTTAGGGCACTCATGTGGATTCATTGGAAAAATCGGAAAAGACTCTGTCGGCGAATCATTAATAGATGATCTGCAAGATTTAGGCATTCGACCTTTGGTCAATTTCAGCTCTTCTCCAACAGCGCATGTTGTTTGCCTAATTACTCCTGACGGCAAACGAACATGCCGATCTTTTATTGGCGCCGGCGGAGAAATGAATGGCAATGATCTTATCATGACAGACTTTAAGGGTGTAAAACTTGTACACATTGAAGGTTACTCTCTTCTTAATGCAGGATTAACCCATCGCGCAATGGAGTATGGTAAAAATGCCAGGGCAAAAATATCCTTTGATATGGGAAGTTTTGAAATGGTGCAGCATCACCGTGAACTTATCTTGGATTTGCTAAAAAATTACGTTTCTATTGTATTTTCCAATGAAGAAGAAACGCTTGAGCTCACAGGATTTCAACCTGAAAAAGGGTGCCGATATCTTAGAAACCTCGTTGATGTTGCGATCGTAATGATGGGAGAAAAAGGGTGTTGGGTAGGAGATAAGGATAGTCAACATTACTTTCCGGCAAATTGCGTAAATAGTGTTGATACCACAGGTGCAGGAGACTTATTTGCCAGTGGATTTCTTCACGGCATTCTTACAAACCAACCGCTAGATATTTGCGCAGCCTTTGGATCGATTACGGGATCCCAAGTTGTTCAACTTGTTGGAGCAGAAATTCCAAAGCGTCTATGGCCAGACATTAAACAGCAGATGCAGATACAGCATTAGAAACTGTTTAAAATCTCTGAAAAAGTAAGGTCGCAGAGAGAAAAATTTGCACCCGCCCCGGGAAGAGAATTTGATAAAATTTGCAAGCTTTTGACAGGTATTATTCAAATACTTGCAAATTTTTCTCGAGACGTCCGCGCCTTCGAGTGAAAAAATAAGTTTTTTTGAAACAGGAAATGGGATCGACGACGCGTTCAACCCCTTGAGGGTTGAACAAGGAATCGATCACTTTTTCTGTTTCAAAAAAACTTATTTTTTCACTCGAAGGGACTTTTTCAGGGTCGACTACATAGGTTTGCGGTAAACCGATCTTGTATCTGATAGGAAACTTCATTTCGAAGAACCCAAATCCCCCAACTGTTGATTACCAAAAGCAAACCACCGGAAATTGCCATTACAGATTGAGCCTGCGTTGTATCAAAGAAGACGGAAAGAATAAGGGCAGAAGCTGCATAAATATTAAAACAAATCGGCCCCCATTTTTTTGACACATGGCGGGCACACTTCAGCCCTACAACAAAGTATGCTGCAATCGTAGAAAACCCAAGCAAAGACAAAAACAAAGGCATAAAAAAATCCATTCCGGGAAAATAAGAGGCAAGAACTGTTTGAACCAACATCCCGGCCTCCATCGGCTTTTGCCATATGCCTGTGGTTAAAATCATCATTACGCTCATGGTGCAAATAATAAAAGTATCAAGAAACACATCAACAATAACTAAAGATGCTTGTTTTTCAGGCGACTCGACTTCACTTTCGCTATGAATCACCGAAGCATATCCCACGCCCAAATCCCCTGTATAACATCCCCGCCTAACTCCTTGCGAGATCGTAACCATAAGAGCTCCGCCAAATAATCCGCCTGCAGCAGAACTACCGGTAAAGGCTTGAGTAAAAACCCGGTAAATAACAACCGGAATTTGCTCAAAATTATTCACTAATACCCAGCAACCCATTCCGATAAATAAAATGACAAAAACCGGAATCATATAACTTGCTATTCGACCTACGCGGGCAACTCCTCCACTGCCCGCAAAAATTACGCTTGAAGTCAACACAATCGCTATAATTGCAGGATGGATTTGAAAATTAACGGATAAACTTTCAGTAATTACACGAAATTGATAAACCTCAACTCCATAAATACATAACAACAAGCAAACGGTAAGAGGCACCCATGATTTTTTAGTGACTTTTTTAAAAAAATACATAGGCCCCCCGGAATAGGTTCCATCTGCGTTCTTTTCCCTATACTTGATTCCAAGGTATACCTCGGCATACTTAACAACCATTCCAATGATTGCCGTCATCCAGATCCAAAACAACGCGCCCGGACCGCCAATTTGCACTGCAGTGCAAATCCCTACGATATTTCCAATTCCGACACAACCACCCACACAAGCAAAAAATGCTTTTAACGGATGAATTCCTTGACCGGTAGTTTTTACAAAAAAATATTTAAAAAAACGTTTGAGAACAACCGGAAATTGAATAATCTGAAATCCGCGCGATTGCATGGTAAGAGTAATTCCAAGAATGACAACTATAGGAACTCCCAAATATCCCCAAATAAAATTTTCAAAATTTTCTATAAATGAAAGCACTATACCAATTTCTCCACATTTTTTAATATTTATCGGTACGTATTGTAACAAAAAAATTAATTAGCGTAAATAAAATAATTTTTTATATATCTATATTTTTTATTATTAGTCCAATTTTTTTAATATATACCGCTCGTGATTCAAAATTTGGTTTTTGGCAAAGAAAAAGCTCTCGTGATTGGACGTTCGCAAGCCGCTTAGTATTTAATTAATATTTGCACCTGTTCAAAATCTCTGAAAAAGTGCTTTTTGCGCCTTCAAAATTTCGCATGCTGAGATAGCAAAAACAAAGCAAAATTCGCTAAAAATCACAATTTTCAGAAATTTTAAGCACGTTCTTGGATAGATAGTGCTCTTTCCAATAATAATGATCAAGCAGCCCTTCCGTAGAGCGCCCTAAGATGCAATAAGCTGCAAACAACGCTTCTACAGAGGCAAGACCTCTATCCGGCAAAGGACAATCTTCTTGTTTACGAGGATAAGCTGTTTTCCATCCTTCCGGCAAACTTCTCTTAACGACTTGTTGCCGCGACTCAACAAATGCCTGCATTTTTTGAGCATATTTCCAAGTCCCGTCAATTAAAAAAATTCCACTTTGATTCTCTTCGGGCGATAAAATCGGCGCATCAATCGTCAGCATAACATATACAGCAAGATCCGGAAGATTTTGTGTAGGATATCGATAAAAAAGCATGTCATTTCTCTGCTCTAATCCGGTTAAACTGCATTTTTTTAAATTTTCCTTGCGATGCCGCAAAATAATTGTTGGAATATACTTTTTTTTTAGAAAAAATTGCATGAAATCGCCTCAATACTTTGGCTGTAAAAGCTGTCTTAATGCCAATACGAACAAACACCTAATACAAAAAAACAAAAAATATTTTAAAGATATAATTCCGGAATGAAGCTTACCCGATCTCGACTTTGTAAAATTTTAAAACATTATACCTATCGCGTTTCAAAATTAAGCTTTTGAATTTGAGAAATCCCCCGATATCAAACGATTGCAAGCCATTCAATACTGATTAATATTGAACGGCTTGCAATCGTTTAATCACAAGTCTTTTTAAAGCTGAAATCTCGAATTTTGAAACGCGATCGGCATAAATTACAGAATGAAAAAGTTCAATAAACTCTTCTCGAATTTGGGAAAAATCGGCTTCCTTCGCTTTCTTTCTTGGTTTCACATTAATATCCAATCCTTTTGTATCTGAAAAATTCCCCAATCGAAAAACTTCCCTAAGAAGTCTCTTAAATCGATTTCTTTGAAATGCTTTTCCAAATTTTCGCGAGACGGTTAGACCCAATCGTGCGGTACCTTTATGATTTGGAAGTACTTCAAATATAAGATATTTCCCAACATATTTCTTACCAAATCTAAAAATTCGTACAAACTGAAACTTTTTTAAAAGCCTATTATGTTTTGGAAAACCGGAAATCACGCGCGCGTTAATGCTTTTCTTCCTGCTCGGCGCCGACGGTTGATAATTTTACGGCCGCTGGCTGTTTGCATGCGTTTGCGGAAACCATGTTCAGTTTTTCGACGTCTTTTACTAGGCTGATAGGTGCGTTTTACCATCGTATTTCCTTACATATTTTTGTTATTTTGAAGCATTAATCCTATCGCTTTATTCGTTAAAGATCAAGAGAATTATCATTTTTTGTAAGGCCAAAGTCGAAATTTCCGCCTTTGTGCTCAACCTTGACAACATCAAATCTCGACTTCGCAAAATTTTTGAACTCGCCTGCACAGAGAGGCTTCTTCCAGCTAAATGAATTTCTCAATAAAGGGTATAAATATACCCATCCCTCAAAATTCACCTGCACTGAAGTTTGCCTCTCCAAGCATCTTCGTCCAAAAATTTTGCAAAGTCGAGCTCTAAGAACCTGTTCAAAAATGCTTTTAAAGATAATATTTAAGATGTTATTTACAGCTTGCCTCTCTCGGAAGATGAGCCTGAAAATGCACAAAGTCGAGATAATGATTGAATTCAATTATATGATCATCTATAAGTGTTAGCATCGTCATCTATTATACGTTTTTAAGGATTACACTAACATGAAAGTCAAAGCTTCGATTAAGGCTGATCCATCAAAAGGCGACAAGCTGGTTCGTCGCAAAGGACGCCTTTACGTTATTAACAAAAAAGACCCAAACCGTAAAAAACGGCAAAAAGGTCCGGCTCGAAAAAAGTAAAAAGGTACTCATGGCTAAAAAATCATCAATCGCAAAACAAAAACGTCGTGAAAAAATCGTTAACCGTAAATGGGAAAAACAACAGGAACTTAAGAAAAAAATTCGCGATATTAGTCTAAGCGAAGAAGAAAGACTGGAAGCTAGCATTGCATTAAGCAAGATGAAAAGAGATAGCTCTCCTGTAAGACTTCGCAACCGCTGTCAAATTACCGGAAGATGTCGAGGAGTTTTAAAAAAATTCAAAATTTCTCGTCTTGTCTTTAGAGAAATGGCATCTAACGGAATGATTCCAGGAGTAACAAAATCTAGCTGGTAAACAAGTTACACTCTTCAATAGTTTTCCACTCTTCCATTCCTCGCTCCAGACGTAAGAAATGGAAGAGATTTTTTTGTCTTCAAATAATTTTTCTAAACAAGAAAAAGTTACGGGG
>CAVVNU010000006.1:0-38941 GCA_963749725.1 Waddliaceae bacterium
GGAAAAGCAATACGGTACTCGTCGAGCAACAGGACAAGGCGATCTACGTATTGCTCAGTGGCTGTGACCGTGCCGGTGCGAGATCGCGTCCCATGGAGCTCGGCGGACATCGGGGCGGTCCAGGAGATCGAGCGGCTCAGCTTCCGGACTCCCGTGGCCCGTCTACGCGTTCGAGCAGGAGCTGACCTCGAACCGCCTCGCGCGCTACGTCGTGGCCCGGGCCGGTGCCGCGGTACCGGTGGGGTTCGGTGGGTCTGTGGCTGATGGTGGACGAGGCGCACATCACGACCTTCGCCGTGCACCCCGAGTGGCGTCGAGCAGCGGGATCGGCCGGCGGATGCTGGTGGCCCTGATCGAGTCGGCGCGGGCGCTGGGGGCCGCGCGGATGACGCTCGAGGTGCGCGACGGGCAACGCCGACGCGCAGCGCCTCTACGCCGAGCTCGGGCTTCGCTGATGCCGGGGTGTCGCGTTGCCTATTACACCGATGCTTCAGCTTCTAATGCTTCAGCGTACTCCTCCCAAAAAATATATCCCGCCTTCATATTCGGATAGATAGGATAGTCAAAATACTCCGGATAAGGTTTCCAGGGTTGTGTTCGCATTTCGGTATAATGAATGGAGTAAGTTTTTTCTGAAAGGTTTTCCCCATCCCAGCTTTCCCACTCTTTAGGTGCATCGCCAATAAATAGATAACGAAGCAATTTCTTTTTATAGGTTTTGATGTCGTCCCCTGAAATTTTCATTTCTTCAATTGACGGCCACATTCCCATTATTTGCATTTCCGCTATTCTTTCACAATCAATCAGCATGAAATCTGTACGGCAGTGCGGGCTCATGATCGGGTGAGTCATATCTGTTTCAAAAATATCTCTTAAATCTCTTTGAATAATAAAGTCAGCGTCCAAATGGATCGCCCGCCCTTTGAAATGACATAACTCAGGAATAGTAAAACGGAAACACGTAAATGGGGTGGCCCATCCCTCTCCACTATAAGGGGTTGGATGGTCTCTGCCAATATTCCAGCATCCGGCCTGTTTAATAGCTGCTGTATCTTTGCAGGAAATTCCTAAATCAATATTTGTCAGCCATCCAGGGTCTCCTGAACGTAAAAATGTGACTTCCAAAGGTGGAGTACAATATTTATGAATAGTATATTCAAGAGCTTTTTCTACCCGCCACATGGGTTTGCAAGTTGTAACAAAGATACGCAGCGTTTTAGTCATTGTTCCCGGTTGTTGTTTTTGAGTTTTGATTTCTTTTTATCAAGAAAACCATTTGATTGCCAGCCCGGATTTCTCTTTGCCAAAAACCAAATTTTGAATCACGAGCGGTATACAGTTTAAAGGTCTCATAAAACATTAAAAATGCACCCATGGCATAATTTCCGGAGATTTTGAACAGGCTCTAAGAAAAACCTGGATCAGTGTTTTGTGATAAATTTTTTGAATTTTTGAGATTCCTGCATCTCGCCTATACAGTCATAATAAAGAGCTAATTGGCGGAAGAGTTGTTTTCTTTCCCAAGGGAAAGATCTTTGGAACCAAAGGCTGTTTTCTGATAATTTTCCAATTAACCTATGTGCAAGCAAAGTGTATGATCTGGGAAAAGGAATATCCATTACCGCCGAAAAATGCGCTTCGGCAATTTCTAAAGATTCAGTTACAGATAACCAGATCCCATAGAGAACAAAAAGAAGAGAGTCCTCTTGAGAGAGAATTGTTAAGGGGTATTGGTGAAGTATTCTGCCGGCATCATCCCAATTATGGTCATAAAGGGCAGTCCAGATTTGATAACTGTCTATAAGGTGTTTCTGCATAACCGGAAAGGAACCAGGGTCTATTTTTTCTAAAACTTTTTTTACAGCGGCAGTGTCTTTTCTATCGAGTGCTTGTTCGATAATGTGTAAGATAAGCCTTGTATCTCCAAAGCTGAAGTCGGTGTGCTGTTTTTCGGAATAGAAGAGGTCGATCGCTCGCTCCGGAGATTGTTGATGACTGTAAATGGCAATACAAATGAGCTGTACTTGCTTATTTTTCTGCAGATTTTTGGGCAGCGCCTCTAACGCTTCCTGAGCAAGGGATGCGAATCCTAATTCAATTAAACAAAAAAGGGCATTAGTTAATAAAACAAGATTGGGGTGTCTTCTTGTGTGGTTATATGGATGCATTCTAGGAGGGCATGAGGATTTCCAATCCAAAAAGCAAGCAATGTTTTAAATTCCAGATTAGAAGTTTTTGCATCATGGGCAGTCATTGATGTTTTTTCTATGAAGGGTAGAGGTTCCCAATGTTTTTTAACGCTTTCAAATAATTGCATTGAGTGATTGCTAAATAAATTTTTTGGAAGATTTTTCACTGCGGTTAACATAAATCGATAAGCTGCATTGCGATGGGTCTGGCCATTTCATGCATTCTATAGATGAGCTGATCACGAAGGAATGAAAGAAGAGGATGCTTCAAGTATCGCCTAAAGCCTATTTCATAACATTTGATTTCTTCGTTAACGTCTCCCATTTCTTGATATACATGAGCTTTTCCCAGATTTCTAATGGAGCTCCGGGAGTTGAGTGCAGTTTTTCAAATTCCAATAAAGCTTCATCGTATAGACGTTCTTTTTCAATAGGATTATGAGTTTGCTTTGATTTTTCGATGATAGTGATGCCTGCGCGAAACATCGCTTCCCGTCCTTCTGCTCTTCCCGGAAATGAGTATCCAATGCGACGATATTCGTTGAGAGCAAAATCAAAATGACGATGAGCGAGAAATGCATCAGGCACTGCTAAACAATTAACGGTAATGTTTTGTCCGCCGGTAAATGTTTGGATGTTTTCCAGAGTAAAATCGGCGTCTTTGGATAAGATTCCAATGTGCGTGCCTGCTATAGGAAGATGGCTAATATAGGAAAACTGTAACCGGTTATTAAGAAAAAAATGGATGTTGTGATCGATCTTTTCTATTTTTATTCGATATTTTTTCTTCTTGTTAGGAAAATTTCCGGGGCATCGACAACTTCGACAGAGGAGCGGAGAAGTTTAGTTGTTTGATTGAGATCGGAGCCAAGCCATAAGCAATAGCCATCATTGAGATGCTCTCTTTCCGCAACTTCCGGAATACAGAGCAAAAACCCGATTCCATGCCCTTTTTCTCCAATGGCAACTTCTGCTTCAATTTTTGTATTCTCAGGGAAAGAGTGCTTGGAAATCATTAAACTTACCCACTCGGAGATATCAGCTGATCGAGTGATTGCAATATGTTCTGCAATAAGAACGTTTTCTTGAAATTCCCAGTCCGACTTTTTTTTATATCAAGGGTTGTGAACTCAAACCAGTCGGACCGCCCCTCAATATAGTTTTCTAATTCATAAATGAGAGAATCGACACTTTGATAACGTTGAGAAGGATCTTTATGAAGACATTTTAATACAATTCCGGACAATAATCTGGGAACATCTCGATAAGGGGCGACTTCTACAGGGTCATTCAGAACTTCTTTGTTAAAATTTTTACGAAATGCTTCCAGGGAACCTCTATGAAACGGATTTTGAAGCGTGAGAATTTGATAAAGCAATACTCCTAGCGCATATACATCTGTTTGAATGGTTGCAGGCAATCCTAAAGCTCTTTCGGGGGCGAGAAAGTTTATTGTTCCCACTATTTTGTCATGCCGGGTTAGAGAGTGGTCGTTAGATGGCATTTTTATAGAGTCTTCCTCATCGCTTTCAATCAGCTTTGCAAGCCCCCAGTCAAGAATTAATATTTCACCATATTTTCCAACCATGACATTTTCAGGCTTGATATCCCTGTGGAGAACGCCGTGCGAATGTGCATAGGCAATGCCTTGGCATACAGTAATAAAAATGCGCACTAGTGCAGGAATCGATTCGCCAATATAGTGAGGGTTTTTTCCCTGCTTCTCTTGTTCTCTGGTTTTTCTAAGTATCTGTTTTAATGTTTCACCTTGTACAAATGGCATCGTATAATAAATAGTGTCGCCCTGATCTTCTATGGAATAGATGGGCATAATAGCGGGATGGGTTAACTGGCTTGTAATCCGTGCTTCTTTGAGGAATCGGTTATGCAGTTTTTTGAATTCGATGAGATCTTTACGGATTTTTTTTAATGCAATGCGGCGGCCGCATTGAACATCGTATCCCAGCAGAACCTCTCCCATTCCGCCTTGTCCGATTTCTCCTAATATTTGGTATGGGCCGATTGTGTATTTGACTTCTTCTGCTTTTGGAGCATGTCCTTCGATAAAAGATGCGGTTGTTTCAAACGATGAGTTTTCGTTTTGACCTAAACTCATGATTGATCATTCTTTTCCGACTCATCAATGTCTGCCTCCTCAATGATTATTTCAGAGGTGTCTTCTCCGTTGGTGTCGCCTTCAAAAAAATATTCTCGAACAATGAGAAAAATTCCGCCGACAACAAGTAAGACAGGCGCAATAATAGCGTAATCGAATTTGACTAAGGATACGACAAAAAGGCCGATTAAAATGATTGATGTAATAATGGCTTGATAGACTCTTCCTGTAAGGTATTGCCTTGATGCCAATGTCGCCCAAAGAGCGATTAATATGCCCGGCCACCAGGCATTTGTAAAAATTAATATTCCTAAGCTAATAAGGAAAATTCCGTTGGATATGGCATGTGCTTTCTTTTTTGACATTAAATAGCTCCTCTGTCTTAGAAGTTGTCTCACTTGAAACCATACCTGATTTTGCGGCGATTTTGCAATAGAATCGTTGCATTTGATTTTCCCGGCTCCCAAACCAACTTGTCGCCCGGGTGTATGCCATTTTTAGAAAACCATTGGCTGTTCATTTCGAGAGCATATTGAGCTTTTGCTTTCGAAACAGTTCTTTTTCGCTGGAAAAATTGATAAATCGGATCATTTGGCGGATACAAGTGTAAATCATTTATGGTTGATACGACGCGTTCGGGATCCATCATTTCCGGGTAAGCCTTGAGCTCATGGATTTCAACAATTATGCCGTTTTTATCAATAAATGCTATGGAGAGATCAATCAAGCAGTTAAACATCCAAACCGATATGCAGGCGGGTTTGCGATAAATAAACAGCATGCCTTCGTTTTCAGGAAGCGAGGTTTTTTGCATCAGACCAAAGCAGCGCTTCTGATCTGTATTTGCTTCTTGAATTTTTAAAGGAACCGTATTGGCAAACACGATAAAGGGAAAAAACAAGGGTAAAAAGTATAAAGTTTTCATATATATCGGTATACCGGCCCTGTTCCAAAATTTGGTTTTTGGCAAAGAGAAATTCCGATGTGTTTCAAAATTCGCTAAAAATCACAATTTCCGGAGATTTTGAACAAGTTCTTAAAATTTTTGCATTTTTTCAACCCGGCTTTGCAGCTCCGTCAAAATGGAGGCAATAGGCGGCCAACAGTATGCAATCTCGTTGTTAAAAAAGTCAAGATAGGTTTTGAGCAGATTCGGCTCCAAAGAGGCAAGATATTGGATTTCATTCCGGGTAAAATTGAGTTGGCGTGAGAATATTTTTGTCAAAATGGTAAGTTCAGGATTTTGCTTCCATTGCAATGAATCAAATTTTTTCTGCGTATTTTGAGCAATAATTTTTCCGGTAGAAGAGATGAGATAAATATCTCTTCCGCTGCTTGTCTGCTTGTCTTTTATCATTTCTTCTAATGCAGCTTTTGCGTCCCGCTGGTCCATAAGAACGACCTTGAAGCGGCCTTTTTCCTGGATGACAAGGTACTGGACTTGCTACAATTTGATGGACACAATGAACTCGTACAAGGAATAATCTTTAGCTAAAAAGGAAGAGTCCATGAAAAATCAAAGACAATATGATCATGAGTTCAAATTAAACGCAGTGAAACTTTATCGGGAAAGCGGAAAAAGTTTATCAAAGCAAGCGTTAGACCTGGGCATCCCGATGACAACTCTTGCAGGGTGGGTTAAGCAATTTAAAGAGGGAGGGGCTGATAGTTTTGTTGGTTCCGGATCTCTAAGACCTTGTAACGAAGAACTCTACCGCTTAAAAAAAGAGTTAGCGGAAGTAAAAATGGAAAGAGATATCTTAAAAAAAGCAGTGGCCATCTTTTCAAAACCAAAAACATGAGGTTTGAATTTATGCGACAAAATAAGGAAAAGTTTTCTATTGAAAAGATGGCCGAACTACTTGAAGTTTCTCGCTCAGGATACTACAAATTTTTAAGGAGTGAGCAAAGTGAAACAGAAAAAGAAAACCAAAGGCTTGCAGAGAAAATTAAACAAATTCATAAAGCAAGCCGTAAAACATATGGGAGCCCAAGAATATATATTGAGTTAAAAAATGAGGGAGAATGTTGTTCAAGAAAAAGAGTAGCTAGACTGATGAGAAAAGGGCATATTCGGGCAAAAATGAAGAAATTCAAAAAGAAGACCACAACACCTGATAAGAATGCAGAGACAACTCCTAATCATTTGAATCAAAATTTTTCGATAAATATTCCAAATAGCGTTTGGGTGTCCGATATTACGTATATCCCCACACAGGAGGGATGGCTTTATTTAGCAATCGTCATGGATTTGTTTTCTAGAAAAATTGTGGGAATGAGTATGGGAGACCGTTTGGAAACCAAGTTAGTGACAAGAGCATTAGAGCAGGCAGTGATGCATCGTACTGTTGAAAAGAGTCTTATGCATCACTCGGATAAGGGTTGCCAATACACAAGTAAAGAATTTAGGAGATTAACCGATCAATATGGAATCAAGCTGAGTATGAGTGGAAAAGGCAATTGTTATGACAATGCAGTGGCAGAAAGTTTTTTTCATACATTGAAAACAGAGCATACAAATTTTTTCAATTATCGTTTAAGAGAAGAGGCAAAAGCTAGTATTTTCGAATATATTGAAGTATTTTATAACCGTAAACGACTACATTCCACTCTGGATTATATGTCGCCTGAACTTTTTGAGAAACTATACCTCTTCAAATTGAAGAATCGGTAACAAGAGAGAAAAATTCAAATAATCCTGTAAAAAATAAGCTGTTTCCTCCCAAATAACAGGCTGCTTGGCTGTGTACCTAAAAGACCCAGTAGGCTACAATGTCTCCTTTCAATTTATGCTTGCTACGATGGATTTTTTTACCACAGAGCTCACCGAGCCCACAGAGAGAAGAGAGAATGACACTTTAACTGGTGAAATTATAGGTGCAGCCATAGAAGTTCATCGAAGTTTAGGGCCTGGACTTCTTGAGTCTGCATATGTTGCATGTCTAGCCTATGAGCTCCGTTTAAGAAAATTAAAAGTGGAACAAGAAGTACCATTACCAATTTTCTATAAGGACGTTATGCTCGATTGTGGATACCGGTTAGATTTAGTCGTGGATGATCAAGTAATTATAGAGGTTAAGTCTGTTAAGGCATTGACGCCCTTATATGAGGCCCAATTGCTTTCCTATATCAAAATGTCTGATTACCATAAGGGCTTGCTAATCAACTTCAATGTGAAAATGCTGAAGGATGGTATTCGAAGAATGAGAAATTGAATTCTCTCTGTGATCTCGGTGAGCTCTGTGGTAAAAATCAAAAAAGCTGCCTAAGTTGGAGCGCCGATGGCTCTGAATCTATCACGTATTCTGCCAGCAAACTCTTGCCCAAAAACAGACGTTGGATCCAGCCCCGATATATTTTCCAAAAAGCTCATTATAGCCTGTTTAAATTCGTGAAAATCTTCGTAATACGTGTTGTACAGCACTCGTTCTTTCATCCATTTCCAAACCCGCTCAATCGGGTTTAAATTTGGACTGTAAGGAGGAAGAAAATGTAAGTTGATTTTAGAATTTTGGAGATGTGAAGTTACACTCTTATTTCGGTAATAGCGAGCATTATCACAAAACACATGTATTTTATCCTTAGTTGGATAGGCGTCCTCAATCTTCTTAAGGAAAGAGATAGTAGATTCGGCATTCAGCGTCTTATCTTCCTGAACATGCAATTTCGATGAAAGTAAATCAACAGCACCAGAAAGATTTAGTCGAGATCTTCCGCTATTTGCAGCAATTTCCTTGCGTAATCCTGTCTTGATCCAGCCATAGGTCACTTGAGTATTGTGAGTAGGATGCACTCCATCCATAAAACAAATCGTTTCTCCATCTGTCAAAGACCTTTTTAGTTGTTCGTATTCCTCAATCCATTTCTCTTGACGCTCCTTATCTGCTTTACCTGGAACGAGGGCTGGTTTTTTATAGGAAAATCCATGTCGATGCATCCAATTGCACAGTCCTGGCACGGTATAATCAATTTTGAACACTGTTTTTACATACAACAAAATATCTTTAATATAGAGATAGGTATGCTCTTGTAAATGCTTTTCAAGCTGTTCTGATTGATCTAAAGAGAGCTTTTCTACAGAGCCACCATTTTCCGGTTTCAACTTTTTTGACTCTTTATAATCTCGAATGTGTTGGCGAATAGCGTCATCAGAAAGTAAAAGGGCTTCTGCGATTTGCATAAGAGTCCACCCCTTGTCGTAAAGCAGAACAGCTTTGATGCGATCACAAATTCGTTTATCCCTCTCTTTTTTATGTTGGGCCACCAAATCGCTTCGTTCGTAAACAGTAAGGAAATTTCTCATGAAAAGAATTATTACGTATGAATGAATTTTGGAAAAGGATTTTCAGAAAAACATCTCTATCCTGCCAGTGGAAATCCCGGCTCTTGAATCAAGAGAGGTATATATGAAAATGTATGTGCAGCAGCACAGAAAAACGAATATTTTTTTTCGAAGAGCCGATTCTGAATTTTTAATAGCCGTGAACCGGCTTATGTCAAGGTTGAGCGAAGCGAGCCCGAAGGGTTGCCTTGACATTGAAGCCGATGAAACGGCTATAAAAGGTGAAGAGTCGGGTCAAAGAAAAAATGAGTTAAATTTATGAGTTTCATTTGTCCAAAAAAGGTTGCAAGATCACTAGAAGTTAACTATTCTTCCTGAATACACCTTAACTTTGGAGGTTTCTATGAAAACTTTTTATTCAGCAATTCTCGCGGCAGTTCTATCATTTTCTCAATTCCAAACAGTTTCTGCAGATACTGTTGAACAAAGAGATGTCATGATTATCGACTTTATTAACGTAAAGGATCTAACATCTGAGATGCTTATGCAGATTATGACCGGACAATGCGCAAATCTTGCCATTGAATTTTCAGCAGGCGATCAATTTCCTTTAAATCTGTTTTTTGACGGGGATATCGCATCTCTTATTCAAACAGAAGAAAGCGGGCTTTCATTGCAATTGAATCGCACAATCTTTTTGAGGGCCGGCTCTGAAGGACTTCTCTTTAGCTCTGATTTAAACTGTTGGAGATCTTTCAGAGAATTTATTACAGGCCAGCTGCAGCTTGGAATTTATCCGCAAGAAGAGGGCGATCCCGTTATCTCAATCAGTGCGATGGTTAACGAAAAAGAAGACTAAGAACCTCACAATTTCCGGAGATTTTGAACAGATTCTAAGTTAAGAGGGCATGGAAGCCGAATTTTTTCTTTAATGAGCGCTGTATATACTGATGACAGGTACAGCGCTCAATCATCCGGTCGAGAAGCTGTGTGTATAAAAGAGAGGGAGTTGATTTGTCCCAGAGATAAAAGGATAAGGATCCGGGTATAGGATTCACTTCGTTAAAGTAGAGTTGACAAGTCTTTTGATCCCAAATAAAATCAAAACGGCAAACCCCGGAACATTGAAGGATTTGAAATGCTTTTTTTGCAAATCGAATCACATCTTCCTTGATTGTTTTATCAAGTTCTTTCGGATCGATGACTCGGGTTGACTCCGCCATTCCTTGGCTCAACGATTCCCCGTTTTTACTTCCTTTTTTCATATATTTATCATGATAACTCAATGCAAATTCGGTTTTTACAGGGATTTCAACTACTGATGCTTGAAGAGGGGACTGATCCAGTATAGAAACATTAATCTCCATGAGATCTTCAATATACGGCTCGACAAGAGCATGCGAATCATAAGTAAATACATTGGCAAGAGCCCTGTCAAGAGCTGGAAGGGATTCTGCTTTTGCAATTCCAATACTTGATCCGAGATGATTAGGTTTTATAAATAAAGGAAAATCTAACTGTTCTAGAATTTTTTTTGTAACAAAGCGCAGGTTAGTATTTGCCTCTTCTTTTTGAACTAATACATGAGGCAGCGAAGGAATACTGTACGCTCTTAAAATGTCTTTGGCATGAGACTTGCTCATGGAAAGCGCTGAAGCAAGAACTCGCGAGCCTGTATAAGGGAGTTCTGCAAGTTCGAGCAGCCCTTGTACGCATCCATCTTCTCCGTATTGTCCGTGAAAACACAAGAGGCATCTATCGACAGAGAGTACTTTGTTTGTCTTTCGATTGATAAACCCGCCAACAGAGGGATCCGGGAGCAATGTGATTTCGATGAGCTGGGAAAGCGCTTCGGGCAGTTTTTGATAAAATGCGCGTTCAAACAAAACGTCGCCGGTATACCACTTCCCATTTTGAGCTAAATAAACGGGCAGTATGCGATATTTTTGCGGATCGAGAGCAAGGAAGGCTTGAAGCGCTGTAATGACGGAAATTTCATGTTCTATAGACCGTCCACCAAAAAGTACTGCTAAGTTAAGCATTTAAAAAAGTTCCTTATGTTCGTATAGATCAGGGAGGTCGTTTTCGATCAAAACAGCATCTCCAACCTTTAAATGAGTGGATAACCTGTTAAAAGCTTCTTGCCGGTTGTGTGTAAAAATAATTTGACTTTTTTTAAAACCTTCTGAAAAAAGACCTTCGGATAAAACCGCGCTATTTGCCTTGCCGATAATAATTGCGAGATCGCATACAGCGGCTGCATATTTGGTGATCATGCGATGTTTATCTTGGGCCTGGCCTGCAAGCTCGATCATTCCCGGTGTCATAAGAACTCTTTTTTGCGCAGGAATTTGGCTTAAGACTTTGAGCGCGGACAAAAACCCGTCCGGGTTTGAGTTGTATGCATCATGGATATATGTTTTTCCTTCAGACTGAGAAATTTGCAGCCGGTTATCGACAGGAGAAAGCGTGGATAGCGCAGCTAGAACATATTCAGGATCGGCTCCAAGAGCGCATGCCATAGCAAAGGCGGCTGCGCAATTAGAAAGCGAGGTTGGTCCGTGCAAAGGGGTCTCTCCTTTATACGAGGCGCCTTTCCATGTGATCGTAAATGTTGTGTTTTTTACTGTTGTATGTCCATGCTGAATCCAGCAATCGAGATCTTGCCGACTGTTATCTAAGCCATAGAGGAGCGTTGTTTGTTTTCGGAACTCTTTTGACATTTGGCGCGATCCCGGATTATCTCCATTGCACACAAGTATTCCATTGTCCGGAATCGCTTGCGCAAGTTCTGACTTTGCTTGATAAATGGTCTGTTGATTTCCAAATCGATCGAGATGCGCAATTCCCACGCCTGTTATAATTCCTGCATGAGGGGGGGTAAAATCGCATAAATTTTTGATCGATTCTAAACCATATGCAGCCATTTCTATCACGGCAAATTTTGTAAACGGCTTGCAGTTTTCAATGATCGAACGCGTAATTCCCATTTTTGTGTTGATGCCGCCTGCCGGCCAATAAACCGGTCCAAGAGTAATTTGTATTAATTGCGCCAATGCATCCTTTGTGCTTGTTTTTCCGTAGCTTCCGGTTATACCGATGACATAGGGATTGACTTTCTTAAATTTTTGGAGAGCGGATTCGGCAAAATACTTTTGTCTTTTTTTTTCGTCACGGAAAAGAAGATAAACAGCGCCGACAATAAGTAAAGGCGTTGCTTGAAAAAGCAAAACTTGTCCCAGAGAAGAGTTAAGCCAAAAAACCGGTAGTTGTAAAATGAGATAAAGACAAAAAGCAGCTGTCCAAATGCGTTTGCAGCGCGGTGTTAGTTTAAGTTTAACTTTACCTGATTTAAGAGGGTTGTTTTCCAGGATAGTGATTATAAGCAGAAGAAATCCGCATAAATATTTGCTCCAATCAAACGGAATAAGACCGTATAGAATGGCGAGGAGGCTTCCTTTTGTGTCGAATGCTTTTTCATTCCAAAGCCATTTTAAAAATCTTTTTGGTATGTAGGCGTCCTGTTGTAAAAAACGCAAGTAGCGCAAGATTCGTTTTGCTGAAAAAATGATGCATGCCAGGTAAAAAAGGCTCATTCCTTCTCCTTTAAAAAAGGGATGATATAACTGGCCATTAAATGCGCTCCCGCATCTTTTGACAGATAATGGTCGTGGTATGGAAATGTGCAAAGCTGTGCATTGGGAATGGCTGCATGGAGGCGGCAGCCCATTTCTAAAGGAGTTTCCGAGTCTTTTTTCTCCCCATAAAAGGAGGGTGGGACATTGAATCTGATTTAGAAGAGGAGAAAGATCTTCGTTAACAGATTTTACCAGGGTTGCACGCATGTTTTTAGCTTGCCGGTAGTCAAGAGAGCCGAAGCGGGGAATAAATTTGTCTTCAAAAAAAGATGTCCGGCACAAATGGTCGATTTGTTTAACCGCTTTTGCAGCAAACCAAATGATATTTTGCCTGATTTTTTTTTTCCGGGACAGCCTCGGAGAAATTCCTGAAGGAGCTAACAAAACAAGCTTATGGATTCTTTGGGGAAAATTGATTGCTGTGCACATTGCAATTTTACCCCCGAAAGAATGGCCAAGCAAAGAAGCTTTCTCGATGTTATTATCATCCATGTATTGTATGAATGCTTTGGCATAATCAACAGCGCTCCAAACAGAAGGAGGAGCAGGGAGTTTCCAAATCCGGGAAGATCGAACAGGACAGGGCTTGATTCACATTTAAGAAGCTCGGCCAGCCCTTCCAGGTTGTAGTGGGTTTGTCCCCATCCGTGCAAACACAAAAGCGGGAGCGGAGCTCCTTGAATTTTCCGGCACCAGAGCATTACACTAATTTACGCTTAAGCAGCTTTTCCAGTTGTCTAAGAGGAGACATTTGCTGGCTGCGCATTCCTTGAACGGGAAGATAAAACGTTTGCTCCAAAACAAATTGACCTGAGAGAACCGCATGGGAGACTTGGTCTGTAAAAACCATCCATGTTGAGCCTGCCGGAAGTTGAACAACTTGTTGCGGGCAAGTATTTTGATAGCTTTGATCGCGTTTCATTTCATCGTGGATATTGAGCATGTAGTGATCGTAAGGGGTTCGCTGCGACTTAGTGATGCCTGTCCAGTTCATCAATGGAAAAAGAGAGGCGAAGGGTTTTTTAATCCTTGGCACCATTTGTTCAATGACGTTTTCAAAAGGCTCGCCGACTTTCCATACCCTTGGCAATTGGCCGGGGTTAATATTAGAAAATACCCGCAAAATACGCTTTCCTTGGACAGGCGTGGAGGGAAAGGCATCAACATGGAGGAGAGTGTCGTCTTTTCGGCTGCTGCTCTTTCTCCCTTCTGCTTCAATCGGCCTATAGCTGGTTCTTCCGATTTCTATGGCGGGAATGTATTCGGGGAATAAAGTTTGAATCAATTGCTGGCTTGTCTCTGCATATCTTTTGATCATTTGCTTGAGTTTTTCGTAGCTTTTCCCGGAGAATTGCGCACCGTTAAGCCGGTCATTTTGGATGTCATAACTGATGTTTTTGACTCCGGGTTTTAAAACAGCGGGCGTGAGGAAATCTTTTTCCTCTTCCTCCAAACCAAATTTCAAGTGCGGAAATAAAATGACAGATCCTTTTTCAAGTTCCTGTATCGATTTTTCTTTAATTTCATCCGGAATCTCTTGGTCCAATACTTCTATTTCAATTGATTCTACACTTTTCATGGCTGCATCCTTATCTATTTTTATTAAAATATTATCTCTTATGAAAATCTAAGAACCTGTTAAAAATCTTTGAAAAAGCACTTTTTCAGAGATTTTGCAAAGTCGAGTTGAACAGATTCTAAACAAATTTAACAAAAGCTAAATGTAGATGTCAATCCTATCCTTTTTACGGCGCTTTTCAAAACGGTATAATCTTACATTTATAGGTCTATACCGCTCGTGTTTCAAAATTTGGGATTTTGGCTTTGAAAAAGCCTCGTGATTGAACGATCGCAAGCCGCTCAATATTGATTAATATTAAGCGGCTTGCGATCGTTCAATCACGAGAGCTTTTTCTTTGTCAAAAACCAAATTTTGAATCACGAGCGGTATAGAACTTAAATTCTGGCAGGCACAGGGGCAGGGGATTCGTAAACATTAACCATACGATTGCCCTGTGAACAGGTTCTAACAGTTGACAAGAGAAATTATTATTTTATAGACTCTGGTAGTTATTATAACGAAATTATAGGAACATCTTATGAGTATTGCTGCTGATATTAGTTCGTTTAGAGATGCTCTAATAAATGATAGTTCTTCTATAACAATTGATCGAGAGGGAAATTGGAGCAAGCTGAGTGGTTTGAAATTCCAGCTTTCATCTCTAAATTGTTTTGAAGAGGCAAGGTGGATCAATATTGCTATAAACTTGGTTCGAGAACTTGATCGATTAGAAAAAATTCCTGTCAAAATAAGTCCTTCAGATTCTCAAGCGGAAACCTATAAGGCATACCTGGAATCAGCAAAATTTGTTGCAAAGCAAATGAAAAGGTTCTTAACTACGAAGAAGGTAAAAAAGCAATTTGGAATTTTATGCCAACGGTTGATCGCGCTGCAATATAGAATAGGAGATATTAACGGGGGATCAGCTCCTCAAAAAGAGGATGAAAAGTTGTTGAAAAAACTTCAAAAGTCGGCGATTAAGTGGAAAGAAAAATACCCGCTTTATCAAGACCATTCCTTAACGGACAGCGAAATTGCAAAGCTTAGGAAAGCTGCAGAATACTTAGAATTTTCCAAGCTTTTATTATTTGATCCTTTCATAAGCAATTTGTTTTTTCGGTGGGTGATTAGGGATAACAATAGTGTTGAATCTTTTGTAGAATTTCCGGAAACTTGCAGCCGGCTCAAATGCGCTTTGCTATCAGGAAGAATTGGCCGGTTTGCTAATTCATTTGATTTTGTCAACCGGATTGATGGAGAAAAGGTAATGACTCTTCCTTTTCAAATTGAAGAAGAGGACGGCCGGCTATCGACAAAAAACATTAGCATACTGGATGAAAACAGGATTGTCAGACTGCCCGGCGGGTATGAGTTGACTATTCGCAAAATCATTAACATTTTTTTCGAAAAAAATATTGAACCGGGAAATCTGGAGTTTTTTGAAAGTTGCGGGATTACAAATTGGAATACTCATGAATTAGGAAGATATAATCCGCAAACATGTAACTATGAGCAGATAGATCTAAGTAAAGAAAGCGGGGATTGGTGGCAGCAGCTTCCTGTTTTTGAATCTCTTGGTCTGAATGAAGTAAAAGCAAGGTATGGGATTGCCGATCTGTCAAAAGATCAAGTAGTAGCTGTTGTAAAGTCGACTCGAGAATCGATAATCTTGGATATTGATCGAAGCCATGGGTTCTTTGAGTTACTGGTTTTCGATGAGAACGAAGAAAAATACCGCGTTTATCCAATGGGGAAGTTTGCAAAAAATTTTCCTTCAAAAATTTTGCAAAAAGCACTGTTTCTTACAAATACAGTTGAGAGCCGAATTGAGTATCCCGATGAAAACCTTTTTTATTCTCATAGGCAGCAGGCAATAGTTCCTTTTGTTCTGAATAAAGAACAAGGAAGAGAATTGATGGAAATTGTTCGCAAAGATTTGATCGCTGCAAGAGAAGGGAATATGGTATTTCAATTTGGAGGGGAGAATTGTGCATGGTGGCCTCAAGAGAGGTTAAAGGAACTGCTTGATCTCAAAGAAAATGAAGACAATGCAGCCTCAGGGGGAGCTGTCCCTAATTTATTTATGGCCCCCATTTTAAATTCAAAACCCAACATACAACCATTAAAAACGATTTTTTCTTTATGTCGGCTGCTTCCTAAATATATTCAAAACATTGTTCTCAAAATTGTCGCATTTATTCTAGGGGCGTGGAGAGGGATGTTTATAGAAATTGGCGGAAAGAGAGTTTTTAAATCGATGAGTAATAGTTGTTTTAAAGTTGATTGCGAAATGTACCACCCTGCAGTTTTACATAATAGGATTCAAAACAATGAAATTGAAGGGAAAGTGATATTTGGGCATCATATGGCTGTACAGCGCTAAGAACCTGTTCAAAATCTCCGTAAATTGTGATTTTTAGCGAATTTTGCTCTGTTTTTGAACCTTTAAAACTTGAGCATACTTGGAAAAATAGAGGAGTTTTATACCGGCCGCACCCTCAAAATTCGGGATTTTGGCTTTGAGAGCACCTTATGATTGGACGGTCGCAGAGGGCTTTTTTGTTGCGGGTTGAAATTTATTTCATTATCAAACAATATTTGAGTTTACTTTCGGTACATTGCGTTCTCAAGATTTTGGTTTTTGGCAAAGAGATGCGCTCGCCGGCAAGCGAGAGCATCTCTTTGCCAAAAACCAAAATCTTGGGAGCGCAAGCGGTATAAACATAAAATTTAACTTTTGGATGAATGATGCCTTATACACTTCAAATAGGTGAATCTGCACCTGATTTCTCACTACCTGCTACAGATGGAAAGCGTTATAGTTTGAGCGATTTTAAAGACGTTGATACGCTCGTTATTTTTTTTACGTGCAATCACTGTCCATACGTAATCGGATCCGATGAACAGACTAGAAAAACGGCCGAAAAATTTAAAAATAAAAGTGTTGGATTTGTAGGAATTAATGCCAACAGCGAAAACACTTATCCTGAAGACTCGTTTGACTGCATGGTCGAAAGAATGAACATTCACCATTTTCCTTGGATATATCTACGTGATGATTCTCAAGAATCTGCTAGGAAGTATGGGGCATTAAAAACGCCTCATTTTTATATTTTTTCTAAAAATAGAAAACTGATTTATACCGGGAGAGGCGTTGATAGCCCCAGGGATTTGTCAAAAATGTCGGTGAATGACCTAGACAGGGCTTTAAGCGAGCATTTAGCAGGAAAAAAAATATCCATACCTGTAACAAATCCGATCGGGTGCAATATTAAGTGGGAAGGGAAAGATCCTAAATGGATGCCTGCTGAAGCGTGTGATTTGATATGAAAATTTTATTGACCGGATCTTCAGGATTGATAGGTGCAGCATTGTTGAATTCTTTTCGCGAAAGGGGGTATGAGGTCAAGCGCATCGTTCGTTCCGAAAAATTCCTTTCAGAGGATGCGATACTTTGGGATCCTGAACATCACGAGATTCGGCTCGATGAGTTCGAGGGGTTTGACGTGGTGATTAATCTGGCGGGAGAAAATATTGCTTCCGGAAGGTGGACAGAGGAAAAGAAAAAAAAATCCGCGACAGCAGAGTTTTAGGCACGCACATGCTTGCCGAATTGCTTGCAAGGTTAGAGAGGCCTCCTTCTGTTTTTGTTTCTGCCTCTGCCATTGGATATTATGGAGATCGCGCAGATGAAAAGCTTTCGGAACAATGTTCTGTAGGACAAGGATTTTTGGCAGAAGTTTGTCAAAAGTGGGAGGAAGCAACAGGTGCAGCTAAAAAAGCAGGCATTCGAGTTGTAAACTTAAGAATAGGGGCTGTTCTTAGTAAGAATGGAGGAGTTCTCAGTCGAATACTGCCATCATTTAAATATGGTTTGGGCGGTATTATAGGATCGGGAAAGCAGTTCATGAGTTGGATTTCTATAGATGACTTAATAGGAATTGTTTTGTATGTGATTAATCATGAAGGTGTCTGCGGGCCAATTAATGTTGTTTCTCCGGAACCTGTGACTAATTATGTATTTACGAAGACTTTGGGCAAAATATTAAGACGCCCGACGTTTTTTCCCTTTCCTGCATTCCTTGCAAAGCTGGTTTTAGGTGAAATGGCTGATGAGCTTCTCTTGAGCAGCTGCCGCGCGATACCGCAAGTTTTACAAGAATCCGGCTATCAATTTCTTTATCCGGATTTAAAAGGCGCTCTGCAGTATATACTTGGGGGAAAGTGATGCTTGCAGACCCAAAATTGTACTGGCTGATCATTTCCGGTGTACTGGTCACTATTTTTGAGTTGTTGTCTTGGATTGGCATACGCTTAAAACCTCATGAAGCAATTCCTGTTTTCGGAGTGATTATTTTAGGGATTGGTTATCAAGTTATTTGGAATGGCTTCAAAGCCCTATTTAGATTCAATTTCAGCAGTATTAATCTTTTGATGTTAATTGCAGCTCTTGGAGCTTTTTATACAGGAGAATATGAGGAAGCTGCAGTTGTTATTGTTCTTTTTTCTCTTGCTGAAAGGCTTGAATATGCAGGGATTTCTAAAAGCAAGTCGGCTTTGGACAGTCTTGTTGAAGGAATGCCAAAATATGTTCAGACCCAGGGTTTAGATGAACCGATTGATATTTCTCAAGTAAAAATCGGTGATGTAATATTGGTTAAACCCCATTCAATTATCCCGCTTGATGGAGGGGTTGTTAGTGGAGCGTCTTTTGTCGATGAGTCTACGATCACAGGGGAATCGCTTCCTGTAGACAAAAAGTTCGGCGATGAAGTCTTTGCAGGAACAATGAATAGGCAAGGTGTTCTTGAGATTCGTGTGAGTAGAACTGCAGGCTGCTCAACTGTAGATAAGATTCGCGAAATGACATATAACGCAAATCAATATAAATCTAAAACTCAGAGATTTATCGAAAAATTTTCTTCTTACTACACTCCGACTATTTTATTGCTTGCTATTGCAATTACTTTGCTGCTTCCGTTATTTGCTATTAGAAACTTTGAAGAAAGTTTTATGCAAGCGCTAACTTTATTGGTGATTTCATGCCCTTGCGCCTTAGTGATTTCGACTCCAATTGCAATCTATTCTGCTATTGGCAATGCCTCAACTGCGGGAGTATTGATTAAAGGGGGAAGGTATTTGGAAGCTATAGCGCAGATTAAAGCTATGGCTTTCGATAAAACGCGCACTTTAACGTACGGCAGCCCTGTTGTAAGAGATGTTATTCCTTTTAATGGAGTATCAAGAGAAGAGTTGCTGAGCTGTGCGCGGGTTTCAGAGCTTTTTTCGGAACATCCTTTAGCAAATAGTATTGTTGAAGCTGCAAAAAGAGGGGCTAATACCGCATAAATCAGAGAGTTTTGAGAGCATAGTCGGAAAAGGAGCAAAAGCCGATTGCCTCGTGTGCACCGATCGGCACCATTGTATAGGAAAACTCGAGTTTATTTTAGAGGAACATCGAGTTCAGAACAAAGTTATAGAAGAGATTAAAAGGCTTCAAAAAGAAGGCAAGACTGTTGTTGTAATTAGCTCTAATCGAGCGGTAAAAGGGGTTATAGCAATTGAAGATGAAGTGCGCTCCGATGCACAAATCTGTCATTTCTTTTCTACACAAAATGGGTATTAAAACTTTGATCCTTACAGGAGATCATAAGATTACTGCTGAAGCTGTTGGAAAGCAAGTGGGAATTCAAAGTGTGAAAGCAGAGCTTTTACCCCAGGAAAAAGCTGAGGAAATCGTTCAATTAAACAAGCTTTATTCTATTGTAGGAATGATGGGAGATGGTGTAAATGATGCACCGGCTTTAGCTTCAGCGTCTGTTGGGATATCAATGGCTTCATTGGGCAGTGATAGCGCTATTGAAGCTGCGAATATTGTTATTTTAAATAATCATCTGAAAATGATCCCATACCTTATTAATCTGGGTAGAGATGCTCTTAAGTTAATTCGTTTTAATACAATTTTTGCAGTTGCTGTGAAGTTGTTTTTTGTTTTTTTGGCTATTTTTAATTTAAGCAATTTAGCATTTGCAATTTTTGCTGATGTCGGAGTGACTTTAATTGTCATCATCAATAGTCTCAGGATATTAAAATATAAAATATATTGAAACTCGACTTTGCAAAATTTTGCATATCCTTCAAACGTACTGGTTCCACAAAAATAATTGAAACACAGAGGCTCAAAGACACAGAGAATCTACTCGTTTATTACACGAGTTATTCCATTTTTTAAATGTCTGGAACCAAAATTTATGAGCAGGCCAAGCCTGAGGCCGGTTAAGCGAAGATAAGCGAGGAGTTATACTTGATGTATATTTATATTTTCTTAATAATTTTTGTTTATATTTTAGGTTTTAAAATAAAAAAGGTTGTATGTTGGATACGATTAATGGGTGTGTCAATCCATTTTCAGACAAATACTATGAGACAGTAAAACAATTTGCCTGGTTAAATACTGCGCAAAAAATTTGTACTATTTTCATGTCTATTGCAGCTTTTTTGATAACTTTGCCTTTATTTGGTATTGGAGGATACGCGACCTTTTATTTTTTTGTTAAATTATTTACACCAAAAAGCGGTGAAGATTCTTTTTTTGATAAAGTAAATACTGTTTCCGGAAGCATGTTTCAAATACCTCGTCAAAAGTTAACTCAAGCTCGCCGAATTGAGAATGGAGGGATTCCTAATATAGGCAATACCTGCTTTATGAACAGCTCATTACAACTGATTTTGAATTCAGGATTATCTCGTTTGATCGATAAGAGTATTGAATATCCTGTCTGGAATCAATTTTCCCGAATTTCTTTAGATGGCGATCAACTTAGCGATTATGTCGCGCAATTTATATCTGATCCCGAGGAAATTGAAAATGAAGAACTTAAGGATTCTTTATCAAAATTTCTCACAGCGTTAGATTATCATAACAAAGTATTAAAACATCAAACGGCCATTCAAGCATTTAGAGATGTATATGAAGGAAAAAACAAGGACTTATCTTTGCGCCAGGCAGTTATAAATTTACGAAGCGTTTTCGTTGATCCGCTGACAAGAATAGTCGCTCTTCCAAATTCTTTTTCACAACAAGATGCGGCTGAATTTATGTCTGCGGCTTTGCCTTCAATTGGATATCAAATTCAATTGAAAAATTCAACTGTCAGTGCGGATGAAAATGTTAGAACTGAAGAAACTTTAGAGGAAAAATATCTTTCAATTTCCATTGTTGAAGAAGAAGGAAATAAGAATCCTTCAATCCAGCATTTGATTAATTGCTTCCAATCGGAATATATTAACGATCCTGATAATGCGTGGGTGGATCAAGATGGCGTCAGACATGAACAGTATTGGAAACACTGTACAATTGTTGAAGAAATACCTGAAGTTATTGTTATTCAGCTAAAGCGATTTACACAAATTGGGCAAAGGCTGTTTAAAAATGAGCAGTCTATTCGTATAGATGAAGAAGTTGATCTAACTTCCATAATTGATGCTGCATTGTTAAACGAAGGTGATTCTGTCAGGTATCGCATTACAGGAATCATCAATCATTCCGGTAGTCTTAATGGAGGACATTATACCGCAACGGTTAAAACTAAAGACGGTTGGGAGTGTAGAAGCGACACAAGCGTTAATAAAATAAATAGTAGGCAAGTTTGTTCGGATAGAGAAACGGGGTACATGTTTGTACTTGAAAGGATTCTTTGACAAAAACCAGATTTTGAACAGGTTTTAAAGAAAAATTATATTAAAATTTTCCTGTCATGCGAAGCAATTCTGATTCTTTTTTGTGATCATCAAGCACTTCAATTGTGGTCAATGTCCTTCCGTTATGTTCCTTTTTGCATATTTGAAGGTGATGAGCTGCACAGTGCGCAACTTGAGGAAAATGGGTGATGCAAAGCAGTTGATGACTGCTGCCGATTTGCTTTAGTTTTTCACCAACAATCGTAGCTGTTTGACCGCCGATATTTGCATCAATTTCATCAAAAACCAGCGTTGCAATTTCACATTTGCCTGCTAGCAATGTTTGAAGGGAAAGAAGTATTCGAGAGGTTTCTCCTCCGCTTGCACAATCTTTGACAGGAATTTTTTTTTCTCCCTTATTAGGCAGAAAATAAAATTCTAAAGTATCTTGACCAAGCAGATTTCTTTCGTGCGTGCGATGCTCTACATAAAAACGAGCATAAGGCATATTCAATGTTTGCAGCTCGCGTGTCATTGCATCAGCAAATTTTTTTGCAGCTTGTTCCCTAGATTGTGTTAAATTATCTGCAAGAAGCTGACAATCTTTTTCTATTTGAAAAATTTGAGACGTTAGTTTTTCAATTTCAACCTCTGCATTTTGCAAGCGGTCTAGTTTTTGTTTTTGTTCATTAAAGTATTTCAAAACGTCTTCTATTGTAGAACCATATTTTTTCTTTAGTTGATTAATGACGGAAAGACGTTGATTCAATTCTTCGACACGATATGGATTATGTTCGATTCGGTTATGGTAGTTTCGAAAAACCCTTGCAAGCTCTTGAATTTCAATAACTGTGGATTCGAGAATGCTTAAGGAACTTTTTATAGAACGATCTAAAGAAATAAGTTCATCCGAGGATTTTTTAAGCGAATGAAGAGTTGGAAGAACCTGATCATCCAACGTTGAGGCAATTTGCTCTGAGATCTTGGCTAGCGATTCTGTATTTGTTAATTTTGAGTATTCCGAGAAAAGCTCCTCTTCTTCATTTGCTGTTAATGAAGCTTCTTCTATTTCGTTAAGTTCTCTTTGGCAAATTTCTATTTCACGTATTCGCTTTTGTTCATTTTCTTTGAGCTCTTTAAGTTTATTTTTTGCCATCAGTTCTTTTTCATAAAGGTTGCTATATTGATGTTTTTGATCGTTTAGCCCTCCATATTGATCGATGATTTCTAAATGATGGCTTAGTTGAAACAGTTGCTGATTTGCGTGCTGGCTCACGATTTGAAATAAAAGATTTCCAACCCGCTTAAGAACGGTTATTTGTACTTGCTGGTGATTAATAAACGCTCGGCTTTTTCCTGTTATGCAGAGTTCTCTTCGAATCAAAAGCTCTTCTTCAGGATTATGATCAATGCCTAACTTATCTAAAAACCTTTGAATTAAAGGGATTTTATCAATTTCAAAAATAGCTTCAACGACCCCCTTTTCATATCCATGACGAATAAGTTGGGTGTCGGCTTTTGCGCCTTGAACTTGCTTTAAAGCTGCCATGAGGGCGGATTTTCCGGCTCCTGTTTCTCCGGAGATGACATTAAAGCCGAACTCAAAAGGAATATTTGCAGATTCAATAAGAACAATATTTTTGAGGTTGAGCTGCTTGAGCATCTGCTCTCCTTACTTGTGGGAAGAAACAACTTTTTTAAAAAGAGTGTCCAGCTCTCCGGGACCTGTTTCTCTTATTAAACCGTTAGGGTTCCATTCAGGAATTGACATCAGGAGCTGCGTGTTGACTAATCCATAAGGTTTTGCAATAATTGGCGGCCCTTTTATTCGATGGATGACGATTTTATCGTAACTAAAAGATATTTTTTTGATTGTTAGCTTATTCTTTTCTGTTGTTTGAACGGCGTGGTTAATTACATTAATAAATTCGGCTTGTTGTTCGAGGTTCATAGGGTAAGGAGTGTCGTTTTTAAAAACTTCAACAGCTTTGACATTGTTTGGATTTAAAAATCTTTTTTTCAGCCCTCCTGATTGGATTCCGCTTATGTTTAAGAACAATAATGCCGCAGCTGAAATGAGGACTATAACAGTCAAGTAGAATATCACGCGATTACTCATATAGAACCTTCTAAAATATCTTGGTAAGTTTTAAAATGGCATTTTCCCACTTCTTGAAGTTTAATTTTCCCATACTTTCGGAGAAATGCAACACCTGCATCAATAACTTTTCGAGAGGCTCCTTTTGGCAAAGCAGTTCCCCATTTGTCTTCGAGCTTCTCTAAATTTACGACAAACTCCTGCCGTGCAACGATAGAGGCGGCAGCTACAACAAGATCCTCTTCACCTCTGTGCCGTTGTGTCAGATTGACTTCGAGCTTTTTTTTCTGAAGGGCGGAAATGACAACACTTTCAGAGGCGAACTGATCAATGATTACATTTTTGCAATGGGTTTCTTTAACAAGATTTTCAATAGCAGTAGAGTGCCCCCAGGCAAGTAAATAGTTTAAATTTTTGAATTTACTATAAAGCTGATTGTATTTCAAGGGATTCATTCGGACGACAGACACTTTACAGAGTTTGCGAATTTCTTTTGCTAATTTGAGAATGGCTTTATCCGTCATGTTTTTGGAGTCTTTAACGCCGATCTTCTTTAATTCTGCAATCACATCGCCTTCAGCATAAACTCCTGCAATGCAAAGAGGACCAAAAAAATCTCCCTTTCCGGCTTCATCAACTCCAATTCTTGCACTTGTGTCGAGATGATGATCTGCGTAACTGTACTCAAAAGTCTTAAGAATATGAGGTTCTAGATAAAACTCCATAAATTTTGGTGTTTCTTTGCCCTGAACCACTAATTTACCGGATTCGTAAAGAGTGCAGTTTAATCCTTTTTTCTTTGCGCTAAACACTGTGTATTGAGGTTTTGAGATTTCAAAGCCTTGAGATTTAAGGTCGCTAAGAAGTTTAGCCGCAAGACTTTCATCGATTTTTGCCACAAACGTTGCGGGCATTGAGTGCGGGGATTGTTTTTTATTCATAGGATACAAAGGATAATGAATGATCTGTTTTAGAACAACTATATACCGTTCGCGCCCTCAAAATTTGGTTTTTGGCAAAAACCGAATTTTTAAACACGAACGGTATAGTTTTCTCTTCATTGAGTTTGAGTTTAAATTTTGCAAAGTCGAGCTGAGAAACTGTTGAAATACTTGCAATCCTCAATAGTTATTCTGTATAAAGGAGGGGGTAAACATCTATACATACCTCGGCTTTGTACATTTGCAAGGTTTTCTCAAAGCTAAAGTCCCAAATTTTGAGAGCGCGAATAGGTATATGCTAAATAAGAGATAATCATGGCTACAGAAGAAATCAAAAGTTTAGGCGACCAGCTAAAACAAAAAAGAAAAGAACGCAACCTTTCATTAAAAGAAGTGTCAAATGCCACGTCAATACGCGTCAACTATTTGCAGGCCATCGAAGAGGGCGACTTCAATAAATTGATTTCTCCTGTTTACGCTCAAGGATTTATTCGACAGTATGCGATCTATCTAGGTGAAGATGGAGATGCAATGATTAGAAAGCATTCCGAGATTTTTATCCGTCATGAAGATCAAGAGTTTTCTTACGGGATCGGAACATTAGAACCTAGAGGAAACCCCGGCGCTAATGTAAAGGGATTGCCCAACAGCGTTTGGGTGGTATTATCGGTATTTGTTATAGCAGCAGCTTGGTATCTGGCTCGTTTTCTAGAGGTTATCTAGGTGTCGAAACAATCAGGCTTTCAGTGGCTTCGATTTGTGCTTTACGGAATGTGTATGGGAGCTGCAGACCTTGTGCCCGGTGTGTCCGGCGGTACGATGGCATTAGTTTGCGGAATTTATGAGAAGTTAATACATGCTATTAACTCTTTAGGTTCTTTAGATGCTGTTTCTATTTTTTGGCTGGATGTCAAACGTTTTCACAAAACGGTTCCTTGGAAGTTTCTTCTCTCTCTTTGTTTAGGGATCGCACTTGCTTTTGTTGTTTTTTCTCAAATGATCCATGCGATGCTGGGAAATCCTTCGGGACGAATTAACTTATATGCGTTCTTTCTGGGGATGGTCACAACATCTATCATTATTTGCCTGAAAAAAATTCCTAAGTGGAACAAGCAGTTATATTGGGGATTAGCGATAGGAGGCGGGCTCTCTTTTGTAATCACCGGATATCAAACAGAACCTCTTAATAAAGATCGATTATATAATGTTGTTCTTCCGGCCGATTCTCAATATCGCGGGAATAAAGAGATCATCAATTATCAACAGGAAAAAGGCATTCTTACGAACGTCGACAGGGCAGCTTTAGCTGTCATGTGGGAAAAAGGTTTTGTTAAATCAGATACTATTGTCATTTCTTTAGAGAATGGCCAAAGATATAAAGTTTCAAATATCGTGGTAAAAAGGGAGTATCCAAAACTTGATCCATGGTTGATTTTTTGCGGAGCTATGGCCTCGGCAGCTATGCTTCTCCCTGGAATATCCGGCAGCTTTTTGTTGATAATTCTAGGCGCCTACCCAACTGTTCTCTCTGCATTGGCAGATTTAGTGAAAAGTTGGATTGCTTTAAGCTGGGATAGCGATGCCTTTTTTATTTTGGGAAATTTAGGTATAGGCATTGCTTTAGGAGCTCTTCTCTTTTCCAGGATTGTAGACAGGCAGCTTACAAGAAACCACGACCTTACAATGAGCGTATTGGTCGGTTTTATGATAGGATCAATACGAGTCATTTGGCCTTATTGGCATTTTGGTTGGGAATTGGATCCTGTTAGATTGAATCGCGGCCCTCAGCTTGTTCCCTTGGAAGCATATTATCCTTATGGATGGTGGGATGTTCAGTATCTATATTCGGTAATTTATTGGGGTGCGGGATTTTTATTGGTGCTTTTTTTACATCTGCTGCCGCAGAATGCAAAACGTTAATCTATACTGTTTTGGGCAAAGAGAAAATTTTGAGGGCGCGATCGGTATATTTACAAAAGAATTATGAAGGAAAAAAAGTTATAATATATTGTTTAATACCATCGAGAAAGCGCTGGATAGCAATTAAAACCAGAATCATTCCCATGAGTTTTTCACAAGCCATTAGCCCATTTTCTCCAAGGGTTTTATAGAGCGGCCGGGCCAATAGTAAAATGATTAATGCAGAACACCATGCAATAAAAATGGAAATGCACATCAATAAAATGCTCGATTCCATACGCGCATATAACATAATCGTAGCCAAGACCGATGGTCCTGCAATCAGAGGTATCGCAAAAGGAATGATAAATGGCTCTTTTTCTAAAACAGAATCGCGTATGCCTGAAATACCGGGAAATAAAATCTGAATAGCGATTAAAAACAGAATAACTCCGGATGAAAGATGTACAGCCGTGTCTGAAATTTGAAGCGCTTGATAGATCACTTCGCCAACGAAGTTCATGGCAAGCATTGCGATCAAGGCGATGACCATTTCGCGAAAAAGAATCCGGCGTTGTTTTTTGATTTCAATTCCTTTAACCATTTTGAGAAAGCAGGCAATGTTTCCAATGGGATCCATGATCAAGAACAAAACCAAAGAAATTGAGAAAATCGTCATATTTTTTCCTTATAATGTCTTAATGAAAAGAGTGGTTCCCTGGACAATCATTTCAAGGGCCATCATCGATAAAATCATTCCCATAAGTTGTTCCAATGCTCCAAGTCCGCTTTGATGCAAAATTTTTTGCAAGTAGGGAGCAATCATTAAAATTCCACCTACGGCAATTGAAGAAAGAAGGATAGCTAAAGTAATTTTTAAGGGAGCTTCTTTTTGCGTAAATAACATAATGAATGTTAAAAGTGCGGGCCCGGATATTAAAGGAGTTGCAATTGGTACAATAAGCGGTTCTTTTTGTTTAGAGGCGGCTGCGGCGTCTGCATGAGGAGAAAATATCATATTAAGTGAAACAATCAACAGGAGGATTCCCCCGCATAATGATACAGAGTATTGTTGAATATTGAGTTGGCTGAGGAAAATTTCTCCAAAATACTGAAAAAATAGAGCGATGACCAGTGCAAAAACAGATTCTCGCAACATAATTTTCCTTTGTCTTTCAAAACTAAAATTTTTGATGAGAGCAATAATTGCAGGAGAGTTTCCAATAGGATTAGCAATGAGAAAAAGAGTTGCAGTTATAGTAAAAATTGACACTGATAAACTCCGGTAGTTAATTAATATCCTCTCATCCATGCTGTTGGTTGAGAGTTGTCGTTTTCCTTTTTATCAATCCGAGTATAGTATTTCAATTGTAAAATTTGAATTTCGCTTATCAGCCCTTGATAGACTCCAAAACCAATAGACATGATGCGCCCTAATAAAGGAATAATCATGTTGGCCGCCATTGTAATCGCTAATATAGGATAATAAAGAGAGCCGTAGGCAGATTTGATATCCTGCATTTTAGAATTGATTTCTATTGATAATCGGAAATTGCTTTTTTCGATAACTTTGGCGGCGATTCTAATAAGCGTCGCCTCGCAGGCTATTGTCAGAAGAGGAAACGCTAATTGATGATTAAAGATACGGCATGCAATTCCCGCAGCAGTAATAATTACGACTTTTATAGGAGTTTCATAGATGAATGTTCCAATTTCGTAAACTATATTTTGTATGGTTTCGATCATTTGTAAATTCTAATTTTTTAAAAAATATTTATAACGCTTGTGTTTCAAAATTTGGGATTTTGGTTTTGAAACTCGACTTTGCAAAAGCCTTGTGATTGAACGACCGCAAGCCGCTCAATATTGATTAAAGCAGCTTGCGGTCGTTCAATCACGAGAGCATTTTCTTTGCCAAAAACCAAATTTTGAATCACGAGAGGTATAATTTCAACTTTATTTCGACTTTGTGAAATTTTTGGACGAAGATGCTCGGAGAGACAAACTCCAGTGCAATGAGTTTCGAAGGATGGGTATTTTACCCTTCCCGAGAAATTCATTTAGCCGGAGGAAGTCTCTCTGTGCAGGTGAGTTCAAAAATTTTGCAAACTCGAGTTTATACCGGCCGCGCCCTCAAAATTTAGTTTTTGGCAAAGAGAAATCCCTCTTGATTGGACGATCGCAAGCCGCTCAATATTGATTAAATAAGCGGCTTGCGCTCGTTCACAAGCACGTTTTCTCAAAGCCAAAATCCCAAATTTTGAAACACGAACGGTATACGGTTTGAAGATTTCATAAAACATTAAAAATTCGTCCATGGCGCGAGTTTGTATTTGCAAAAAAGATTCGGATAACTATCATGTTGTTTTTTTAACTCTATCCAGGAGAATTTTTAATGAAAAACTTTAAACACATGATTGCCGCATTGATCGCAGGCGCAGCCTGTCTGACAACATCCCTGCAAGCCTTTGACCAGTGCTGCTTTGGCGAATTGACCATTGGCGCCGACTGGTTGTATTGGTCGCCTTGCAGCAGCGATAAACACTATGCCCTTGTAACAAAGACAGATACCGCTGTACTTGCTTCATCCAATGTAAAAACAAAATATAATAACGATGAATGGGATTCAGGTGTCCGTGTCTACGGAAAACTGGACAGACTCTGGAATGGATTCAGCGGAGCTCTGATATATACCTACATCAATCCCAATGCATCAAGCTCTGTGCATTCAAATGTTACTGCTGGAGTGTTGCCAAGCGCGGGCTGGCCAAAAGATATTTCTCCGGGAGAAAGCATGAGGTCTAAGTGGGAATTGGAATACAATAGCGTAGATGCTGTGCTTAGTTATGATCTCAACGTTGCCTGCAATCCCTGCTTAAAAGTTGAAGCATTTAGCGGTCTTACTTGGGTGAGTATGGAACAAAGCCGAAAAGATTCGATACACCGCGAGTCAGCTTCAGGATTGGCAACATATGATGTTTTCAAAAGGCATTTAGATGTCGATGCCATCGGCCCGACATTCGGCCTTCGGTCTTCATATAGAATCTGCGACTGTTTGCATGCAATCGGCACCATGCAGACAAGCTTGGTAGTTGGCTCTAGCAAAAGCAAAGACAAGCTCTTTAATCAAGATTATCCGCAAACCGGAGAACCTGCGTATGAGTTTCATGCAAAAGATGATTGCTTCTGCTTTCCCGGATTGCATCTAGTTGCAGGATTGGCATATGATATTTGCGTATGCGATTTTGAATTTGCTATTCACGCCGGTTGGGAATATCTACAGTGGATCAGCGCTCCAACATTTCCTGTATATGAATCTTCAGCAGATGGCATACGTTCTGCCTCAAGTGAAAAAACATTTACAATGCAAGGGATTTTCCTTGGTGTAGATGCTTCCTTTTAATGTCATTAAGCGCCCTCCTTTCAGGAGGGCATATTTTTTTTTATTTTATCAGAATTCATCTCCTTTCTCCTTCTGTCTGTTCTAAGACCTTGTTTAAAATCTCCGGAGATTTTGAAAAGGTTCTAAAAAGTCGTCAGACTCACAGAAAATTTGAAAAATATGTGCAAAATATATACAAGGAAATAAAACAAATTTTTGAGGATATGTTATGTCTGAATATGAAGAAGAAGGTGCTGTTGGTCTTGTCGATACCACTGAACCCGGAGGCGAGGGAAAAAGAGAAGCTCTGGAAGTCGCAGAGGAAGCTAGGGAAAAGGAATGGAAGCATCCAAGTTTTGGTTCTCAAATGTTTATGGGAAATTTTGACTTAAGTTTGCTGCATCCATTTCCAAAGCAAAGCGAGGAAGATAAGCAAATTGCAGATGATTACATTGAAGATTTGGGTAAATATTTAAGCGAGCATCTAAATCCTGAAGCAGTCGATAAGGAAAGGGAAATTCCCCGGTCGGTTATTGAAGAGTTGGTACGCAGAGGCATTTTTGCGATGAAAATTCCCAAAGAATACAATGGTTTAGGGTTTTCTGTAACAAATTATAACCGCACGGTAATGAAAATCGCGTCCTACTGTGGAAATACGGCTGTATTGGTTTCGGCTCATCAGTCCATCGGCGTTCCTCAACCTCTTCTTATGTTTGGAACAGAAGAGCAGAAGAGGAAATTTTTCCCTCGATTTAGAGAGGGATCCATTTCTGCATTTGCTTTAACGGAGCCGGAAGTTGGCTCAGACCCGGCCCAAATGTCAGCTGCAGCTCAACTATCAGATGATGGAACGCACTATATCTTAAACGGTACAAAGCTTTGGTGTACAAATGGAACCGTTGCAGACGTTATTGTTGTTATGGCTAATACAGCTCCTAAAGTTGTCAGGGGAAGGGAAAAGAAACAAATTTCAGCATTCATTTTAGAAATGGATACTCCGGGAGTAGAAATTGTTCATCGCTGTGAATTTATGGGACTTGGTGGGATATACAACGGAGTTTTGAAATTTACAAATGTGAAAATTCCTGTTGAAAATCTTATATGGGATGAGGGAAAAGGGCTCTCAATGGCTCTTGCAACAATTAATGTCGGCCGCCTAACTTTACCCGCGGCATGCACCGGGTGGGGCAAACAATGTCTTTCAATTGCCAGGCGATGGGGCAAGGAAAGAGTTCAATGGGGGCTTCCGGTAGGAATGCATGAGGAAGGGCGTCAAAAAATAGCTTATATTTCATCAACTACTTTTGCCATGGAAGCATTAATGTATTTAACCAGCGCATGGGCTGATCAAAAAAATGTTGACATTAGAATAGAGGCTGCAATGGCAAAATTGTTTTGTACAGAAGCTGCGTGGAAAATATCTGATGTGACGATGCAATTAAGAGGCGGACGCGGGTATGAACGCGCTAGTTCATTAAAAGCAAGAGGAGAAACAGGCTACCCTGTTGAGAGAGGAATGCGTGATTGTCGTATTAATACGATTCTTGAAGGATCTTCGGAAATTATGCGTCTATTTTTAGCGCGGGAAGCAATGGATCCCCATTTATCAAAAGTTAAAGATTTGTTGTTTAAAAAGCTTTCTACCGGTCAGAAAATTTCCAAAGCGTTTTCTTTGGCAGGCTTTTACTTTGCATGGTATCCGGCACAACTATTCAAGCCTTTGTTAACTTCGCCTTATAAAGAATTCGGAACATTAAGCAAATATATGCAATTTTGTGAAAAAACTTCTCACCGTCTTGCCCGAAATATCTTTTGGTATATGGCTCGTTATCAACAAAAGCTTGAAAGAAAACAGTTAATTCTCGGTCGATTAATGGAAATTGGGACCGAGTTATTTGTGATGGCTGCAACTTGTTCTTATGCATTGATGAAATATAAGGAAAATCCATCGGATCGATCGCCAATTGAACTTGCCGATTATTTTTGCCGGATGTCAAAAAGACGGATAAAAGGCTGCTTCAAAGCTTTAACGGATAATGATGATTTTGCAGCTAATGAAATTGCAAAAAGTGTTCTTGAAAATGATATGAAGTGGTTAGAGGATGGAATTGTTTGGATTGGCCCGAAAACCTAGCGTCTAAAAACCTAGTGTCTAATTGTATAAATTCATATACATTGAGCTGTGTGAAAGCCCTGGAGTTCGTCGATCGCAAAAGAGGTTTTCAAAGCCAAAATCCCGAATTTTGAGGACACGATCGGTATAATAGAAAACTCTCCAACTATTGATTAGGTGGAGAGTTTGAATTGTGAATTTTAGTTAAAATGAAAGTCGCGATCCATAACGGTTTTTCGGTTATCGCTTTTGGCGCTTTGTACAGCTCTTTCAATTTCTTTTTCGACAATTTTTGAGAGTTGGTCCATTACACTTGCCGAAGTGTTCATACCGGCCTTATTTTTGATATATTTTTTCACTTTGCTTACGACAACTAAATTTTCTGACATATTTTCACCTCTTCTTTGTGAATAAAAAATTTTTCTACTTTTTCATTAAATAGCAGGAATTAACTAATGAGTAAAGAAAAATTGAAATTTTTTCTTTGAAGCGGATTTTTACCGGGTATTTCTTATGAGGGAGGTGTAAATTCTTCTCAAGGGCCGAATTGGTATCTGTTCACGGGGGGGGGGGTGATCTTGCAACCTTTCTTGCGATCGGCGAACCGTTGGAGCTTTTGCGCAGTCTAAACCCTCAATTTAAGCTTGACAGAGCACTAGACTCGGGCTGCCGGATCGATATGATAGTGGAAGATAAAGTTATATTGGAGATAAAATCCGCCGCCAATCCCTTGCCGGTTCATGAAGCCCAACTTCTATCATATCTGAAGCATAATGGCGGGGACAGGGGGTTGCTTATAAATTTCAATGTAAAACTTCTTAAAAATGGAATTAGGCGGCTAATCATTTAATTCCTCTCTCAAACCTCTCAGTGAGCTCAGCGGTCTGCAACGACGCCATTTCACGGAAAAACCTGGTGAATGGATACCCAAATTGTTTTTATTGTAAAAAATGAAATTTTTGAGTTAATAAGAGGTATACGACTCATCATAATAGCGTTCACTTTAATCAAAGGAGGAAGCAATGAGTATGATAAATGGAATGCAAAAAACTGCTTGTGAATCCCTGCAAACTGAGGAAATTGAGGAAAATCTTGAATCTGTATCAAAGAAAATTAATACCTGGATGAATATCGCTTTTAATCAAGGAATTGATATCAGTGAAGAAAATAATTATCTAAACTGCTTGGACCGGGATTTGAAAGAAATTAAAAATAAAATGTCTGAAGAATGGGGAAAACTTAGTGTACTTGAAGCAAAAAGGATTGTGGCATCTCGTATCGTGCAAAAAGTTAGAGAAAATTTTAGATACGATGTTGATGAGCAAAAAATAGAGTGGTTGAAAAAGAAATTGACAATTTTCACCATGAATGTATGTGTGCCTTGGTTTAAAACAGCAAGTAGTGAAGGAATTAATATCAGTGAGGAGGTTGGTATTATTTGCAGCGCTGTTGAAAGCGATATTAAAATTTTATCGAGAGGAAAAAAACATCATAAAGAAGTTGTATTCACAAGGCATCTGCGTCTGAGGAAAATCGTAACAAATCAAATTGTGGAAAAAATATTTCGACATCGAATTAATGTACTTGCAGATAGGATGAAAGCTAAAGATTGGTTTGATGATGAACGCCAACAGATCATTGAAGGTATACGATTTGAAGCACAACAATATTTACCAACCTCGACGGAATCCGACTCGCTAATTCAAGAATGCGTAAAAATATACCAAATTTATGTGGGTAATCTTTTTTTGTACGAAAATGATCCTAAAAGTTATCACGATCTGGCAGATTATGAGGTTCTGTATAGATCAATTGATCAAAGGGCAGGAAAATTATTGGAGCAGTTGCCTCAGAATAGTCTGTACAGGAGTAAGGTAGAGGATATCAGAGTTCTGGCTCATCAAATTTTAGAAAATGAGGGTTATTCTGCAAGACTGGTTCAAAAAATTAATGATCAATTCAAATATATTGAAAAACTGAATAATACTTCGTTTTTTCGTCATTGTTCGGAATATTTTCTTTAAAGATGATTGCAAAACTCTGTCTGATCATTTTTTGATTTTTTACCAATTTTTGTCGTTTGAACCCAATTCCTTGCTCTTAAGAGTATGCGAATCGGGTCAAGTGGCAAATTTTGAAGTTATACCGATCCTCGAATGAAAATTCATTAATTAGCTGGAGATTTGGAAGATCGTTTCGATGCTTATATTATTGAATACAAGCGAGAAAGGATCTTTCAAAGATACATTGGAAGATAAGGTTAATTGATGAATTTTCATTCGAGGATTGGTATTATACTGGCCGTGTTTGAAAATTCGAGATTTTTCTTTGCTAAGAAACCAAATTTTGAAACACGACCGGTAGAATTGAACAAGAATGAGAGGCGCTCAGCTTTCTTTGCTGAATTGTTGCGGTTTTGGCAGCGGTTTGGGCAACTGTGTTTTTGAATTGCGGCGTTTAATATTTAGTTCTGAAAGAAGGGCGACTAAGGGCGTAACTAAAAAAGAAAGTGCTTGGTTGAGTAGTCCAATACAAATTAAAAGTAAAACATCAGGCGGGTAAAAGCTCGCATAAAAACCTGTGGCACAGGCTAAAACGATATAGAAAGCTGAGGCAAAAAGCTCTTCTTTTGAAGAGTGAAATGTTCTTTTAAAATTGTTTTCGACTCTGAATTTACTTGTTCGTTTCCACCTCATATTACTTTTTATCCATGCCATTAAAAAAGCTTTCTTTCTTGTGTAGTTTAAAGATCTGGATGCAAGCGTTGCCAAAATATAATTTTTCCAGTTTCCCCCCAAAATAGAAACAGCTATGAGATTGCTGATCACATCTCTAATAATAGAAGCTGGAATCAACAATAAAATGGGGTAAGGAATATAGAATGATTGTTCTTTAGCTATTGTAAACCATAAGCAAAGAATCAGGATGGGAATATTAATGATAAAACTAAGGAATTCTCTAAAAAAAATCGATAAACTATGAGAAATTTCAGCAAACTTTTGGGTTAAGGTCAGGTTTCCTTTTGAATGCCAAGGCAAATAGAGGCGCCAATGCTTTTGTATCTGTTGATTTGCGCCTGCAGTCCAGCGGAAACGTTGTTGTTTATAACCCTCGAATGTTTCGGGAATTAATCCATATCCAAAAGAGTCTATTAAATAATGCCCTGTATATCCTAATGCGTGCAGGCGGACAGCTATTTCGGAGTCTTCTGTCAGACACCATTCAGCCCATCCGCCAGCTTCTTCAATCGCCTTTTTTCGAAGCAGGCACATTGTGCCTACGGTATATGAAGTGTCCCACTCGTTCATACCCCCCAGTTCCATTTTAAAATGCACTTCATATTCAAAATAGCACGCTGTTTGATAGGTATTGCCTCTCCAGGAATGATAGTCTTGGCATGCCTGCACAAAACCTATTTGCTCGTCATCAAAAAATGGAGCAAGCTTGCTTAGGAAATCGGGTTCGGCCAAGTAGTCTGCATCCATAACCCCAATGATTTCCGCTTGCGGCGATGTTAGCTGAAGGCAAGCGTTTAAGGCTCCTGCTTTAGCTCCAGAAAGGGAATCGATGTGATAAAAATGAAAATGTTTTCCGAGAGACCGGCAATGCTTTTCAATAGGCTTCCAAATATTTGGATCTTTTGTGTTGTTATCCAGAACAATGACTTCGAAAGAGGAATAATCCAAATGGGCCAAAGCATTTAGAGTCGAGATAACGATTTCAGGAGGCTCGTTGTAACAGGGGATGTGAATAGAAACCCATGGATTTTTTTTTCTTGCCTCGCTTGCTTTTTTCCAACCTTTTTTGACTCTGGGAAAGCGGAAATAAAGAGGCGAGTATCTCACTATTTGAATACCGCTGAGCATCACCGTATTAACGATGATTAAAACACTAAAGATTGCCCCGATTAAAATTAAAAGAGAATTAATCAACCAACCGGAATTTAAATAAGTGGATGCAGCGTCGAGTATTTCATAAAGCCAAATCAATCCAAAGAAGGAAGGAGAGGTCAAGCCGGCTAAAAAAAACACTCCAAAAAACGAAATTTTGTAAGCTAATCGATGAAAACATATCGCTAAAAAAACGTGAGGATGGCAACGAGAGCAACATCGAATAAACTCTTGTCGACGAGCCAGGATACAATCCCTGAAATTGCAAAAGCTGTCAACCAAAGCGCAAGAAAAGCAAAGTTCGACTTCCAGCGAAACCGGTAAAGAGCGGCAAGTAAAAATGCTGATAAAAAAAAGAGGGTTCCCGAGAAGTAGAAGCCTGTGGAAGTAAAAGTTGAAATAGGTAATCCTAACATCAGTTTTTTTTTAGCACAATTTTTTATATTAAAAAATATTTTTTAATTATTTAGACATGATTTTTTAAGCAATGATCGGATTGGACATTTGATCTTTCCATTTTCTTGTTCGAAGCGGCGAATTTTTGGTATATCCGGATTTCCATGAAATCGTAAAAATGCGACGGCATTTTGAAGAAGTTGAGCTTCGTTTTCTGCAAAGATATACTCTTCATTAAAGGGAGGTGTGATCGGGTGTGTCCAGATAGGCATGTAAATTAATCCGGGCCTGCTTTCGTATAGGTGGAAATTTGAAATAGAGACAGGGGCTATTTAGAACACCTTTTTCCAATCATGAAAAGAAAATGGGCTTCTACATAGAGTAACATGCGAAAGAAAGCCTTCATTGTGCAATCGAATTGGAAATCCTTTTTCATTGAGCCAATTTTTGAGCGTTACAAGGTAATGGTTAAAGTCAAAAATGCATGGCTCGTTTGTGATGCCCAGGCCGCTACATGCAAGAGAATTTTGGGGAAGGAAAACTGTTTTGTCAAAACTCTCCAACTAAACCTACTTTGATGGGAGGCAAAGGGATTTCGTGAAGTATCGATTGTAGTTTAATCCAATTAACATCGCCTTAAAAACAATCGTTAAATGCCGGTGATTTTCGTTGAGCAGCCTTCCGCTCGGTAAGTCCTTAGGCCATGGAGCGTGAACTTCAAAGGCAAAAAATAGCCGTTTTTTTTCTTTTTCAGGATTTCTGGTACAGTTATACTGTTTGTGCGCTATAAATCAAATTATTCTTATTGTATAGATATTAATGCAAGGTTGCTATACCGTTCGTGTTTCACAATTTGGGTTTTTGGCAAAGAGATCCGCTTTGCGTGTGAATGATCGCGAGCCAAAATCTGAAATTTTGAAGCGTGCTCGATCTATTAATTGGAGGCTGTGATGCAACTTGTACATGTTCGAGCGGGAAATGATGAAATGTTGAGGGATTTCTATCTCTTCCAAATCGCGCAACTGCATTGGTATTGTTTCCAAACGGAAGTGGAAGCGCGCGTCATCATCCGAAAATCAAGCGCTCGCAGACGAGATCAATGAATTTGGAATCAGAACTCTTTTATTCGATCTTTTAACGGAATCAGAAAAAGAAAAAGAATATGAAGACAAAAAGATATGCGCTTTAATATCCCTTCCCTTGCAAATCGTTTAATTGCAACGCTTCAATGGCTGAATAGCTACGAACAACCACAGATTAAATATAGGAATTTAACATAGCGGTAGCAGCATTGGCAGCTGCAGCTTCTTCGATAATGTTGTATCAGCGGTTGCTCAAAAGAAGGCGTTCCGATTTTCACCCGGAGAGTCGTTGAAACATGTGTCTGCGCCTACTCTGCTGATTGTAGGTAAAATGACGTTCCGGTTTTGGAACTGAGCAGCTACCGTATCAAGAGCTTGAATTGTAAAAACTGAGAAACTCCTCCGGATGCCTCGCATTTTTTCGAGGAAATAGGGACATATGAACAGGTTTTAGCATCTCTCCCGAGGTCGAGTATTAGAACATCTAAAGAGTTAAATTCATAAACATGTAAAAAAAACAGGAACGATGAACATGAAAAGCTGCTGCGAACGACTAACTCTAGCTAGAAAGCTGCTTGGGTGGCTGTGATAGCAGTCCTTTTGGCGGCAATATTGACAATTCTTCAGGCTCTTTTCACTTCAATTTAGAGTTTTTTAATTCACGTTTGCATTTCATTTCATAGTTTCTTCTTTTTAATATAATTAAAAAAAATGTTATTGATTTTTTAGAAAGTCAGATGCCGGCCGCGGCCAGTAGTCTGAAATACAGGAGGCTTTCTATGTTATTGGTTTGGATTTCGTAGTTTTTACAACTCTATTGGTTAAAATCAGAGAAGTTGCGGCCATTATTCCGTAAATGAAGAGCAAAAGTTGTTAAAGTTATTATATTTTCCGGCAAACCAGGAAATAGCGAAGTGCAAGTATCATCTTGGAATATCTTATGAATTCGGAAGAGGGGTAAAAAAAAATATCGCTGCGGCTTTTGAATTTTATCTTGTTTCAGCGTCGGCAGGAAACCCTTATGGGCAAGAACGTATAGCCAGGTTTTATGAAGATGGCGCTGTTGTCGATCAAGACAAAGAACAGGCTTTTAAGTGGTATGTTCACGCAGCGCGTTCAGGTTTAACGAGCGCATACTATTCATTGGGTCAGTTATACGAAATAGGCGATGGAGTCGCTCAAGATGTGGAAAAAGCTGTTGCATTATATGAACACGTTGCCAATCAAGGTCATAGACCGGCAATGCTTCGTTTAGGCTTGCTTTATGCGCAAGGGGTAGGAATTCCTCAGAATATTGAGCAGGCAGTGTTTTGGTATCGAGCAGCTCTCGTTAATGTTAACGGCGCATTGGATATGCATTCAAAATGATTTTGAACAGGTTCCAAGATTGCCAAGTTATTCTATCAGCCGTTTTGTTTAAGAATAGGATGTTCAATGCGTTTAATTCCATTTTTGTCTATCACTAATCGAAATTTTTTAAGCTCGACCACCTGCCGCCTGTTTTTATCAAAGTAGGAGAGCTTTAGTATGATATTGATGTGGTATACTTTTGGAAGTTTTGCTCGAATAAATTTGAATGATTCCGGATCAATTTTTAAATAATCATGGGTTGGGTTGTCAGCTTTGTTTAAAAATCGGTTGATGTTAAAACGAAAGATTAAATTGATGGCCTGC
>CAVVNU010000007.1:0-36938 GCA_963749725.1 Waddliaceae bacterium
TCATTTTTTTATATGCCTGATAATGAATTTCTTCTGTATTGACCAAAAGCCCATCAAAATCGAAGAGAAATAATTGATAATCTTTTATCCATTGCATTATGATATACCTTTAATCCATTCTATGCCGTTCTTAGTTAGAACCTGTTTAAAATCTCTGAAAATTGTGATTTTTAGCGAATTTTGCTTTGTTTTTGCAATCTTTAAAACTTGTGACTTGGGAAAGTAGAGAAGTTTTAAAGGTTGCAAAGACGAAGGGAAAGGCGCAAAAAGCACTTTTTCATAGATTTTAAACAGGTTCTTAGAGTATGCGAATTAAACATTATGCAACGATATTGTGGTTTTTCTCAATCATCTATCTTATTTTTCCAGGCTGTATTGACAAAAAAAACAATAGAAATCATGACGCTAGAGGAAAACGGATTACACGCAATCATCACGACGTTAGTTATAAGCTAGCCCCCCCACGTTATCATCCTTTTCCTTCTTACCACTGGGAACAAAAACGATTTGGCGAGATACCTGTCATTACCAAGGAATATTTTCGCTGTAACGGAAGTTTGTCCAATCCCGAAAAAATCATTGAGAAAAATGGAAAACTTGATCGAATCGCAGACTGTGGAGGCGCAGAAAAACACAGCCTTCCTCTAAAAAACGGAGAAGAATATATCTACCCGATATTGCCCGCATTGTTAAACTACTTACAAGCTCAAACAAGAAAGAAAGCGGTGATTACCTCAGGCCACCGCTGCCCGGACCACAATCGTTATGTCGATCAATCGAAAGAAAACCTTTATTCCAAGCATCAAGTAGGAGCCGAAGTCTCATTTTATCTACAGGGTTTGGAAGAGTCGCCCGAACAAGTCGTTCAATTATTATTGGATTTTTATCAAAACCACTCCGATCCTCTCTATGCAACTTTTCATCGCTATGAGAAAAGCGATACCAACGTCTCAACCAAACCTTGGTATAATAAAGAGGTTTTTATCAAATTATTCAAATCTGATGAAGGACGCAACTTCGACAACAGGCACCCTTTTCCCTATATCGCCATTCAAGTGCGCTATGATCCGGAATCAAATGAGAGAGTATTCTATAATTGGGAAAAGGCTTATAAAAACTATTTAAGAAATTGATAAATCCCTTCAAAATAAATTCAACCGCAAGAGCCTTCAACTCATCCTAATGAGTACTTTTGCGCCGGAAGAGGCATATAATAATTATACCAGCGTTTTTCAAAATTCGGGATTTTGGCTTTGAGAAAACCGAATTTTGAAACACTACCGGTATATTTGCAATACTATGATGTGACTGTTGAATTAAGCTCGTCTAATTCTTCAAGATCAAAATCTTCTTCATCTATTGTCATAATTTCCTCAATAGCCAAGTATACTTGCATGAAATCCCAGCCGAACTCTCCAAGAGCTTCTTTTAGCTGCTCCATTTCTTCCATATTTTTTAACTTTTCTTCAACTCTAGCCATTGACTCTAATAATGCATCTGCTTCTCCTTCATATTCAGCATCCGCCTCAACACCCTTGCGAAGGGTTTCATGAAAAGTTTTTAACGTTTCTTTAAATTCTAGAAAGTCTTCAAAATACATATTTAATCCTTCATTACTTTAAATTGTAAACTCGAGCAGTATAATTTATCTCTTCTTTTATCCAGACTATACCGTTCGTTTTTCAAAATTTGGTTTTTGGCAAATAAAAAGCTCTCGTGATCGAACGATCGCAAGCCGCTTAATATTAATCAATATTGAGTGGCTTGCGATCGCTCAATCACGAGGCTTTTTCAAAGCCAAAATCCCAAATTTTGAAACACGAGCGGTATACCGTTCGTTTTTCAAAATTTGGTTTTTGGAAAAAAGAAATCCCGAATTTTGAGGGGGCGGCCGGTACAAACATGTTAACTGACAGGCCTGCTTGTTGCCAAGAAAAAACGTGAAATTTTCGAAAGACTATATACTCGACTTTGCAAAATTTTGCATATCCTTCAAACGTACTGGTTCCACAAAAATAATTGAAACACAGAGGCTCAAAGACAGTGGTCAGATAAAGCAATTGCCAGGACAACCCCTATATTAATGACGCTATATTCAATTGTGTGTTTGATTGAAAATCGAATACATAATAATGAGCCTCTATACCGCTCGTGTTTCAAAATTTGGTTTTTGGCAAATAAAAAGCTCTCGTGGTTGAACGATCGCAAGCCGCTCAATATTGATTAATATTGAGCGGCTTGCGATCGTTCAACCACGAAGCTTTTTCAAAGCCAAAATCCCAAATTTTGAAACACGAGCGGTATAACAGCAGAAAAGATAGCGTGGTATGACAAGGAGGCTATCTCGTTCTCTGATTTAATCAAAGCGATTCGAACTCGACTGTGGAGAGATAATTTATTTTTCAGGAAGGGGGATTCGACACCTTCTGGAGAAATTAAACTGGAGGAACGCGGGGTTTGGAGGGACTGGTTGGCGAAAACCTTGGCGCTAGCGGTCTAATTTTTTGCAAAGTCGATGAATTATTATACCTCTCTTGATTCAAGAGCCGGGATTTCCACTGGCAGGATAGAGATGTTTTTCTGAAAATCCTTTTCCAAAATTCATTCATACGTAATAATTCTTTTCATGAGAAATTTCCTTACTGTTTACGAACGAAGCGATTTGGTGGCCCAACATAAAAAAGAGAGGGATAAACGAATTTGTGATCGCATCAAAGCTGTTCTGCTTTACGACAAGGGGTGGACTCTTATGCAAATCGCAGAAGCCCTTTTACTTTCTGATGACGCTATTCGCCAACACATTCGAGATTATAAAGAGTCAAAAAAGTTGAAACCGGAAAATGGTGGCTCTGTAGAAAAGCTCTCTTTAGATCAATCAGAACAGCTTGAAAAGTATTTACAAGAGCATACCTATCTCTATATTAAAGATATTTTGTTGTATGTAAAAACAGTGTTCAAAATTGATTATACCGTGCCAGGACTGTGCAATTGGATGCATCGACATGGATTTTCCTATAAAAAACCAACCCTCGTTCCAGGTAAAGCAGATAAGGAGCGTCAAGAGAAATGGATTGAGGAATACGAACAACTAAAAAGGTCTTTGACAGATGGAGAAACGATTTGTTTTATGGATGGAGTGCATCCTACTCACAATACTCAAGTGACCTATGGCTGGATCAAGACAGGATTACGCAAGGAAATTGCTGCAAATAGCGGAAGATCTCGACTAAATCTTTCTGGTGCTGTTGATTTACTTTCATCGAAATTGCATGTTCAGGAAGATAAGACGCTGAATGCCGAATCTACTATCTCTTTCCTTAAGAAGATTGAGGACGCCTATCCAACTAAGGATAAAATACATGTGTTTTGTGATAATGCTCGCTATTACCGAAATAAGAGTGTAACTTCACATCTCCAAAATTCTAAAATCAACTTACATTTTCTTCCTCCTTACAGTCCAAATTTAAACCCGATTGAGCGGGTTTGGAAATGGATGAAAGAACGAGTGCTGTACAACACGTATTACGAAGATTTTCACGAATTTAAACAGGCTATAATGAGCTTTTTGGAAAATATATCGGGGCTGGATCCAACGTCTGTTTTTGGGCAAGAGTTTGCTGGCAGAATACGTGATAGATTCAGAGCCATCGGCGCTCCAACTTAGGCAGCTTTTTTGATTTTTACCACAGAGCTCACCGAGATCACAGAGAGAATTCAATTTCTCATTCTTCGAATACCATCCTTCAGCATTTTCACATTGAAGTTGATTAGCAAGCCCTTATGGTAATCAGACATTTTGATATAGGAAAGCAATTGGGCCTCATATAAGGGCGTCAATGCCTTAACAGACTTAACCTCTATAATTACTTGATCATCCACGACTAAATCTAACCGGTATCCACAATCGAGCATAACGTCCTTATAGAAAATTGGTAATGGTACTTCTTGTTCCACTTTTAATTTTCTTAAACGGAGCTCATAGGCTAGACATGCAACATATGCAGACTCAAGAAGTCCAGGCCCTAAACTTCGATGAACTTCTATGGCTGCACCTATAATTTCACCAGTTAAAGTGTCATTCTCTCTTCTCTCTGTGGGCTCGGTGAGCTCTGTGGTAAAAAAATCCATCGTAGCAAGCATAAATTGAAAGGAGACATTGTAGCCTACTGGGTCTTTTAGGTACACAGCCAAGCAGCCTGTTATTTGGGAGGAAACAGCTTATTTTTTACAGGATTATTTGAATTTTTCTCTCTTGTTACCGATTCTTCAATTTGAAGAGGTATATAAACAGGTTCTAAAGACTATATTGTTTGTTTCCAAAAAGAAGGAATAAAAATGATAATTAAGGCAAAGAATTCAAGGCGCCCGGCAATCATAATAAAACATGAAAGCATCAGCCCAAAATCAGTAAGGAATGCGCAAGACTCCATTGGCCCATAAGCTCTAAAGGCAAATCCAATGTTATTGATAAGACAGCCTACAAGCGTCAAAGAGCTTTGAGGATCAACTCCATCAATAATTAGCAGAAATGTCGATACCACTGATATAAAAATGATTAACAGAAAAAAAACCAACGCCTTAATAGATACCTCTTGATTAATTCTACGGTATGCAGTTTGCATTATCCTAACTGTTTCCGGTCTAAAAATTGACTCTATCTTCGACTGCGCCGTTTTAAACAAAATATAATTCCTAAGAATTTTTATACCCCCGGAAGTCGAACCCGCCATTCCGCCTATATACATAAGAATTAACATTAACACTTGAACGCTGTAAGGCCAAATATCAAAATTAACACTGGAAAATCCTGTGGACGAGTTTGCAGAGACCATTTGAAAAGTTGCCAGCCTAACAGCTTCATTAACACTGTTGGCATTCACATAGTCGCCTGTCAACAATTGTTGTTCCGTATTAAAAATTGAAAACGCAGAAAACAAGCAGGATAAAATTATAATTGAGAAATAGATTAAAATCTCAATTTCAAACAATTTATATATTTTAGATTTTATAATATTGAACCACATCGCAAAATTTAAACTGCCGATAATCATAAAAACGATCACAACCCATTCTGTTACAGGACTTCTAAACGCTCCAATGCTTGCATTTTTGACACAAAATCCCCCGGTTGAAAGCGTAGAAAATGAAATTGTTACGGCCTCAAACCATGTAACTTCAGGATTTGAAAACCTCAAAATCACCGTTTCTAAGAGTGTAAAAAACAAATACACTTTCCATAAAACCGATGCTGTCTCCCTTAATCTAGGCATCAGCGATGTTTCCATCGGACCCGGCATTTCCGAGGAGACTAATTGCTTGCCTCCAATTCCTAAAACCGGCAACACTGCTATGAATAACACAACAATTCCCATGCCGCCGAGCCACTGGGTTAAAGATCTCCAAAATAAAACAGCTTTGCTGACAGCCTCTATTCCTTCGGCTACAATTTCTCCTTTTTCATTCCTAGCGGGTGAAATTGTTCCGAAAAACTCATAAGTAACAGGTTTTTCCCCTTGTATCGTTAAATTAATTTTTTCTTCCAACCCGCTTACATTGTATTTTTTTGCTGTAAGAACAGTAGCGCCTGTCGTTGTAAATCCGGAAACACTTTCAAAATATGCTTGTATTGGATTTGAAAGAGTGCCGCTGAACAAAAATGGAAGGGAAGAAACAGCGGGGGTTAATATCCAAATAAGAACCACAGTTAAGATACTTTCTTTTCGATATAAAGAACCTTTTGATCTGCGTCCCAAAAAAGACAATATGCCGGAAAATGCTAAACAACACATGTACGACAAAAAAAAAGCCAATATGGAATGGGGCTGAGGGTGTTCTTGAACATCCGCAAAGTATTTAAAATAAATAGACAAAACCAATGCAAATAAAATGATGAATGAAAAGAAGAAAAAATACTTTCCTAAAATTTTAAAAACATCTCTATAAATCATTCTGCAAACCTAATTTTGAGGGCGCGGCCGGTATATACCGGCCGCGCCCTCAAAATTCGGGATTTTGGCTTTGAGAAAACCTCTTGATTGGACAATCGCAAGCCGCTCAATATTGATTAATATTAAGCGGCTTGCGATTGTCCAATCAAGAGAGATTTCTCTTTGCCAAAAACCTAATTTTGAGGGCGCGGCCGGTATTCGCTTTTTCTGTTTGTTTTTCTTCAATCTCAGAACCTGTTCAAAATCTCCGGAAATTGTGATTTTTAGCGAATTTTGAACAGGTTCTTAAAAAAACCTGGGATAAAATTTTTCATTTCTGATATTGATAAATAAAAAATTTTATCCAATTTCTCATTTAATTCAAGAAATTGATGACCGATCGCTTGAGCTTGAGTAAAAAATAGAAGGAGGCCCACCATGAAAAATAACGCCCCTAAACCGACTACAAATGATGCGGGGATTCCGGTTCCGAGCGACGAATACTCCCTCACAGTCGGACCCGACGGCCCCATCTTACTGCAAGACCACTATCTTATCGAACAAATGGCTAATTTTAACCGAGAAAAAATTCCTGAACGCCAACCCCATGCAAAAGGATCGGGAGCTTTCGGATATTTCGAGGTCACTCAAGACGTCAGTGCCTACACCAAGGCGGCCGTTTTTCAGCCCGGTAAGAAAACCGATACCTTAATCCGATTCTCAACAGTCGCTGGAGAACAGGGAAGCCCCGATACTTGGCGCGATCCGCGCGGGTTTGCTTTAAAGTTCTATACTAGCGAAGGCGATTTATGACATGGTTGGAAACAACACTCCTGTATTTTTTGTTCGTGATCCCGATGAAGTTCCAACACTTCATCCGCTCTCAAAAACGGCGCGCAGACAATGGTCTGCGCGACCATGATATGCAATGGGATTTTTGGACCCTTTCACCGGAGTCCGCGCATCAAGTGGCATGGCTGATGGGAGATCGTGGGATTCCGAAGACATGGCGGAACATGAATGGCTATTCAAGTCATGCATACATGTGGGTGAATGCAAAGGGAGAGCGCTTTTTTGTCAAGTACCACTTCAAAACAGACCAAGGGATAGACTTCCTTACCCAAGAGGAAGCAGACCGTTTAGCCGGTGTCGACGGGGATTATCATCGACGCGATCTATTTGAAGCTATCAAGCGAGGCGATTACCCTAGCTGGACTCTTAGGATGCAGATTATGCCTTTTGAGGAGGCTGCCAGCTATCGACTTAACCCATTCGATCTGACTAAAGTTTGGCCTCATCGCGACTATCCCCTGCAAGAAGTTGGCCGACTGACCCTTAACCGCAACCCTACAGATTTCCACACAGAGATTGAGCAGGCCGCTTTCGAACCGAACAACATGGTGCCGGGAATAGGTCCGAGCCCGGATAAGATGCTCCTCGCCCGCCTCTTTTCTTATGCCGATGCCCATCGCGCACGCTTGGGAGTAAACTATAAGCAGATACCAGTCAATCATCCAAAGTGTCCTTTCCACAGCTACAGCAAGGATGGAGCGATGCGAGTGGAGAACGTTTCCGATCCGGTATATGCTCCAAACTCAAAAGGAGGGCCTAAAGCCGATGGCGAACGCTATCCCCAGTTGGAAGTATGGGACGCAAGCGGTGAGTTCATGCGCTGCTGCTTATACCCTAAGAAAGGATGATGACGACTGGAGCCAAGCGGGCAACCTGGTCCGCAAAGTCATGGATGATGCCCAGCGCAATCGACTTGTCTCAAATGTTGTCGGGCATCTTAAGAAAGGTGTTTCAGAGCCTGTCCTACAGCGAGCATTTGAGTACTGGCACAATATCGACAAAGATATTGGAGAGCATCAAAAAGGGAATAAAAACATCTAACCCTCATTTATACCGGCCGCGTTTCAACATTTGGTTTTTGCCAAAGAGAAATCCCGAATTTTGAAACACGGCCGGTACATCAACAACAATCGGCATACCTTCAGAATAGATTCTTAAAAAATGCGGGTTACCCTCTGGGATTGGGATTTTGCAAATAAGCGCCGACTTGCGCCCAAACTTTCGTCGGATTAATTAAATCTTCTACCGATGGCTTGCTCACAATAAAGGCAATTAAGTTATCCATAACAGATTGCCACCCCGCCTCATATTCTCCATCATTAGCCTTTACACCTTCTCCATAAATATTATTGAGCAGTGCAACCAACTGCTTCTCCTCTTCTGAACGCGGTTCCATTTTCCCTTCAAGCAAGCTTCTAAACTCTTGATCGGAAATAGAACCGGCCTCGAATTTATATAAAGCTGCAAGCGCTACAGCCAGCATTGCAACCTTGACAACCCGAGCCAAATGCTGAATATCTTGAGGAGCCAACTCCCCTTTTTCCATTTGATTGACAAGCAATGCCATTAAAAAATAATTAACCTCATTCGACTTAACTTTATCAATAACATTATTCGCAAAGGCAAGTACAGCCTCCTTTGTCGCATTTTCTTCTCCTCCCGATTTCATTTGATTTGCAATCGCCTCGGCATTAGAAAATGCCATCAATCCAATAGCAAAGAAATTAATCGCCAGGGTAATCTGCTCCTGGAAGCTTTGCGGCACCAAATTAAGAATGGCGTTTGCAGAGTCTTGAATAGGGTTTACTGCAACCATATTCGTACTAGCAACATCTACAATATTCATATAATCGCCAATAAAACTGGAAGTAATGACAAAACTTGCAGCCATAAAGGGCACAATATCTTCTGACTCATCGCGATAATTCGATAGTAAATTTGAAGTTGCATCTATTAAATTGTTCCAAAGTCCGTTTGCCTGGTCGATTTGATTTTGAACGCGTCCGACTTCCTCATCCCGCATGCCTGCGGGCAAAGAATTCAGCCATTCTTGATATTCCGTCGCATTTCTTGCTCTGGATATGAGTGTCGATTGGGTTTTTTCTCTCCAAGTGCTCTAAATAGCTTGGCGATTGATGCTCGATCTTTTCACGGTACTGAGGCGAGTGCAGATATTCTTCAATCCTCTCTTTTTGTTCTTGCAGATATTTCGAATAACTATCCCAAATATCGCTTCCTATTTTAGCAAATCCGGCTTCTACTCTTGAAGCTATCGAATTTGCATTAACCTTCCACGAAATCCCGCCGTCCTCGCTAGGCCGCGGCAAAACCGGAATTCCCATGGCATATAATAGCATTACAGCTTGTTCGGGACTTTGTGCAATCGTAGAATTCATTAAGACATCAACAAGATCTTTTTTTTCTGTAATCTCATACAAATCCCGCAGTTGTTGTATATCCGCTGGAGAGATATTACTATAATTTATATTCATATCGCCGGACATGATTAAACCTCTTCGTTACAAGTTCAACCTTCCGAAAAACATCGCTTATTTCTTTGAACAGGTTCCTAGTCAAAATAAATATAAAACCCTCTGAGTTATTCGGAAAATTGCAATAATATTCAGTAGGATGAAATTTTTCGCTAAGCAAAGAGATTTTAAACAGGCTCCAATTACAAAAAGCCGCACACCTCAAGAAAATTTCCTTTAAACGCACGTTGAATTGTGGTAAAATTTCCGAAAAATCCACCCTTTCTCATTTTTATTATAACAATAATTATAATAAAAAAAAATATAGGATTATATTCCAAATTCAAGAGAGGAAAAATGAAATAAGCGCCATAAAAACCCGCTTATACCGATCGCGACCTCAAAATTTGGTTTTTGCATTCATTTTAGCATTAAATGAGAAAATTTTTATGATAGAAAAAGATCCATCGCCGCTTCCAACCCATTTCAAAGGAAAAGACGCTATCGAGCATGTAGCTGAAGCGCAAGCAAAAGGGTTGGCATCTTCTACAGAAATTCACGGAACAGAAACCCCTGGGCATATTTCTGCAGGAGCGGACTCGGCAAGAGAAACAAGCATCTTGATAGCACTCGTTTGGCTTGTTCTTAAACATTTAGGCGTTTCGGCACTCCTTTCTTTTCAAATATTAGTCGTCTTCTCTTTAGGATGGGCCATTTGGAAGTGCGGGCGCTCCGCTTGGCTGGCATGGTTTCGACTCGAAAGAATGCATCGTGTCATTGAGCAAGAACGGTGGGAAATTCTCCATCACCGCAAACAAGAAAGAGAAGAGCTTGCAGAACTTTATCAGGCGAAAGGATTTAATGGAAAACTTCTCGAAGATGTAGTGGATGTTCTCATGGCTGATGATGAACGGTTGCTGAAAGTGATGGTTGAAGAGGAGCTTTGTCTAAATATTGGAATGCTTGAGCATCCCCTTAAACAAGCGCTGGGATCTCTTTTAGGATCTCTTTTCTCAGCCGTCATTATTTTTTTAATTTCATGGATTTTTCCGGTTTATGGAACCTGGTTTGGAGCTGCTGCAATGCTTGCAATCGCAGCAATCAGCTCTGCCCGCTACGAAGGCAACCGAATCATCCCGGCGATCTGCTGGAACCTCGGTTTAGGAGCAATGACTATCGGCACCGTATTTTTTCTCTTCGACTACATATTTTAATTACCGGATGCTAAATGAACATTGAAACACACAATTCCATCAATACAAACGAAAAGCAGCCGCTTGTTTTCGAACAGTATTTTGAATTAGGTCAACAAGAAACTCTTAGCCCTTTTATTACAAAAGAGACAAGAAACTGGAGCGACCGCCTTACATTAAAAAGTTCTATTCTTGCAGCAGTTTTACTCTTTATTTCATTCACCTTGTCATTTTTTCCAAAAGCGATTCCTTTTTCATACATTTTTTTAATAGGAGTATATTTTCTTGCAGGAATTCCCTCCCTTATCGAATCTTTGGAAGATCTTGCGCTCTTTGAAGTCAATATTGACACATTAATGGCCCTAGCCGCGTTTTCTTCCGTATTTATCGGAAGCGGAATGGAAGGAGGACTGCTTCTTGTTTTATTTGCGTTGTCAGGATCTATGGAAGATGCCGTACGCAGCCGGGCAACGAGCGCGATCAACAGTCTTCATAAACTATCCCCTGCAACAGCATTCGTATTAAAAAACGACGGGACGACCGTTGAAAAATCGATTAAGGAAATCTCTGTCGGCGCCTCAGTCCTTGTAAAAGCAGGACAAACCGTACCTCTTGACGGAATCATTGCAGCAGGCGCGACATCTGTCAACCTTGTTCATCTTACCGGAGAAAGTATTCCGGTGCATAAAAAAGACGGGGATGAGGTTCCGGCAGGCGCTCAAAACCTTGAAGGAGCAATCACGATCAAGGTAAGCCGTACGAGCAGCCATTCAACCCTGGCGCGCATTATTGAATTAGTCACGCAGGCACAAGACGCAAAACCTCGAATCCAGCGTTGGTTCGATTCACAAAGCCGGCGTTATGCAGTATCCATCATCTTGCTGGCCTTTTTCTTTTCCATGAGTTTTCCTATTCTCTTTAATATGCCGATTCTAGGTATCGAGGGTTCGGTTTATCGATCTCTTGCATTTTTAATTGCAGCATCTCCATGCGCATTAATTATCGCACTGCCAATCGCCTACCTAAGCGCCATTAGCATTTGCGCGAAGAAAGGAATTCTCATGAAAGGGGGAGCTGCATTGGATGCACTTGCAAACTGCCAAGCGATTGCGTTCGATAAAACAGGAACGCTCACAACCGGAGAACTTACCTGTAAAAAGATCGAAACTCTTGAGCCGGCAGATGAAGAATTGACCGCTCAAGCATTAAAAATCGCTTATGCACTTGAGCAAAATGCCATTCATCCCATTGCCGAATCGATTGTCAACTATGCAAAAAATCAAGGGGTCAAACCCGCTGTCATCGAGTCGTTTCTCTCCATACCCGGCTACGGACTTAAAGGGGTTTTCAACAAAGAACCTGTTTTTCTCGGGAGCCCTGAGTACTTATTAGACAAAATCCCTTCAAATCAACAAAAACACCTAATCGCTGAGATGGAAAATATTCAAAGCAAAGGGGAAATGATCGCGGCATTATTTTATTGCAATCAAATATTCATTTTTCGTTTTCATGATACAATTCGCCCTGAAATAAAAAATACTATAGACGATCTAAAAACAAAGTGGAAGCTGTTTGTTATCATGCTGACCGGAGATCATAAAAGCAGCGCAAAGCGTGTGGCTTCTCTTTTGAATATCGATCATTGGCAAGCAGAGTTGAAACCTGAAGACAAACTCGCTAAAGTTTCCGAAATCGCTCAAACAAAAGGCCTTGCAATGGTTGGGGACGGGATTAACGATGCTCCGGCCCTTGCAAGGGCGACTGTTGGAATTTGCATGGGCCAAGTCGGAGCAACAACTGCAATGGATGCATCGGATATCGTGTTGCTGAATGACAATATAGAACTTCTAAGCTGGCTGGCAGGCAAAGCAAAACAAACCCGGCGAATTGTCAAACAAAATTTCCTATTGGCTATAGGAGCCATTTTGCTTGCAAGTATTCCCGCTCTTTTAGGTGTTGTTCCTTTGTGGCTTGCTGTCCTCCTGCACGAAGGAGGAACTATATTAGTCGGTCTAAACGCTTTAAGACTCTTACGCAATTAACGTTATGAAAAATAGGAACCATTCCTTCCTATACCGCTCATGTTTCAAAATCTCTGGAAATTGTGATTTTTAGCGGATTTTGAACAGGTTCTAAGTTGAAAACAAGTCAACACTATGGTTTATATAAAAGTAGGAAGATACCGATGCGAAGGTTTTATATGCTACATTCGAATAAGCCCGAATCCTTAGAAGACCAGCTTTCTCTTGCCATACAGGACGAAACCGAAAAATTTAAAGAATATTACCTATGGCTGGAAAAAGCCATGCCTTCTAATTTTTTTGAAGACGTCAGTTATGAAAATATCATCATGGTTGTCCACAACCTTGTCGGATTTAATCTCCAGGACTATTTTACAACAATTCACCTAAAAAGCGCCTCGATTGTGATGTGTTTGGATTCAGCGGATGCGGATTTAAAAATTTTAAAACAATATTCCATGTACGGGATAAAAAACTATCAAGCCTACATATCGTCTATCCCCCCCCCTTTTTCCGGAATAAAAGCAAATTTACGCATTGCGCAAATCTTTTTTACCCAAGCGATTGAGTGTGTAGAAGAATCTTTCCCCCCTCAATCCAAAAAAGAATTAAGAGCTTTGGTCAAACAGAGAAACCCGAATGTAACAGACTCTGAATTTGAAAAAATTATTAATTCCATCAACATCCGTTTTTTACGCTCTATGACAATCGATCGCCTTATCCTTGCGCTTGATATGTTTTTTAGAGCCAAAACCCGAGACAACTGTCAATATGAAGTGCGGTACAACGAAGATTGGGAAAAAAAAGGAATTGCATCCATGCAAATTGTGCTCGCATGGCGCAATGCTCCAAAATACAACTTTCTTTACCGTATAGCTCGGATCATCCACCGTTACAGCCTTGTGATGAAAAAAGTCAATGCCGCTTATATTGACCCCTACAGCAGACGCAGTATTCTTGTCATGTCCCTTGGACTGCACGGAAGCAATGGCCAAGCAGTATGGGATGTTGCAGACATCCCTGATTTTTTAAGAGAGTTGGCCACAGTGAAATATTTTGCCAGCTTCGATCCGATTGATACCTATCTAATTAAGAGTTACGCCATTCCGGGAAAATTGGGCAATTTTCTACGATCGGCAGTAAACTTCGTCCACCAATCCCTTGTTTATATCGATCCAAATCTCTACACATTGGAACGGATCGAAGAAGACCTTTGCAGGCACCCGGAATTAACAGCGCAAATTGCACATGCTTTCGAGTTGAAATTCGATCCCGACTACCACAATTATGAAAAATATCTAGAGGTGAGAAAACAGAGTCTAAGGGATATTGAAGATCTGGATACCGGACATCCGGAAAATGACATCAGGCGGATAAACGTTCTCAAACAAGCGCTTAATCTTGTCCACTACACATTGAAAACCAACTATTATCGCCTTAATTACACAGCGCTTTGCTTTCGGCTTGACCCGAAATACCTTGATGATCTCCCCTTTAATAGAAAAACGCGTTTTCCTGCGCTTCCCTTCGGAATATTTTTTATGAAAGGGATGCACTTTTTCGGTTTTCACATCCGTTTTAAGGACCTTTCCCGCGGCGGTGTACGCACAGTATACACAAAACAGCCGGAACATATTATATCCGAAAGAAATAACGTCTTTTCAGAATGTTATAATCTCGCTTATACACAACATAAAAAAAATAAAGATATTCCCGAAGGGGGGTCGAAAGCTATTATTTTTCTTAAACCATTTGAAAGATTGGAGTCCGAAGCCTCGATTCTCAAAAAAGAATTAGAAGAATCCCATACGGAGCCGACAGAAATCGAACATAAAATTGAAAATTTCCGCCACGAACAATACATCGAATTCCTCTATCAAGCACAGAGAGCTTTTATTGAAAGCTTAATTACTGTCGTCAACTGTGATTCCGGTGGAAGAATACGAGCAAAAAATATTGTCGACTACTTTAAAAAGCCTGAATATATCTATCTTGGGCCGGATGAAAATATGCACGATCCTATGATTCAATGGATTGCAGAATTCAGCAAAAAATACGATTATAAACCGGGAAGCGCTTTTATCTCCGGCAAGCCGAGCATAGGAATCAATCACAAGGAGTACGGCGTTACATCTCTTGGAGTCAATGTGTATATGCACAAGCTTTTAGAGTACCTGGGAATCGACCCTAATAAAGACCCCTTTACCGTTAAAATTTCAGGAGGTCCTGATGGCGATGTTGCGGGAAACCAAATCCGCAATCTATTTAAACTCTACCCAAAAACTGCCAAACTCGTTGCCATTACTGATGTTTCCGGAACCATTTTTGATCCTGAAGGGCTCGATCTGAAAACGTTGGTCGAGCTTTTTTACCAATGCCGCCCGATCAAGTATTATCCCCCTGAAAAACTGCACAATGGAGGATTTTTAGTCGATAAAGAGGTCAAAAAAAAACAAACCGCATTTGTTCAACAGACGCTTTGCTGGAGAATGATTGAGGGCAAACTCACCGAAGACTGGCTCTCCGGAAGCGAAATGAATCATCTTGTCAGAAACAATGTTCATCAAACCAAAAGCGATATTTTTATTCCTGCAGGAGGAAGGCCTCGAACACTAAATAAACATAATATGCATGACTTTCTAGATGAAAAAGGAAAACCGACATCAAAAGGAATTGTTGAAGGAGCCAACCTTTATCTTACTTCCGATGCCCGCCGTTTTCTTGAAGAAAAAGGGGTCCTCATCATCAAAGACAGCTCTGCCAATAAAACAGGCGTTATCTGTTCTTCGTTCGAAGTCCTTTGCGGCCTTGTATTGGAAGACGATGTTTTTCTGCAAAAAAAAGAAATTTTGGTAGAAGAAATTCTGCAAAGACTAAAAAAATGCGCCTCTAACGAAGCTGACCTTCTCCTCAACACATTAAAAAATCAAGGAGGCTATCTGACCAATATTTCGGATCAAATTTCCTCCCGGATCAACCACTATACGTATGAGCTGCTCGACTACCTTGAAAATATCACTCTTTCCGGCGATCCTTTTGATCCATTAATCAAGTACTTCTTAAATTACGCGTTGCCAACTCTTGTTAACGAATTCCAGAAAGAGCTCTTAGAAGAGATCCCCGATCATCACAAAAAAGCCATTATTGCTTGCCATATGGCAGCCCAGCTCGTTTATAAAAAAGGCCTGAACTGGCACCCCTCGATTGTCGATATTTTACCTGTAATATTGGAAAAACAGTTGTAAAAGAAAATTTTATAAAATTATCCAGGATCCCGCTTATCGGAGTCCTTTTTCACGTTAATTTAGTGATAAATTCGGCATTCGAGTTGCGATACTCATCAATTTTACAAGAAGGAAGGGTCATAGGCACTGAACCCAATTCGCTTGTATCTTGTCTTCTGCGTGTTCGTTGTTCTTTTTTATAAGCTGCAATAATTTTTTCTTCATCTTTATCCAGCAATGCACAAAAACCTATCTTATGCCAAAAAACGTGCGAACTCCAGCTTGCTTCTAATGAAACACGTCCCTCGAATCCGTATTTAATACTAAGCTCAACTGCAAGACGAACAAGTTGAGTACCAATTTTACTGTAGTTTCCATCCAAAACTTCTATTAATTTAATAAAAAGTTTACTTTTTATAGGACTCGTTCGATCTATTCTTTCATTAGCATTGTCTCTATATTTATTGATTGGGGAGATGCGATTAATTGGACGCTTTAAATCTTTATAGTTGAAAAGCTCCCCATCCTTTTCTATATAATGCTCGCATTGCATAAACCCTAATTTTTTAAAATGGTGAATTCAAGCTTCTAGCGGAACACTTTTAAAAAGAAAAGCCATTTTAGATTGTTCTCCTTTATCATTTGAACAAGTTATAGTTTTTTTCAATTTTTTATTGCATTATTTCTCTCTTCTAAGTGTTCCGCTAGCAAATTGAACTTGCAAAGATGTTTTTATACCATTTTTATTAATTATGTTTTATAATAGTGAAAAGAAAGAAGGTGGTGTTATGTCATTAATAATTAATAATAATAATAATAATAAAAACTTTATTTCAGGTTTAGAATCTAGTGTACAAGAAAAAGGAGACAAAATTACTAATTTTAGTAGTACAAATTCACCATTACCTTTAAATATTATTTCAATAATCAAGAATACTTTTGAAATTAAAGATTTAAATCTTACCTGCAAAAAAATATTTACTGTTCCTTTAAGCGTCGCGATGTCTTCTGCGTCAACTTCTCCTGTGTCTTTGTTTGCGCTTGTAAGTGCAATAACCGTAGCTAAAATTAGAAACGCAGTAAATTCTGTATTTGAATTTAATAAGAGCCTTGCAGATGCAAACAAGGAATATGTTGAAGCGGTTGTAAAATGTAAATTTGCAAAAAATGAAAATCTTGGTAATGAAAAAGAATTAAAGGGGGAATATTCTAAACTTAGCAATAAAAAGAAAAACAAATTATACATTGAATCTTTTGTGGAAAAACACCTGACTAATGAAGGTTCGGAAGAAAATACAAATCGAACTCCATTGATTGACCTTCTAACAGAAGATTTGAAGAAAAGAGGAGTGAAATTAGAAAAAGGTCAAAATCTGAATAAGATTGTGGAAAATCTGCTTATAGAAAACATGATTCGCGACGTCATGAAGAACTGCGCCGACGAGGACGGCCTGTTGATATTTTTTGATTTTTCGAAGAATAATAGAAAAAGTTCTACAAATGATAATTCGGAGAATAATATAAAAAGTTTTATAAAAACGACTAAAAAATGCTATGAAAAGCTTTGCTTTCACCTCAAGAAAGATCAAAGTGAAGATGAGCTTAATAAATTGTGCGACATAGTTCGTGACAAGGTATGGTCACTCCTTCCTCCAGAAGAGTAAAAAATTTAGCAATCAAAGATGTTGTTTGCTAAATTTTCGTTGACCCATTTCAATTCTCCTGCTACAATAAAACTGAAAACGATAAGAAGGATCTATTTTTAGCAGGAGAAACTCTTTGAAATCGCCGAATCCTAAAATAAGCAGCAAAGAAAAACGAGAAAGACGCGTTTTATTGGGATTAGTTGAGCAATACATCCAAACCGGCAACCCGGTTGGCTCCAACACTCTTAAAGATTCCGCATTTGGCGATATTAGCTCTGCAACTATACGCAATTATTTCGTCAAACTGGAAAACGACGGCTTTTTAAAACAACTCCATTCATCCGGAGGAAGAATCCCGACCGCTGCGGCTTACCGCCTGTATGCTAAAGAATTTTACGACTCAAATGTGATCACATCGGAAGAAGAGAATATCCTGCACACTTTTAGTCAAAGCGAATCAAAAGAGATCGCTTTGTATTTGCAGCAAGCTGCAGAAAGCCTCAGCCAACTAACAGACTGCGCTGTTTTTTTATCCGCTCCGCGATTCGATCACGACTTTATCGTTGATTTTAAACTGGTTCCCATTGATTACTATCGTTTTTTATGCATTTTAATCAGCGATTTTGGTGTCATTCAAACTGAATTGATGCACACAGAACAAAAACTCAGCTCTTTTTCGGTCAAGCGGATAGAGAAATATTTCCACTGGAGATTGACCGGAAACGATAAACCGGAAGAAATAGAACCGGAAGAAAAAGAAGTTGCCAAGAAATTTTACAATGAACTCATGGTTCGCTACATTGTCGGCTATTCAAATTTTATCGATGAAGAAATCTACCGCACCGGGTTTTCAAAACTTTTGACGCATCCTGATTTCCACGACACCGTAATCCTGGCCAATAGTTTAGCTTTATTTGAAAATGCCCACAGCATGCGCTTATTGCTTAGAGAATGCACAGCTAAACAAAACCTTGCATACTGGATCGGAGACGATCTCAAACCCTTTGCAACAGCAAAAACCAACTGCACGGTTCTTGCCGTTCCTTATAAAATCAACCAAAAAACAGTGGGCGCAGTTGGAATCCTTGGCCCTCAAAGAATGCCTTACAAACAATTATTTGGGTTGCTTCGCGCTTTTTCCGACAGCATTAGCGAAGCGCTTACCCGTAATATCTATAAATTTAAAATACAATATCGGCAACCGGAGCCCGAGGCTTCCTATTTGCAAAAAGAGGAGCATGGCTTACTCGGTCAATCCCGTTTGATGTTGCTCGAAGATAAAACAGAAAAAGAGGTCAAATGATCAAAGACGATACAACAACGCCGGAAGAAGAAACTGAAAATATTGAAGAAGCGGCAGAAACAACAGCAGAAACAGAGAAAGCTGAAGAATCTCAAGAAGACTACAAGCGTAAATATCTCCATTTGCTAGCCGACTCGGAAAACGCAAGAAAACGATTGCAAAAAGATCGCGATGAAATTGTGCAATATTCAGTTAGAAGCCTCTTGCTTGATTTTCTAAGCCCGATTGACCATATGGAAAATGCATTAAAGTTTACAGATCAAGCTTCGCCCGAAGTTCAAAATTGGGCCAAAGGTTTTGAAATGATCCTTATGCAATTTAAAGATGTCCTCGCAAGCAATGGAGTGAAAACCTTTGAGTCTATTGGAAGGCCTTTTGATCCCCATTTTCACGATGCCGTAGAAATGAAGGAAACAACCGACCATCCCCCGGGAACCGTTGTAGAGGAAAGCGTTAAAGGCTACATAATCGGAGAAAAAACTCTCCGTCCTGCAAGAGTTGTAGTTTCCAAAGAACCGGAGCAAACTCAGGAAAAAGAGGACGAAAAAAAAGATTAACAAAATATGCCGCCCGCATTTCAAAAGCGCTTTTTCAGAGATTTTGAACAGGTTTTCAAAGCCAAAAAACAAATTTTGAAACGCAGACGGTATAAAAGAAAAAATAATTAAAAGAGGTAAAAAATGGCAGAAAAAAAGAAAAGTCAAAAAATAATAGGCATTGACTTAGGAACAACTAATTCCTGCGTTGCTGTGATGGAAGGAGGCTCCCCTAAAGTCATTGCCTCTGCAGAAGGTTCTCGCACAACACCTTCTGTTGTTGCCTTCAAAGGCGAGGAACGCTTAGTCGGGATTCCGGCTAAACGTCAAGCGGTTACAAACCCGCAAAACACCATTTCTTCAGCAAAGCGATTTATCGGGCGCAAGTTTGACGAAGTCTCTTCTGAAATCCAAACAGTGCCTTATAAAGTCACCAGCAACAACAACGGAGATGCCGTTTTTGAAGCTCAGGATAAAATCTTTACGCCTGAAGAAATCTCTGCGCAAATTCTTGTAAAAATGAAAGAAACTGCAGAGGCGTATTTAGGCGAAGAAATCACAGAAGCTGTGATCACTGTACCTGCATACTTTAACGACTCGCAAAGACAATCGACAAAAGACGCTGGCCGGATTGCCGGGCTTGATGTCAAACGCATTATTCCCGAACCGACAGCCGCCGCTCTTGCTTATGGACTGGATAAAGAACACACAGATAAAAAGATCGCTGTTTTTGACCTTGGAGGGGGTACATTCGATATTTCTATCCTTGAGATTGGAGACGGCGTATTTGAAGTTCTCTCTACCAACGGCGATATGCACCTTGGAGGAGACGACTTCGATAACGAAATTCTCAAATGGATGCTGGCCGAATTCAAAAAAGAGAACGGAATCGAACTTTCCGAGGATAAAATGGCTCTCCAGCGTTTACGCGATGCTGCAGAAAAAGCAAAAATCGAGCTTTCCGGAACACAGACAACCGAAATCAACCAACCATTTATCACAATGGACGCTTCCGGTCCAAAACACCTCGCATTGACCTTAACGCGTTCAAAACTAGAATCGCTTGTAGCACCCTTAATTGACCGCACAAAAGGACCATGCTTAAAAGCTCTCGATGATGCCGGAATCTCTAAGGAAGATATCGGAGACGTCATCCTCGTGGGAGGAATGAGCCGCATGCCTGCTGTTCAGGCTATGGTTAAGTCTATCTTTCGGAAGAGAGGGGCATAAAGGAGTAAATCCGGATGAAGTAGTCGCTGTAGGCGCTGCTATCCAAGGAGGCGTCTTAACAGGAGTTGTCAAAGATGTGCTTCTGCTCGACGTAATTCCTCTAACCCTGGGAATCGAAACTCTGGGAGGAGTTTTGACACCTCTCGTAGAGAGAAACACAACAATTCCAACGCAGAAAAAACAGATTTTTTCAACCGCTGCCGACAACCAGCCGGCAGTGACCATTCGCGTTCTCCAAGGAGAAAGAAAAATGGCTAATGACAACAAAGAGATCGGACGGTTCGATCTAACCGATATTCCGCCTGCGCCAAGAGGAACTCCGCAAATCGAAGTCTCTTTTGATATCGATGCAGACGGTATTCTACACGTCTCTGCAAAAGATTTAGCCAGTCCGGAAAAGAGCAAAAAATTCGCATTGAAGCGCAATCCGGCTTAAGCGAAGACGAAATTCAAAGAATGGTCAAAGACGCAGAGCTGCATAAAGAAGAAGACGCCAAGCGCCGTGAAGAAGTTGAAATTCGCAATGATGCCGATGCCCTTGTATTCAGAGCCCAAAAATCGCTGGACGAATATCAAAGCCAACTCCCGGATAACATAAAAAATGATGTGCAAACCCACATTGATGCTTTGAAAAAAGCGTTGGAAGGAGACAGCACAGCATCGATTAAAACAGCAAAAGACGCTCTCGAGTCTCATATGCAAAAAATTGGCGAAACAATGGCGCAGGCTCAACAAGCAGCCGGTGCGGCTGCGGGCGCCGGCCCTCAGACATCAACGCAAGGCCCTAATGGACATAAACATCCACAAGGTCAAGCTTCTGAAAATGAAAACATTGAAGAAGCTGAAGTCGAGATCATTGAAGACGAAGAGAAGTAACTCTATTCTTAAGAGCCTGTTTAAAATCTAAGGTCCTGTCGATTTTCGGGTTCTTTTGAGCCGATTTTCGATTTAAAATTTCAAGGGTTATGTACTCTTGTCGATATTATCCCTGAAATTTTAATCGAAAAGAAGCCAAAATAATCCCGAAAATCGACGAACCCTTAGATTTTGAACAGGCTCTAAGGGGGGATCCTCCCTCCCCTATCCCGCCCGCCTTTCCCGCAGCAATAGGGCCATCTCGCCGAATTGTTTTTCCATCTTTTCTTAAACCTCTCTTCATCAATATATAATACACTGATTAAAATTTTTTATTTCATCAAATATTGGTCATGACTATGATGCGAAAGAACAGTATCTGCAAAGGGGTGAATCATGAATACGAAAACAGCAAAAAAGCCAAAGACAACAACAATTGGCAGGTATTTGCTCGATCAGCTTCAGAATTATGGTGTTCAACATATTTTTGGCGTTCCCGGCGATTATGTAATAAAATTTGATAAGTTAATCGAAAATCATCCTATTCAATTTATCAATTCTACCCGGGAAAATACAGCAGGCTACATGGCAGATGCGTATGCGAGAATTCGAGGGTTGGGAGTTGCATGCATTACCTACGGCGTTGGGATCAATATCGCAAACGCCGTTGCACAAGCCTATATAGAAAACTCCCCCTTAGTCATTATTTCCGGAACAGCGGGTTTGGATGAGTTTGCCAAAACCCATCTCCTCCACCATATGTTTCATAGCCATTCCGATCACTTAAGAGATGCTACCCAAATGGATATCTTTCGTAAAATCACTGTTGCGCAAGCACTTCTTGACAATCCGCATACGGCTCAAGAACAAATTGATAGAGTGTTAAAACAATGCGTGCAGCATCAAAAACCGGTGTATATCGAAATCCCGCGAGATCGAGTTGGATCCGAACTCTTTAAAAAGACCGCCTCCTTCCAAGAACCTGTTATTGAAAAAGATCAAAATGCACTCGAAGAAGTCCTGCAAGAAGCTGCGCATTTTCTCAAAAACAGCAACCGGCCGGTTATCTGGGTTGGGCACGAAATTCAACGCCGCCGATTAAGTGCTGATGTGGTCAATTTTGCCGAAAAATACCGAATTCCTATTGTATCCTCGCTATTGGGAAAAACGGCAATTAGCGAATACCACCCCCTTTACATAGGCATCTATCATGGAAAAGTCAGCATTGAAGAAGTGAGAGAATATGTTGAATCTGCTGATACCGCCTTTGTTTTCGGTGTAGATATCAATGAAATTGAAACAGGCCTGCAAACAGCTAATTTTAACCCCAAGCAAAAACTTGTTGCGACAGATGAAGAAATACAGGTCAATTATCATCAATACCTTAATATTCCGATGGATTCCTTAATTCAATCTCTCGTTGATTTGGATCTCAATATTCGCTATCGAACCGGCTATCCTGCATGCATTGACCGCCAAATTCCTACAGACAAGCCCCATAAACAAAAAAAACTTACTGTAAAAAAAGTTTTTAATTTCTTGCAAAAGTTCCTGAAAAATGAGCATGTGGTAATTAGTGATTTCGGAGATGCCCTTTTTGGAAGCATGGATCTGATCCTGGAGCAGGATAATTTTCTCTCAAATCCTTATTTTGCAGCGCTTGGTTTTGGAGTACCGGCGGCTATCGGCGCAGCTATTGCAATGCCAGAAAAAAGAATGGTCGGAATTGTAGGAGATGGAGCTTTTCAAATGACTTGTACAGAACTCTCTACAGCAATACGCTATCATCTGGATCCAATTATTATTTTACTTAACAATCATGGGTATGCCACAGAACGCCCTATTCTCGACGGTAAATTTAATGATGTAGTGAATTGGAAATATTCCAAAATACCTCTTGTTCTGGGGGGCGGAGAAGGCGCCTGTGTTAAAACAGAAGCAGAATTAGATCACGCCTTAGACAGGGCATTCGAACAACGAGGCACATTTTATCTGATTGAAATTGAACTTGATCAAAACGACTGTTCAGAAGGTTTAAAAAGATTTTCCGGTGTTGTGCATTCGTAGCGCTCTGCATTTATCACAACTATCCGATTATGTTTCGTTTATTAGAGCCTGTTCAAAATCCAAGGTTCTGTCGATTTTGAACAGGCTCTTGCTAAAACTGTTTAAGACAGTGAACAGTATGCTTTCAGGATTAAAAGTTAAACGAAAATTATGTTCTTTGGCAGCGTTATTCATTGCCCAGGCTGTTGTCACTCCATAGGTGACGGAGCCGGGCAATAGATCAACTAGTAAATGATTTACCATTTCTGTTACCTCCTTATTTAAGCAACTTTTCATAAAGTTGAGGCAGTTGCTGTTTTGTATTATACCGCTCGTGATTCAAAATTTGGGTTTTTGGCAAAGAAAAAGCCTCGTGATTGAACGATCGCAAGCCGCTTAATATTAATCAATATTAAGCGGCTTGCGATCGTTCAATCACGAGGCTTTTTCAAAGCCAAAATCCCAAATTTTGAATCACGAGCGGTATAGTTGAGCCGTATCCCTTTTGATAAAGCCGCTATATTCTAAAGAGATCTACTTTCCCTTCAATTTTGCCCAAAATTCTAACATGCAAATGTTAAGATACTATAAAATGCCGCAAAATTAACACATCCTTAATATTATTTTATGTTACAATAAATTCAAAAAAAGAATATTTTTCTATAACGCTCGTATTTCAAAATTTGAGATTGATTTAATATGAATAATACACATCCATATAACAAACATTCAATTCCTTATAATTTTTTATTTCACCCTTTTCATGAAAAAAAAACAACAGCATACGCTATCATTACAAATGTTGTTCTTACTATTTTTACCGGTTTTGTCTGGCAATTTCTCTTTTGGACAGTCAATCGCCTGGATAATAAAAAACTTTGCAAACTCCATCTTGATCCCTGCAACAACCAATCCGATCCCACAGCAAACAGAGTTAATCAAACTGCTGAAATGACACTTAACCCTTCCACCGAAAATACATCAATAAGCCAAACATTCGATGAAATGAAAAACGATATTTATATTTTCCTGAAAGAACAACTAGATGCTGTTTCTCGATTGCAATTCCCGGAAGATAGCGATTATACCATCGAAATTGTGCAAGAAGATCTCCGGCGATTTGTTGATCAAGAGCTAAAACAATGTAGCAGCGAAAAAGAATTAAAAAATTTCAAAGACCGTATCATCAACCACTTATCCCTAATGGTTGAAGCTCTTCCTTTTCATCTACGCCTTGAATCTCTCAACTATTCGGACTACCCAAGAATCGGGATCAATAATCCCCGCGGCAGAAGATGTTTTTTCATTTCATGCATTCAGATGCTGGTACATACCCGTATTAATGATTATGCCTTGCTAAGACCTCTTCCCGATCCTGTTGATCCTGATACGCTTCAACCGCCTATTCAACCTGAAGAACCCATTCTTGAGACTTTTAATGAACAGGAACCTCGCCTGGATCTTAATGTTCAAAATCTATTAGATACAATAAAGACACGTCTTGATCAAATCAATAATCTGGCTAAAACAAAAAGAATAAGAATCGATCAACAAAAGCTTTTACCATATAAAAAACTTCAAGAAGAAGAATTAACAGATGAAGAATTCAAGAAATATCTTAATGATGCAAAATTAAACTACCTTTTTCCAAACAGGAATTTCGAAGATATCAATGCAAAAAGGAATGCATACATTAAAAGTCTCAAACAATATCATACTGACAAGAAAATCGTTGAAGACCGCAATAAAGAGCTGCAAAATCAATATCATGCTGAATGTGAGAAGCATCTTACACAACAACTTAATTATCAATCAGATTTATATGAACTCAAGCAATCTAAGCAAAACTATGACTCATTAACTACCTTTCAAAGCAAGCTTAGACAAGTTGTTTTTGGTCTCCGGAATGGAAGCAAGCCTGGCAAACAAGAAATTTTTGAACTTGGGGAATTATGCGGTGTTGTAAAAGAAGGCAAATTTTCAGGAGACACTGAGCAAGTTTTTAAAAAAATAAGTTTATTTACCTTAGAAAGCAACGCGCCTCATTGGACTCGAGAGACTGATCAAGTTAATGAATATTTAAACAATGGCGAATGCTCTGCATGGATTTGTGGAAATGGCCGCCATGTCTGGTGTTATGTTCAAACCGAAAATAAAAAGATCTACGAAATCAATAACTCAAGCAGCTTCAAAAAGGCAAATTCTTGGAAAGAATTCAAACGGAATAAAAACTCCAATATGGAAATCATTTTCTAAGAACCTGTTCAAAATCTCTGAAAATTGTGATTTTTAGCAATTTTAAACCTGTTCTCAATAAACATCACGCAAGTAACGGTTGTCAGTTCTCATTTTTTTCACATAGGCCTTTGCTTCCCCAACGGACAAACTCCCATGCTCTTCTAAAATTCGATGCAAGGCGGCGTCAACATCTTTGGCCATTTTTAATGCATTGCCGCAAACATAAAGATGCGCCCCATTTTCCAACCACTGAAAAAGCTCCTGCCCCTTTTCACACATTCTATCCTGCACATAAATTTTATTCTCTTGATCTCTGGAAAATGCCAAATCCAGCTGCAGCAACCCTTTTGCCTCCAGCGATTCCCAATAATCTTGATAATAAAAATGCTGGCTACGCTTCCAGTCGCCAAAAAACAACCAATGATTAGAGCGGCTCGCACGCAACTCCCGCTCCTGCATAAACCCTCTAAAAGGCGCAATTCCTGTACCGGGTCCTATCATAATCAAAGGGATATCGTCGGATTTTGGCAATGTAAACCCCCTATGCGGATGAATGTAGACAGGAACCTCGGTCTCATTCAGGATCGTTTGACGGCATAAATAATCAGTGCACACCCCTACCCGTTGTTTTCCATTTACAACACACCGGTCAAGACCGACGGTCAAATGCACCTGTTCTCCTACGGCGCTCATCGATGAAGCAATTGAATAGAAACGGGGCATCATCGGCCGCAAGCAATCGACAAACTCCTGAGGTACAAGCGGCATTTCTCCATACATTTCTAAAAATTCAATGAGATCTAAACGCTTTACGCGCTCTTTATCGCTCAATAACTCTTGCAATAATTCTACTTGGCAAGAGTTCGACGAAGCGGAAAGCAGCTTCTTAAGCAGCAACTGAGGACAATCATTGATATTCACCCTTCTTGCTAATAATTCGCGAGCTTCCGCAGGGGCCTTTGCGCGCGAGTCTAGAAGCACAGAAGATTCAGCAAGCCCTAAAACCTCTAATAATTTTTCTATACGCGCTGGATGATTTGAGGGGATAACAGCCAAGCAATCTCCAACTTGATACTTGATCCCTGAGCCGCTGATATCAAAAACAAGATGCAGAATCTCTTTAACGGAACCTTCTCTGCATAAAGAAAACCGCTCAACAATTTTTGCATAATAAGGATGGGAACGTGTATAAACTTGACTCATAATTACTTAGACTTAAACTTTCAGAAAATATTATATAATATTCTTAAGGTAAAAAACAAGGTTTTATTTATATAAAAGTAAGCACAATATCGCTTAACCACAAGACGGATCTATTTGCCAAAGTCTCGAATTTTAAGGATGCGGCCGGTATATTTGTAGAGAGCCTTCATCACGTCCAAAGCCAAATCACCCCCGAAAAAATATACGATTAATCGCGATTCAAAACTTTAACTAATATTCGTAATTCGGTACACTTTTTTAACTCAAAGCGGCCATGGCGGAATTGGTAGACGCGCTAGATTCAGGTTCTAGTCGAGGCAACTCGGTGGATGTTCAAGTCATCTTGGCCGCAAAATATCTTTTAAATCTGCACGTTGATTCTTCCTATGAACCCAACTTTTACGCCTCCGGTTGCCATTATAGCAAACGGCCCAATAGAAAATCTCGAATATCTGAAGCGGCGGCTAAAACAGTTTAAAACTCTAATTGCTGTCGATGGCGGACTCAATCACTGCCGCCAGTTGAAAATAACTCCTCAGTTTATTATTGGCGACATGGACTCGATCCATCCGGATCTGCTGAAGGCATACGATCACGTGCCCAAAAAAAGCTTCCCGCAGGACAAAAATGAAACCGATGTTGAACTTGCCATCACATCCATCATTAATCAAAAAATCAAAGAATCCACTCTCTTCTGTGCATTAAAAATGCGTACAGACCACACTCTTTACAATCTTTATCTACTTTCCAAATATTCCGATTTCCTCACAATTGAAACAGAATTCGAAACCCTTTTTGTGGTCAAACATAATCAATTTATTCGATGCAAAGCGGGGCAAACTGTTTCTCTGCTTCCGTTAGGCTCTCCCGCAAAAGGCGTGAATTCATCCGGGCTAAAATGGGAACTGCGCAACAAAACCATTAACCAAGATTTTATGAGCATCTCTAATATCAGTCCTGGCGGCACATTTTCGGTTTCGATAGAAGAAGGGCAGCTTTTGTGTTTTTTAATCAAATAGCCGCACTCGATTCCCATCATACCGCCTGCAGCCCCAAAAATTGAAGAGTATGAAATGACAACAGAATGAATTCAGATTATTATTTAACAAGAACACCTGATCTCCTTTCTTGGAGATTGAAAAGATTATACCAAGTTCTCTATAATAAGTCGTTATGTATAAGTACCACATCAAAAAAATCCGCAATTTTTCGATCATCGCTCATATTGATCACGGCAAATCGACAATAGCCGACCGTTTAATGGAAATTACCTGCACCGTGACAAGGCGAGAAATGCAGGAACAGCTCCTGGACGACATGGAGCTGGAACGGGAACGAGGGATTACAATTAAATCTCATCCGGTAACCATGCACTACAAGGCAAATGACGGCCAATATTATCAACTCAATTTAATCGATACCCCCGGTCATGTTGACTTTACCTATGAAGTTTCGCGGTCTCTTGCTGCTTGTGAAGGAGCTCTTCTTATTGTCGATGCGGCGCAAGGCGTGCAGGCGCAAACATTGGCAAATGTGCACTTGGCAATTGAACGCGACTGTGAAATCATTCCTATATTGAACAAAATCGATCTGCCTGCTGCCGATATCGAAAGCGCAAAAAAGCAAATTGAAGAAGTCATAGGCTTGGATGCAAGCAATGCTGTCGAATGTTCAGCTAAAACAGGTGTGGGAATCGAGGATATTTTAGAGCGCATCATTCAAGATATCCCTCCTCCCGTGGAATTAGGCGATGATCATTTACGCGCTCTTATTTTTGATTCTTTCTACGATACCTATCGAGGGGTTATGGTCTATATCCGCGTTGTCAGCGGAGAGATTAAAAAAGGATCGTTGATTAAAATGATGGAAACCAACCGATCCTATGAAGTATTGGAAACAGGTGTTTTTTCTCCGAAAGAACAGCCTGTAGACATATTGCGCGCCGGAGAAGTCGGCTATTTCATCGGCAATATCAAAAACACATCGGATGTAAAAATCGGAGACACAATTACTCTGCATAAAACTCCGGCGCCCGAACCTCTCCCGGGATTCAGAAATATCAAACCGGTTGTGTTTGCCGGAATTTATCCGATTGACTCATCCGACTTTCAGAACCTAAGAGACGCTTTGGTTAAACTGCAGCTAAATGATGCTTCGCTGCATATTGAGCAGGAGAGCAGCTTAGCCCTTGGATTTGGGTTTCGCTGCGGGTTTCTTGGCCTGCTGCACTTAGAAATTATTTTTGAAAGACTTCAACGAGAATTCGATCTCGATATTATTTCCACTGCGCCCAGCGTCATCTATCGCTGCATCATGAATGACGGCAACGTTAAGGAAATCGATAATCCTGCCCGCTACCCGGATCCAACTCATATTGATTACATCGAAGAGCCTTGGATCAAGTGTATGATTATGGCTCCTTCAGAATATCTTGGAGCCATTATGAGTCTCGGCATGGACAAGAGGGGCGAATGTCTCAAGACAGAAAATGTTAATGAAAAGCAACTGCTATTAACTTACCGCTTTCCTCTTAATGAAATTATCACGGATTTTAGCGATAAACTTAAATCTGTCACGAAGGGATATGGATCATTTGATTATGAGCCGGACAATTATCAAAAAGGCGATATCATCAAACTTGAAATTCGCGTTAATGATGAACCTGTCGATGCTTTTTCATGTCTCGTACACAGGAGTAAAGCAGAGTCAAAAGGGCGGGCAATTTGTGAAAAACTCAAAGAAGTCATTCCCATGCAGCTCTTTAAAATTCCCATCCAAGCAGCAATTGGAGGAAAAATTGTAGCAAGAGAGACAATCAGAGCTCTTTCAAAGAATGTAACAGCGAAATGTTACGGAGGAGACATTTCTAGAAAACGCAAGCTTTGGGAAAAGCAGAAAAAAGGGAAAAAGAAAATGAAAGAGATCGGGAAAGTGAATATCCCTCAAAGCGCTTTTATGGCGGTGTTAAAAGCTGAGTCAAGCTAGTGTCTAATTGCATAAATTCATATACATTGGGCCGCGTCAAAGCTCCCGCAGCCCAATGTATATGAATTTATGCAATTAGACACTAGTATACCGCTCGTGTTTCAAAATTTGGTTTTTGGCAAAGAAAAAGCTCTCGTGGTTGAACGATCGCAAGCCGCTCAATATTAATCAATATTGAGCGGCTTGCGATCGTTCAACCACGAGGCTTTTTCAAATCCAAAATCTCAAATTTTGAAATACGAGCGGTATACATTGTCAACTTTAAAATAATTTTAGGACCCTCGATCTTTAAGAACCTGTTCAAAATCTCTGAAAATTGAGATTTTTAGCGAATTTTGCTTTGTTTTTGCAATCTTTAAAACTTGCGCATACTTGGGAAAGTAGAGAAGTTTTAAAGATTGCAAAAACGAAGTGAAAGGCGCAAAAAGCACTTTTTCAGAGATTTTAAACAGGTTCTAAGAACCTGTTCAAAATTTGAGATTTTTTGGATTAAAAAAAAAATTTAAATTAAAATAATTTTTAATATATTTAAAAGAAGGATTCATAAATGATCGATCTCAACAATCATGATAGCAACTCTGAAAGTTATTATACCTATCGCCCATCAACCGCTCCCTTAATTTTCTTTCATCGCCGTGTTGTCAAAACATTTTCACCTCTGCCTAAAACCGGAAAAATTTTTGAAATTGCCAAACGAATTATTCTAATAGTAATCACTCCATTTGCATACTTACTGTTGGGTTTGATTGCCATTGCCGGATATGGATTCTCAAAACCCTCATTAAAAACCGTTAATCAACAGCCTGCTTTTGGAAGCGAGCAAAAAGCAGCACCTCCAAACAATGATATTTCAGGGCAAAACACGATTAATAACCAGCAGCTCAAGGTGGAAACTCCACAACGGACTCAACCTCGTCCGAGGATACAAATAGAACCACTGAGAAATGAAATTAACCAAGTAACCAAAGGTAAAAAGATATCGCGCGCAAAATGTCTAATCACATATTCCGTGAACGGAAATAAAAAGTGTTGCGAAATGAATGGGCCGGCAGCCAACGATTCTTCTACTGGAATAAAGGATTTCGTTGATTTTTTTAAAACGGCCCAAAACGCATTTTTTGATGCCTTGCAAAAAAATTCGGACAAACAATGCGACAATGCATCATCTTTTCATTGTAAATGTTATTTTCTCTTTGAAGACGGCAGCTTTGGCGAAACTGGAGTATCGCATTCATTAAAACAACAAAATAATCAGCATGCAACATACGAAAATAAAGATGCGCTGCTTGTCTTGAAATTGGATTTTCCAGATTTTCCGGAGTTTAAAAACAAACTGTCCGAACTCGATAATATTGAGCAATTTTTCGACCTGCAAATATTCGGTTAGAAACACTGCCCTTTTCCATCTTATCCGGCAGGAAATTCAAGATCGGGAACCACCTGTAAGTCGGGGTGGACACGCGCCTTAATTGTTTGCTGGATATAAGACAGCGTAGCTCCTACAGCAGAAAAACATGAAGTACAATTTCCTTGATAGGAAATAATCAGCTGATTTTTGTTTAATTCCTTGATCTCGACTCCTCCTCCGTCGAGTGCAATATAAGGACGAATTTCGTTATTTAACACTTGCTCCAAAATCGCAAGCTTCTTCTCATCATCCATTTCCTCCCAGCCCGGGTATCCACCCTCTAAAACATCTCCTATTCGATCCGGGGCCGGAGGAGCTGCATAAGCGGCGGGAAGAGGAATGTCCAAACATTGATCGGCAGCGTGGTCGATTGCATCAAGAACTAAATTGAGATGGGGAGCCGTCTCCTGAGGGAATGCAGGAGCATCTAAGCGGTCTCTTACTTGTTTGTCTATTAGATCTGCTCCAATCCTCTTCGCCTGATCATAATTTTTTCCAATCACTAAATCGCAGGCAACATCAGCTGCTCCTATTAAAGCAGACTGGCCAAACACCTGAAACTTTGCATCCACAATACTCCCCTCCTCTTGATCAACCAGCCAAAAAAATTGCACGCAATTGCCATCTCGTACATCTCCTTCGATTCCGACAACTAAGCGCATTCCTCTTTGTTCTGATTGTTCCTTGTCGAAAGCTCCCGAGTTGAACGGTTTTTCAATTTTTCCCGCCAACTTTTTACTATATCGACTCCAAGGAAACGGTGCTATTAATGATTCAAATCCCATTTTTACTGAATAATGCCTTTGATGATTTTCGCAATTGTTTTACAGATTCTGAAATGATTTCAACCGCACGGTCAATTTCCTCTTCTGTTGTCTCTCTGGACAAACTAAAACTCACCGCTGAATGAGAAAGAGTTTCCTCAACTCCGGAAGCCTGTAAAATAAGCCCGATTTGTTGAAATGAACCTCCTCCGATACTTGCTAATACTCCACGGCGATTAAGCAAAAACAATAACGCCTCATTAACAACTCCGGAAAATCCTATACAGCTGATATGCGGAAGGCGTTGCTGATCTTGATAAAAAACAACAACATCATCTAAAGCTTCAACAAGGGATTTTTCTAAATGATTGCGCAATCTTGCAGTTTCGGTACAGATGAGGTCTCGGGTTTCCAATACTTCCCTGGAAGCAACTCCTAAAGATACAAGCCCCGGCACATTGACTTCCCCCCCACGCATCCCGCCTTGTTCCATTCCGCCGGCAATAAAAGGACTCAAGCAAAGACCGTTCCGGATAAAAAGAGCTCCCGTTCCTTGCAAAGCATGCAGCTGCGATCCATTGAAGCTGATCAAATCCGCTTTCACTTCCTCCGGAATAAAATAATGTTTTCCCAAAACATGGGTTGCATCTAAATGAAGAAGAATTCCTCTTTCACTACAAAGATCTGCTATCTCTTCAATCGGATGGATGACTCCTGTCAACCCATTGCCCCAAGAAAGACTCAATAAAGCGGCTCTGGGAGAAAGCACATCGCCCAACAGCTCTTTTGTCACCATTCCTTTCGAGTCCACACACACACACTTGGCAACACACCCTAACTCTTCAAATTTATGCATAGCCATCAAAGCCGGCGCTTCGTCAGTTTTTGCAGCTAAAAAATGATTTTTTCCTTGAGGAAGCGCAATATCCGTGTACACAGAATGAAAAACGTGATTAACAGATTCCGCTCCGCAAGAAGTCAGAATAACAGTATCGTCTTTAGAAGCTCCTAATATGTCGTATAACGCTTGGTATCCGGTCTGCATAGCACCGAAAACTTGCTGTCCCATTTGATGGGGAGCTGAGGGAGACCCCCAGTAATCGGTCAAATAGGGCAGCATCGCGCTGATCGACTTTTCCGACGGCTTAGCAGTCATACTGTTGTCTAAATAAATCATCTTTTATCGTTTTGTAAAAGTTCCATTTTCAAAGTCATAAACAATTGGTTTTCCTGTCGGAATTTCCAGTGCGACAACTTCTTCTTTATTGAGGCCGTCCAAATCCATAATAATTGAACGAAGAGAATTTCCATGAGCTGAAACAAAGACATTTTTCCCGTCTTTAAGAAAAGGTACAATGGTATTTTCAAAATAAGGAATGGTTCGCTTAGCTGTCATTTCCAGGCTTTCTCCATTGGGAGGAGCTATACTGTAACTGCGCCTCCATATATGCACTTGTTCAGCGCCAAATTTTTCCGCAGTTTTCTTTTTGTTATATCCCTGCAGCTCTCCATACATTCTTTCATTGATTTCCCAACTTACATAACAAGGAATTGTCTTCTCTTTAGCTTCCTCCGAGTAAATTGCCCCCCATTCAGCCAATTTTTTGTTTTCTCCATGAATGACAACCGGGACCTTTCCCTCGCTATGCTGACTCATGGCAAGCATTGCAGTCATTTGCGAACGAATCAAAGTCGACATGAAGATGACATCGATCGGGATATCTTTAATCTCTTTTCCTCCTTCGATCGCTTCATCTATCCCTTTTTGCGAAAGAGGAATATCCACCCAGCCTGTAAATTGATTCAATTGATTCCATTTCGATTCGCCATGACGCATTAAAATTAGCCGACTCATTCTAAGCTCCCTGTTTTTCACAAAGTTTATACCCGATTTGGAGATACTTTTGCAAAGCCAAGCCGCATTTTATAAAAAATTTTGGCATCCGTTCACGGGGCAGGGGGTGAAACACAGAGGAAAGAAGAACGCAAAGAGAAAAATACCCCCTATACCGCTCGTGATTCAAAATTTGGTTTTTGGCAAAGAAAAAGCTCTCGTGATTGAACGATCGCAAGCCGCTTAATATTAATCAATATTGAGTGGCTTGCGATCGTTCAATCACGAGGCTTTTTCAAAGCCAAAATCCCAAATTTTGAAACACGAGCGGTATAACTGTAAAGTATGTTTTTCTGTTAGCCATTCACCTCAATAACCGTTTATAATTCTATGAACACCATCAACTAATTTTTCTTCATGAAAGTTGATCAGCAACCCAATCTGAGATAGTAAATCCCCACATTATTTAATAATTTTTTGTGGTTGGGTACTAGTACCTTGTCAACTGAAATCGCCGCCCATTGCGTTAATTATTTCAAGAATCCCGGGAGCGCTCTAACAATGTTTGAGAAATTATCCTTAAATCGGTTAAACTGTTGTTCATTCGATATTTTCACTTATCCGTTAAGGTTGATTCAAGGTAAACTTTTAATAGTATTATGTCCTCGTAGCTCAGCAGGATAGAGCGGTTGCCTCCTAAGCAACAGGTCGTGCGTTCGAATCGCGCCGGGGACATTTTTTAAAACCTTTTCAAAATCACAAGAAGGAAGCTTAATTTTTCAAATAATCCCGAATACCTAAAGCTATGCTCTCTGCCATAAGCTGAATGTGTTTCGGATTGCAAAGACGCTTAAGTTCATTTTCATTAGTCATAAATCCCCCTTCAATCAGAATAGCCGGCATATAGGTTTCCCGAATAACAGCAAAATTCCCGGTCTTTATCCCGCGAGATTTCATTTCCGTGGCAGCTACTATTCGATCCAGCACTTTCCGAGCTAAAATTTTTGACCGGCCGGTCCGATAAAGATTATCTTCAGCATCATAGTAATAAACCTCTACGCCTTGAGCTTTTTTACTTGGCGCAGAATTATAATGCACGCTGACAAAAAGAGTTGCGCGATTACTATTTGCCAAATCGGCCCGTAATTTCAAAGGAACAAAAAAGTCTTCGCCTCTAGTTAAAATTGTTTGACAGCCCATCCTTTGAAGCAGTTGATTGAGAACAAGAACTGTTTGCAAATTTAAATTTTTCTCTTCTGTCCGAGGGTCGGGACACATCGCCCCGGCATCTTTTCCCCCATGACCGGCATCCAACACAATAACGGGTCGAATAGAACTTTTTTTAACTGAATTAAAGGATATCCCCGGATCCGGCCTTTCTCTTATGCAAGTTTTCGATGTGCATCCTGTAAAAAAAACCACTAACAATAAAAAACTAATTTTAGTCATTAAATCATTCATATTTCGATGAATTCCCGAGCTACTTTCCAATCATTAAATTCTACTGTATGATGAGCAAATGTTTGATGGGTCTCATGACCTTTTCCTGCAATAAGGACAATGTCGTCTCTTTTTGCTTTCTCAATCGCTTTTTTTATAGCTTTACGCCTATCCTCTTCGATAATATACCGGCTTTTATCTTGAAAACCTGCTGCAATCTCATCGATAATCTTAAAAGGATCTTCCGAGCGAGGGTTATCTGAAGTAATCATCGTTAAATCTGAATATTTCTCAGATATTTTCCCCATCTTCGGACGTTTGCAAGGGTCTCGATCTCCTCCGCAGCCAAAAACTGTGATGATTTTGCCTTTCGCAATCTCTTGAAGACATTTCAGCACATGACTAAGAGCATCGGGAGTGTGCGCAAAATCAACAAAAATCTGCACTCTTTTTTGGTTGGGCACAGGTTGAAGCCGACCGGGAACAGCCGGAAAACAACCCGCGGCTTCAAGTATCTTTTCAATAGGGATATTTTGAGAAACTGCGCAAGCAATTGATGCGAGGCTGTTGTACACATTAAATTTTCCGATCAACGGGACAAAGACTCGATAAGAACGGCCTGAATAATCAAGAACATATTCAATTCCATTATCCTTGAAATTGACATCCGAAGCGCGTAAATCGGCTTTATTTACCATCCCAAACGTTATAACAGGAATTCGACAAGCATTTATAATGTCTTCAGACCACTTATCATCAATGTTGACTACAGCAAATTTGGAATATTGTTTTTTTTTCTTTATATCAGGATCAATAGAAGAAAAAAGACGGCGTTTCTGTTTGCAGATACTCTTCCATCGTTCCATGGTAATCGAGATGTTCTTCTGTCAGATTCGTAAAAATCGCAACATCAAATTGAATTTCATTCACCCTGTCCCTGATGCAGGGCATGAGAAGTCACCTCCATTACAGCTGCTTGACACTGATGATTGACCATTTCTCTTAACATCTTTCTGATTTGCTGTTACATCCGGTGTTGTATGCGTCGCCTATAACAGCGTGTTTGCCGATGAGATATTCAATTGTGCCGATCAAGCCGCAATTCAACCCCGCGTAATCAAGCAGATGCTTTAGAAGATAGGAAACAGTTGTCTTGCCATTTGTCCCCGTAACCCCTACCATAAATAATTCTTGACTCGGAAGGTGATGAAATTTGGAAGCAATAACAGCTTCCAGTTTACTTGTGTCAGGATGGATGATTTGACTGACTTTCAATGACGGATCAAAAATATCGCTTAACACCGCAACAGCGCCTGCCTCGATGGCTTCATGAATGTAGTGCACGCCGTCGTAGAGCCTGCCCCTTTTTGCGATAAATAAATTACCCGGCGCAATCTGCTTCGAATGCGAACATACTCCCGTAATTTCAACTTCCTTTGAACCTTTTATCTCGATATTCTTAATATCTTTAATCAATCGTTTAAGCTTCATGCGTCATCTAGTGCTCCGTCAACTTTAAAATGAAGGTAGATTCATCAGAATTTTTTCATATGAATAAGTGTAGAGATCGATGTAAACATTTGCATGTTATCAAGATCGAACACAAAGTCAGATGCAGGAACTTATTCAAAATCTCTGAAAAAGTGCTTTTACAAAGATTTTGAACAGGTTCTAAAAAATCGATGAAAATACCCGCATTTTAAAGTTGACGGAGCACTAGTTCAAAAATTTTTACATCAAAGATTGTCATAAACTCTCTTTT
>CAVVNU010000008.1:0-19566 GCA_963749725.1 Waddliaceae bacterium
CTTGCAACCTTTTTTTGGACAAATGAAACTCATAAATTTAACTCATTTTTTCTTTGACCCGACTCTTCACCTTTTATAGCCGTTTCATCGGCTTCTATGTCAAGGCAACCCTTCGGGCTCGCTTCGCTCGACCTTGACATAAGCCGGTTCACGGCTATTAAAAATTCAGAATCGGCTCTTCGAAAAAAAATATTCGTTTTTCTGTGCTGCTGCACATACATTTTCATATAGTTTCTCAAAAAGTTCAGGAGACATATAACCCAGAGTGGAATGTAGTCGTTTACGGTTATAAAATACTTCAATATATTCGAAAATACTAGCTTTTGCCTCTTCTCTTAAACGATAATTGAAAAAATTTGTATGCTCTGTTTTCAATGTATGAAAAAAACTTTCTGCCACTGCATTGTCATAACAATTGCCTTTTCCACTCATACTCAGCTTGATTCCATATTGATCGGTTAATCTCCTAAATTCTTTACTTGTGTATTGGCAACCCTTATCCGAGTGATGCATAAGACTCTTTTCAACAGTACGATGCATCACTGCCTGCTCTAATGCTCTTGTCACTAACTTGGTTTCCAAACGGTCTTCCATACTCATTCCCACAATTTTTCTAGAAAACAAATCCATGACGATTGCTAAATAAAGCCATCCCTCCTGTGTGGGGATATACGTAATATCGGACACCCAAACGCTATTTGGAATATTTATCGAAAAATTTTGATTCAAATGATTAGGAGTTGTCTCTGCATTCTTATCAGGTGTTGTGGTCTTCTTTTTGAATTTCTTCATTTTTGCCCGAATATGCCCTTTTCTCATCAGTCTAGCTTCTCTTTTTCTTGAACAACATTCTCCCTCATTTTTTAACTCAATATATATTCTTGGGCTCCCATATGTTTCACGGCTTGCTTTATGAATTTGTTTGATTTTCTCTGTAAGCCTTTGGTTTTCTTTTTCTGTTTCACTTTGCTCACTCCTTCAAAAATCTGTAGTATCCTGAGCGAGAAACTTCAAGTAGTTCGGCCATCTTTTCAATAGAAAACTTTTCCTTATTTTGTCGCATAAATTCAAACCTCATGTTTTTGGTTTTGAAAAGATGGCCGCTGCTTTTTTTAAGATATCTCTTTCCATTTTTACTTCCGCTAACTCTTTTTTTAAGCGGTAGAGTTCTTCGTTACAAGGTCTTAGAGATCCGGAACCAACAAAACTATCAGCCCCTCCCTCTTTAAATTGCTTAACCCACCCTGCAAGAGTTGTCATCGGGATGCCCAGGTCTAACGCTTGCTTTGATAAACTTTTTCCGCTTTCCCGATAAAGTTTCACTGCGTTTAATTTGAACTCATGATCATATTGTCTTTGATTTTTCATGGACTCTTCCTTTTTAGCTAAAGATTATTCCTTATACGAGTTCATTGTGTCCATCAAATTGTAGCAAGTCCAATACCTTCTTCCAAAGTAGACCCAACCCGTTTCGGGATCGACGCGTTTGGAAGAAAACCTCCAGGGCGATGTCCTTTCTGCAAAAATCTCCTCGCCATAGGCTGAATAGCGATAGACTTCTGAAACACGGAAGCTGGTTGAATATGGCGGAAATAGAACTAAGTCATTTAAGTCGTCAGTGTTTAGATCAGAGGCTTGGTGAAAAACGATCCTTGATCAAGAGGTGAAAGCTTGGACCAAGGCAAGGAATGACAAAAAAATCATAGCCAATTGGCAATTTACAACTGCGGATGCGGATGCGAGAATTAAATTAAGAAAGTTATACCCAACAATTTAATTGACATATTGTACTAGGTTTTAGTTTTTAAATAACTGTGCTCATACTAATCTTGTGTATTTTTAGATCTTGAATTTCCTCTAGATTTCTGAAAAATTCACTAAATAAAATTTCAATGCAAAAAAAGGAACATGGAAAATTTTTTTTTCCGGTTCTTGCACTAAAGAAGCAAAATCAAAGGGAGGATAGATTCCAACCCCTCCACGATCTAAATTTGTACAAAAACCAAAAAAACGCAGAGATTCATTTGTTGAAAATCCCCACTCAGCGTGTGTTGTTTTTGCAAATTCTGACAATTTTACTTTCACGGTAAATTTTTTTTTACTATTATTTACAAAATTATCAGATAAAGGCACAGATAAGGGTGATAAAACTCCTTCATTTCCTAATATTTCTCTTTCAACCAATATCTGCCAATTAGCATCCAACCAATCATCCATAAAATCTATATCATTATTCCAATCATGAAATTCCATTAGTTGATCCAAATGTGGCCATAAAGTGATCAAAAATAATCGAAACTTTCGAATATGCAATGTTATATCAATAGGCATGCTATTCAAATCAATGTTAATCATCTAAATACCCAAATCTTTTCTTTTGCAAGCTTCCTTTATGGTCTTTGATTCTAGATACATCTACATGATTTGCCTTTCGATATCTTCCAGCATTATATGGATCAATGTAATATTTTCTACCATTTTTTGGATTAATATAACTTCCTTGACCTAAAATAGGATTCCTTCCTTTAGGTATAAAACCTTTGTCAATAAACATCTTATCTAGATCAACAGCAGTTTTATTTTTAAACGGGCTTGCAGACTTCCATATAAATCCTTCAGGCAAACCCTTTAAGGCTTTACTAGTCCTCCCCAGAGTACCACCGCTGCCCATCTTTGACAAGGGCATTTTCGATATCGATGCAGGCTCTGCAAAACCACCCGCAGCCTTTGGAAGCCTGGAAACCGAAAAAGCATACCTTGCGCGCTGTATGGCTGCTGCGCCGCCCATCGTATTAACCATACTCAAGCTGTCATCGACAAAATTGGCTGTTTGTCTCGATATTCCTGTTTTTTGCAAAAGCTGCGATGTCAAAGTCTCGCTATATTCTCCTGTAATCAGCCTTCTGGATCCTGCAGAATATTGGTCTGCTCCATGAGCAAGTACTAAACCCCCAACAGGAGCTGCTAAAAAGCCGCTGCTAAATGTTATTCCCGCTCCTGCTGCCATCTCGAACAACCCGCCAACCATCTGACATCCTCCCTGAAATCTTTGATAGGTGCGGGAAGAAAATCGTCCATCGGGATCGCAATACTTCAAGGGATTATTGTGCACATAGGCGTATAGATTCGGACCGTCGGCAAACCAGGCGGGATCCGCTGTTGTCCAACGACCCCATAAGGAATCGTAATACCTTCTTCCAAAGTAGACCCAGCCCGTCTCGGGATCGACGCGTTTGGAAGAAAACCTCCAGGGCGATCTCCTCTCTGCAAAAAGCTCCTCGCCATAGGCCGAATAGCGATAGACTTCTGTTTTCTCTGATTCGCTGATAAGCAGGGAAAGATTGCCAATGAGATCGTATTGAGGGACATAGGCCTTTCCGTTAAGCTCAACCAGCACAGCGGCTCCGACGTCTTCACAGACCCCTTCTCCTAAAACGCGAAGCTCGGTGATTTTGCCTTTTTCTAAAACGCCTATTTCCTTATCGAGGAAAAAGAGGTATTGCTGGCGGGTTTGCTCCCTGGTTATCTGAAGATGATACTGTTCGAGATAAACGCCTATGAAAGGGATCGTAGCGGTAGCGATAGCTGTGGGTGGACGTTCTGACTTCAACAAGGCGGTCCAGGGCATCGTAGGTGCAATTTATCCCTTTTTCAAAGTTCTCGAGATTGCCGTTTAGGTCATAGGAAAAGGATTGGCCGTCCTTTTGAATGAGCTGGTTTTGGGCATTGACCCGGTAGGATTCGTTGTCTTTGCTGCGGCGGTTGGAAAGGGAATCGGATGCATAGCTGTGGTCAATGAAGCCGGATTCAGAGGCGAGTTGATTGAGATCATCATAGGTATAGCTGCAATTAACTGTCCCGTGGGGATCGGTGTGGGATAGGGAAATGAGGTTTCCTAAGGGATCGTATGTATATTGTTGCTTGAGCTGATCAGATGTTTGAGAGAGCGGCGCTCCTGCGGCATCGTAGGTGTAGGCTATTGTCTTGCCGAAGGCAGTTGTTGCTTCTTTTATTCTTCCTGCAAGATCATAGCTGTAGCTGTGTATAAACTCTCCTTTTGAAACTTCCAGAAGATGGGCGGCGTCGTAGGTGTAGTTAATTGAAGCGCCGTTCGGAAGTGTCTGCTCCAACAGGCGCCCAAGGGCATCGTAATGGTAGTGGGAGGCGTGCTCTTTGTTGAATCGTTCTGTTATGAGGTTGCTGTTTTCATCAAAGGTTCTTTCTAGGACAAATGGATTTGCCAGGTCTTTGGTTTTGAGGACGTTGTCATTGAGATCATAGATATAGGCATAGTGCACGGTTCCATCGGATGAGATAAGCGTCTCCAGGCGATCCAGGGGATCGTAGAGGTGTTCAAGCGTTGTTCCATCGGGCTTTTGGATCGATTGGACTTGTCCTGTGGGTGTATATTTTGTGCGGGTGATCTTTTGCTCCGGTTCAATAATTGTTGTCTGCCTGTTTAAGGAGTCGTATTCAAACTGCGTGCATATGGTGCGAAGGTGGTCTGCATTGTGGTAGATGTGATCTTTTCGCTCAATTTGATTGCCGTTTAGGTCATAGGAAAAATTTGTTTTGTGTAAAGGGCTGCCAAGAGGGTCTAATTTTTGCTCTTCAATGAGGTTTTCATTGGGATCGTAAATGCTTACGGTTTGCCTTCCCAGGGCATCGACACGGGTTGTTGCGGGATTTTGGCCGTAAGTGTAGGTATAATGGGTTTCAAATCCATTGGCGTCGGTTTGCCTGATCAGCTGACCCAGGCCGTCATACTCTTTAGTGATTGTATCGTCTCTTTCTTCTGTGTGCCGGGTGCGGGAAATCTCTCTGCCTTCAAAGTCGTAGAGGTAGGAAGTGCGGGAATAAAGCGTTCCGTTTTGATCTTCAACTCTCTCTTCGATCACTTGATCTAATGGATCGTATTTTTTGATCGTCACTCGATAGCGGCCGTCTGCAATTTTTTCCCATGTCTCATTCTGTCTGCCGAGGGTGTCGTAGCTGTAAAGGGTTTCGCGGTCTGCACGCGTCTCGGATATTAAACGTCCGGCTGTATCGTAGCGGTAGCGGGTGATAATTCCTTCGGGATCGATCTCCTGAAGCAGGTGAAAGGCGTTGTAAATCCAATACTTTGTTGATAAGAGCTCATCTGTCGGAGAATACACTTCTTCTGAGAGTTTGCGCCCTTTGTAATCATGGGTATAAATTGTGCGCGTGCCGTTTTGGTCGATCGATTCCAAAAGCGTGCCGTCGGTTTCGTAGTAAAATTGTTCGGTTGCGCCGTCGGGATATTCAATAAGGCAGGGCTTATTCCATGGGGTATAGGATTTTTTGGTCGTGTTTCCGTTGGCATCGGTAACAGCTATCGGGCGGTCTTCGATGTCGTAGGCATACTCTTCTACGGGACAAATTCCGTTTTGATTAGGGGGAAGGGTCTTTTTGACCATCCGATTAAAGGGGTCATAGGCATAATAGGTTGTATTGCCGTAAATATCGGTTGATGAGATTCTATTGCCTTTGTAATCGTAGGTAAAGGTCTCTGAAAGGGTCGATGGGAAGCTGTCGGTTTGTTTGATCAGGCGGTTGGAGTAGTCGTATTGATAGCTTGTGGTTTGAGAAGGGGTCGTTTTTTTGATGCAGTTGCCGTTGGCATCGTAGGCAAAGGTGCTGATTCTTCCTAAAGGGTCCTTTTCGAAAACGGGGTTGCCCATGGCGTCATATTTCCACTCTTGCGACCAGGCAAAGGTATTTTGGCTGTCATAGACTTCTTTTTTAAGAAGATGTCCTTCGGAAGAGTATTGGCAATGGGTCTTTTTAAGGAGAATTTCTTCTCCTGTTTGCAAATTAAGAGAATATTCCTCTATTGTCTCGGGAAGGCCGATGGGATGGATTTCTGTTCGTTTTGTTCGGGTGATCAGTCTTTGGGAGACTCCCAAGAGATCGTCTCTTTCTTCTGTTTTTCCGTCATCGTGAATCTCTTCAACGACTGCGCCGTTGCTGTCATAGGAGTAAAATTTACGTTCTTGAATCCCTGTTGAATCGGAAATAGCGGCCGACTCGACAAGCGAGGCGGCATCGAGATAAGTCTTGCGCTCAATGGTTTTTCCGTCATCTTTTTCAATGACCAGGTTTTTATCGTTATATTTGTAGTGGATCGTATACGCATCGCTGTTTTTCTTCCGGCCGTTATGATAGATTCCGGCGGAGGCCGGCATAGGCTGATAACGGCCGCTTAAGTTGCCGATCAAGGTGTGGACGATAGGATTGCTTTTGCCGTCGTATTTAAATTCCTGCCGGGTTGAAAGAATTCCATTCCGGCCGCACTTAGACGACAATGTTAAGCATGTGTAAGCATCGAAACCCTTTCTTCCCCAAGCAAAATACTGCGTTCGATAAACGGTGTCCTCATCCAGAAATTCTTCAATGAGGTTGATGCGGTTCTCGTCGGTAAAGTGGTAAAGTGTTTTATTGTTATAAGCATCCCTGACTTCGCAGGTTCCTTTGACGGGTTTTGGATTTCCTCTTTTTTTGCTCAAGCTGTAATAAAAGCTGTGGGTGGTAATGGGCGATGCATCCGTTCCAACAGGGGCGCTAAGAGAAGCCACACGCCCAATCCTTCTGTCGTCATGATGCTTGATGCGCACTTCAAGACCTCCAACATTCTGTTTCATCTTCTCATAGTATTGAATTTGACAATACCTATTGTCCGGAAGAGAGCGCCCGGTGATGTATTGACAGTCCCATGTGTAGGAAACATCGGGAAAATTCGGACGGCTGACATGTCTGATTTTTTCCGAATACCGCATATCGACGACTCTTCCGTCATGGGATATAATTTTTATGTTGTCGGGTTTTCCTTCTTTGTATCCGACTTTCCATTCCAGCTTCCCTAACAACTTATCTTCGCGGTTGTAAAATTGAACATTATCCATGCAATAATGATTCTGCCAATGATAATTTTGATACGTTTGATTGTCTTTAATCCGTTTCTCTAAAGAGCAGATCCACATAGGCGTATAAGGGTACCTGTAATAGGGAATGCCAAAAATGAGTTGATCGCCATTTTCATGATTAACTTTGACTGAGAGGCGATGCTTGCCAACTGCCAGTAAAACTTCGCGATTCATTATATTGCAGCGGCCGCTGTCCGTCCCTTGCGTTCCGTTGACAACCCCCCACTTGAGATGATCGTCTGCATAGGATTGAACGCAATAATCCGATTTCTTTTTGCCCCGATATTCAAGAGATCCCGATCCTTCTTTAATTTGAACAATAGCGCGTCCTTTCTTGATATGCGGCGCATAGAGAGCTGAAATATGGTAATTGTCATCCCATCCATAGCAAAGCCTTCCATATCCATAATTGCAGCTATTGTAGAAACGCTGAAAAATAATGGGATTGGCGCCTTGAACGACAAGATCGGTCTCCGTCAAAAAATAATGCCCGGTAACGACATTGACGCAGTCGGCAACGATCCCTGAAGGGGTTTGAAAAAGATCGGATAAAACCTCGACTCTTGAATCGTCATCAACGGCGTATAGAAAAAAGGGAAATAAAAAAATAAATAAGAATCGTCTGAACATCTGTATACCCGTAAAAGAAAAGGAAAGAGACTAACTAAAAAAAGGGATTCTTGTAAATTGCCAATTTTATTTTGACTATTGCGGAGCGGTTGGTTTTGGCTTTTTTAGCAAAGAGGAAAAGCCTGGAACACCGAACTTTTGGTCGCGGCAGGAACGCTGGTTTCCCGGCGCCCTCCGCAAAAAGTCAGTACGCGCAGAATTACCACATACAGCCTTTTGCAAAGTCGAGTTTAACGAATTTGATTAACTAGACACTAGGTTTGAGGGCGCAATCGGTGTAGTTTAACTACCGTTTCAACATGCGCTGTTTGCGGAAACATATCAAAGGGCTGAACAGCATCAATGCAATATCCAACCGCTTCTAACCGATTCAAATCTCTTGCTAAAGTTGCAGGATCGCAGGAAACATAAATTATTTTCAAAGGACTCAATTTTGCAAGAGCCTGAATTAAAGAAGGATCACACCCCTTTCTTGGAGGATTCAAAATCACAACATCCGCTTTATCCAAAGTCTGAATCCACTTTGCCGCATCTTCGCAAATAAATGTTGCATTGCAAATCTTGTTGAGAGCTGCATTCTCTATGGCATTTTCTATGGCTTGAAAAACACACTCGACACCGAACACGCGGCCGGCTTTTCCTGATAAAAGAAGAGCAAGAGTCCCCACTCCGCAATAAGCGTCTACCACCGTTTCATTTCCGGATAAATCCGCCCAATCAATCACCTGTTGATACAACTGCTTAGCTTGATCCGGATTTACCTGGAAGAAGGAAGCCGGAGAAATACGAAATCTAAGCCCTAGAATTTCCTCTACTATGGATTCTTCACCCGAAATCACAAAAAATTCTTTACCAAAAACAACATTATGAGGATGGAAATTGATATTTTGAATAACTCCTTTAACTTCCGGGCATTGCCGGCGAATTGCATCCGCTATCTCTTTGAGCTGATACCCGCCTTTTCCTGCTGTGACAAAAACTACCAAAGCTTGACGCGTATGCACAGCTGTTTTAATAATGAGATGCCGCAAAAATCCTTTTCCCGATTCCCAATCATAAGCGTTTAATCCTGAACTTTTTAATAAGGAAACCGTAATTTCATATACCTTTTGACCTAAGGGACAGTGTATGTAACAGGTGTCCACCTCAACTAATTGGTGGGAGTTGCGCGCGTAAAAACCCACCTGCAAACCTTTTTTGCCATTTCGTATAGGAGCCTGTACTTTATTGCGATAATAAAGGGAAGCAGGAGAAGGGATGCACGCCGCAACCTCTGCATGATTAATCCTGCCAATCCGTTCCAAGGCATCGACAACACGCTGTCTTTTTTGCACAAGTTGGGCAGAATCGCTTAAATGCATGACCTGACAGCCTCCGCAAGTTCCTGCCAAAGGACAGATCGGTTTGCACCGATCCGGAGATGCGGCTGCAATATCAATAAGCCTGCCTATTCCATAATTTTTTTTTGCAACAGTCGTTTCAATGTTCACGATTTCACCGGGAAGCGCGCCGTCAACGAAGAGGGTGTATCCCCGATAGTCTGCAACTCCCTCTCCATGAATTCCAAGGGTTCTTACTTTAACAGAAAGTTTTTGTCCCGGCCAAGACTTGTCGTTCAATATAATCACCTGCTTAGAACCTGTTTAAAATCCGCTAAAAATCACAATTTTCAGAGATTTTAAACAGGTTGTTCTTAGGCTTTTGCAAAACCTCGGCTGATCGCTTTTTGGCTCTTTTACCAATCTTTGCCATTTGGCTCAGGCCGCCTACTCTTGGAACCTGTTTAAAATCTCTGAAAAAGTGCTTTTTGCGTCTTTCACTTTGTTTTTGCAACCTTTAAAACTCCTCTACTTTTCCAAGTATGCGCAAGTTTTAAAGGTTGCAAAAACAAAGCAAAATTCGCTAAAAATCACAATTTCCAGAGATTTTAAACAGGTTCTTAGGAGTATGTGAATTCGGGTCAAATAGCAAATTTTGGCAAAATCACGCAAAAATCGATTGAGCCGGAGTTTTGCAAACGCCTCTATTACTTTAAAAAACTAAAAATCATCTTTGCGCAATAGATGGTAACACGATGAAGTTTTCCTTTGCAAATATCTCCTAACAAAATAGTATAGGGAATTCGCTAGGACAGTGAGGCTATAGCAATGAAAAAATATTTTGTATTTTTATTCATCTCTCTTTGTTTATTCGGATGCACGGGAATTTATCGATACACGCAAGCTGTAAAAACTATTGATGCAACCGAGGTCTCGCGCACGATTTTGAACTTCAGTGAAAAGCTGTACTATGACAAGCATTTGCAATTAGAAGACTCTGTTGTTTACTATAATACCTCAATCAATCGCATCCGCCTTGATTTTTCTTCCATGGATACTCTGGATATTTGGGAAGCGCGCGCAGTGCTTGTCGATCTCGTTGAAGAGCTTCTTGATCGAATCAACGGAAACGCCATCATCAACAGCGATCTTTCTTCAGTGCCTTTTACAGCTTCTGATTTAGAAGTATACATTTACTTTAAAAGCTTCTATAATCACTACATAATGCTGCAGTCAGTGGGAATGATCTCGCTTAAACAAGGAATTGCAAGTTATATTGCATCGGATGGTTTTGACTGCGAGACTCCGTGTTGGCGTAAAAGAAACGAATACTATTACCAAAGCCGCGATTTCATAACGTTTAAACGTCAAGGCGAGGCATTGTACAAGCCCAAGACTACAGCTAGTGATAAAGACTACTCCGTTGAAGTAGGAACGTCGACATATCGCAACGCAAATGCAAAGCCTTATGCTCAGCCGCAAAGTTATCAACCGAACATAGGCCGCATTCGTTTTATTAATCGATAATCTTTATGCCGTTTAAAATTTGGTTTTGGGCAAAAACCAAATTTTGAAACACAAGCGGCATACATACATCAATCAGTGCTAATACATGCCTACGATTTCGTGCAATCTACAAGAGATCTATTGCTCAATAAAAAACAAGCATTCAAATGACATCAATCTTGTCCCAAGTTTAATCACCGATTCTGTTTATTACTCCGGCTCCGGTTGGGGACGGCTCTGGAAGTGGTTTTATTTCATTGTCGAATGGATCGGCAGAAAAGATTTCAAAACAGAACGGCTTCGTCAAGTCATGTTAAAAACCCAAGCCGTGTTTGAAGAAACACTTCCTACTATCGTAGACTACGCTAAAACATATCAATCCTACCTTGACAAACGACTCAAAGGGAATGAGGTAGATGAGAATGAAATCCACGAATCAAGAAAGAAAATCACAGAGTGGAATCGTTCGACAACTCCATTTGTCGATTATATTCAATACTCCGAAAATTCCAAGATCTCAACCGTTTTTCAACAGTTTTTCGGCGATTCGTCTGAAAAAAATGCTGCGCTATTTTCTTATGGAGAAGAGAGGCGGATATTAAAAGAATCACAACTTTTTATCGATATAGAAGGTTATCTGCACTCTCCCTTGCCGATTTCAATACTGGTTAAAGTTGGCAAACAAAAAGAGCTTTCTCCAAAAGAAACTCAGGAATTCAGTCGATGGGTAGAGACTCTTAACTACTATGCAGATCAAATACCTATCGGCCTATTTTTAGATTGTTTAGAGCTTCTTATGGAAAAATCAGGAGAAAAAGCCTCGCTTGTCAACCTTCAATTACGCTTGCTCCAAAAGGGGTTGAAAATTTTTCAACGTCCTGATCAAGACCATCGAATTTGGCGGGGAAGTTTAATTCCGGGAGATGAATTACCTGGAAAAACAGGAAAAATTATTTTAGGCCGCAAAATTCCGGAAAGAGAGTGCGGATTTCGCGACAACCAAATTTTTGCGATTGAAAATATTCCCGATTGCCTGGTTGCCGTTGGCGAAAATCGTGCCTATTGGCCTTTAAAAAAGGAAATCGGCGAGAAACATCAATGGGGCATCCCTATGCCGGATGTTAAATATATTGATCCCAAAGGACGGTTTGCTATCATCGAGAATCTTACACCTGCCATCAAAGACAATCAATGGACAACTCCCCCAAACACTCAGTTGAAACCCGAGGACAGGGAAACTTTAACTCCTATCGCTAATCTTTTCAGATGGTGGAAAGAGCAATCCGTCTGCCCGGAAAATTTTTCTCTGAAGCACTTGGTTTTTAATCAGTCCGGAGCTTTAAAATATACTCATGCGCTTCTTCCTCAACCTTTTGAATTTAGAATATTGGAAGACGCCCTATTTAAAATCTCGCAAGGACATCTTAATGTCTATAAGTTTTTGATGAAAGAATCCGGTTTATGCGAACACATTACAATGTCTTATTACAGAGAAATAGTTTCGCAAGCATTGAAAAATAAACCTCTAGACGCTGAAAAAGAGGCTATAAGCAGAAGAATTACCGATCCTGTTGTCGTTGAACAGGGAAACGAACTGTATCAAACCATACAGAAAATAAAGCAGGAAACCATCAATGCTCTCGAAACAAAGTTTACATTTTCCGATGAGGGCTATAAGTTCTTGCATAAAGAATTAAACAAACAACTCACCAAATGGTACAAAGGCACTTATTCAGCTTCTAGAATTTGGCCGACTATGCAGCCGTCGATTTTAAACAACCTAGAACGCTGCTTGAAGTTTTGCAAAGGCTGCACAACGTCCGGTTAAACGATCTCGTCGGAATGAAAAAAAAATGACCGAATAGTTCAAATTCAAGCCATACGATCTCACCTTGCTCTTTTCTAATCATTGATTTACTCTTACGACGATACCCTAAATAAGGTGACCATCATGGATGCAATGCAATTTTTAGACCAGCCGGAAATTGGTATTTTCATCAACGGTCGATTTTCGAAAATTAATGAACCAAAGACATGCGAACTAATCAGTCCCTATACCGGCTCTCCTTGGAAAACCTATATTCCGGCGACAAGCGCAGATATCCAATCCGCCATTAAAGCCGCTCAAAGCGCTTTCATACATTGGAAAAACACCTCTTCTCCAAAAAGAGGAAGTTATTTAAGAAAACTAGGAGATTTAATCACGGAACACTCGGAAATATTTGCTGAATTGATGGCTTATGAGATGGGCAAACCGATAGCCCAAGGCAGAGCAGAAGCTGCCTATAGCGCAGGATACTTTTATTGGTTTTCAGGAGAAGCTGAGCGTATTTATGGCAAAACAATCCCTTCCTCATCGGAGAATAAAGAGTTAAAAATTCAATACGAACCCCTTGGCGTTTGCGCATCAATTACTCCCTGGAATTTCCCGCTTGCGATGGCGGCTCGCAAAATTGCCGCTGCATTAGCAGCCGGCTGCACCATCATCAATAAGCCAAGCCGGGAAAGCCCCATCACGATGTTGTTTTTTGCCTATCTGTGCCAAATGGCGCATTTACCAAAGGGAGTCGTCAATATCACACCCGGACCGGAGGAAGAAATCGGTAAAGTATTGCTGGAATCTCCAATCGTAAGAAAAATTTCTTTTACAGGAAGCACAAAAGTAGGCAGATACCTCTACAGGGAATCTTCTCAGACCCTGAAAAAGCTCACGATGGAACTGGGAGGGCATGCTCCTTTAATCATTTTTCAAGATGCCGGCCTAGATCATGCAATAGACGAGGCTTTGGCATCAAAATTTCGCAACAATGGACAAACATGCATTTGCCCGAACCGCATCTTTGTCCAGCGCGATATTTATGACGAGTTTCTCGATAAGTTCAAAAAATCCGCACAAGCTCTTGTAGTTGGCGATCCATTAGATCCGAAATCTGATCTTTCACCCATCCTGCACCCATCCGTTCTTAAAAAAGTAAGACATCATATCGATGATGCTGTTGCAAAAGGCGCCGAAGTCGTTTTGCAAGGGAAAAATCTTTACGACCCTTGTATCCTCTGCGATGTATCGGAAGAAATGGCAATCTATCGCGAGGAAACCTTTGGACCGGTTGCTGCAGTCATTCCATTTTCAACTGAAGAAGAAGCAATTGCCATGGCAAACGACACAGAATTCGGTTTAGCTTCTTATCTGTTTTCTTCAAATTTATCACGTTGCAAGCGCGTTGCGGATGCGCTCCAATATGGAATTGTAGGCATTAATGACGCCCTTCCCAGTGCTCCTCAGGCATCTTTTGGAGGAGTCAAACAATCAGGATTTGGAAGAGAAGGAGGGCCGTCGGCAATTTATGAATACCTGATGGAAAAATATCTCTCGGTTCAATTCTAATCCCTTCCAAGAACCTGGCGTAAAAACAAAGTGAAAGGCGCAAAAAACACTTTTTCAGGCAAGCGTTCAACTCTTCATACAACAATCCGAAAAAAACCTATTGCCTTGAGAAAAAACGGACTAATCGGGAGCATTTACAATAATTCCATCCCTCTTTAATTCTTCTTTAGTAGCAGGGCGGGTACCCGTTCCTTTTGGAAAGTCATAGGGTCCCGGATCATTGTAGCTATCGAGTCTTTCGCGAACTTTAAAGACGGTAGCCATTCCGCCAAGCACCGTCTTGCCAAACTGTTTGTCATATCCGAGCATAGGTATACTGTTTAAAGGAATCGGAACACCCATTTTTGCCATATCTTTCATACCTGTTGTTCCATGCGTGGAGTAATTTGGAATCAACTTTCTAATCTTGTCATCTAAATCTTTTGTGTCCACCCCGATTACATTCGGAATTCCATGGCCCATCTGATTCATCGTATGATGCGTCATGTGGCAATGCATGATCCAGTCTCCCGGATTGTTTGCAACAAGTTCAATTACTCTAGAAGCTCCCACCGGTACAAGTACAGTTGTTTCAGGAAGCGTCGAATCCGGGTCTTTGACCCATCCCCCATCAGAACCGATAACCTTAAACGAATAGCCATGCAAATGGATAGGGTGATGGTCCATTGCGCTCAAATTGCCAAAACGGATCCAAACTCTTTGCCCGACTTTTGCAACGAGCGGCTCAGTGTCCGGCATCACCTTGCCGTTCATAGTCAAAATGTTAAAATTTCCCATGTCAAAAGGAGCGGGCCTTGCTGTCCCTGCTTGAACACCCCATTCATTTAGAAGAATCACAAAATCCCTGTCGGGTCTTTTGGATACATCCGACTCTCTTTTGTGCACAATGATCATTCCAATCAAGCCCATCCCTTCTTGCGTCATTGAATCAAAATGAGAGTGGTACATAAATGTTCCGGCGCTCGGAAAAATAAACTCATATACGTATGTTTCGCCCGGATTAATTCCAGGCTGGGTTAATCCCCCTACTCCATCCATTCCGCATGGAAGAAGCACTCCGTGCCAATGTATCGTCGTTTTTGCAGGCAGCTTGTTTGTCACATAGATACGCACTCTATCACCCTCTGCAACTTCAATCATAGGCCCCGGAGTCGAACCATTGATTCCCCAAGCAGTCACTTTTAAATTCTCTGCAAAATTCCACTCGACAGGCTCTGAAATAAAATGAAAAACTTTCACGCCATCCACAACCTTATAAGATGCGGTTTTTCCATTGGGAACAACAGCAGGCGTGTAATCTTTACCGGGCTCTCCGGGAGGCAGATGTTCCTTTGCAGCTTTTGCCCAAGGCAATGGCGGATCCTGCTTTGGAGGAACATCCAATGTTGTTAATCTATCTTGCGCGCTAAGCGAACTCATAACTATTACAAAAAGAATTAAAAAAATTCTCATGTTTACATCCTTCCCTGCACAAGCTTTTCTAATTTTGTCATTGCGATCCAATGGTCTCGGGTGATTAAAATTTCTTGTTTTTTTGTTTGAATCTCTTTTTGTTTTGCGATTAAAAGTTCAAATACTCCTATTTGCATCGCATTATACTGCAAAAATGCGTTATCCATGACTTCTTGCGCTAAAGGCAAAAGCACTTCTCTATAATATTTGCCCTGCCTAAAAGTATTTCGAAGATGAAAAGATGCGGATCTTGCCTTTGACCTAATTTCTATTGCAAGAGCTGTGTACTCATTCCATAGTCTGCAAAGTTCAGCGCGGCCTGCAGCTTTTTGCGCTTGGCCAAAATCAAAAATCGGAACCGTACCGGAAAGAAAAGGTCCGACATACCAGATGGCATCGGATTCCCTTTCGGTAGCAATTCCCAACCCAAATTCAGGAAAAACTGTTTCTGTGACATTTATCCCGACAAGCGCAGCGGTTGCCTGTATGCGCTCTCTTTTTGCTTTCAGATCCAAACTGTTTCTAATCGCTTGATTTTCGATCGGTAAGATAGTCGATAAATTGTCTGGAAAAGGGGGCAGGTCTTTACAAAGCCTCCAGTTGATTTCATCTTTCCAAAGGCCCATCAAGGCGTTTAGATTCTCTCTAAAATCAAGGATCTCAATTTCAGCATTTGCCGCATTAATTTTCATGCTTTCATAAAAGGATCTTTTTTCAGCTAAGTCCAAATTGTTGATATTGCCTGCTTTGTGCATCCTTTTTGCAAATAAATATGCTGCCTCTAGCGCATCGAGCAACTTGATTTGATTCTCAAAATTGTGCTCTGCTGCCTGAAGTGAAAAAAAAGCAATTTTAGTTTCTGCAATTAAATCGAGCACCTTTCCGGCAACATCTGCTTTTACCGCCTCCAGCTCGCGTTTTGCCATTTTGATTTTTAATGGCTTTAAAAGAATGTCCAGAAAATTTTGCAGACCTACCATATCGGTAATATGATCTGAGGCAAACCATGTCTTATCATACTTAAAATCCATCTGAAAAATAGGATTTTTCAAAAGTCCGGCCTGGACAAGTTCTGCTTGCGCAATGCCAAGCCTTCCAAATTCCGCTTGCAACCGCTTGTTGTTCAATAAAGCGACTCTCACAGCATCGCTTAGCGTCAACTCTTTTTGAAAAATCTCGTCCAATAAAATAGATAGAGAGCTGCAGCAATCAGACCATTCAAGTTTCTCGCCTGTTCGATCACAAATCGTTTGACGCACGTCTAAAAAAGCAGGCATAGGATCTGTGCTGAAACGAGCGCAGCCATTCAAAATCAAGATGCCGATAATACTCAAAAAAAGCCGTTTAATGTTCATGTGATTCGATATTTTTAAATTTCAACGGTTTAGGTATACTTTGAGTATCAATATCAAGGACAGGACCAAGCTCGTATATAATTTCTTCTCCGCAAGGATCAGCCGGATGCGCTTTGAAATCCCCAAACCGACAACAAGCACATCCACTCAAAAAAAGACAAATAAACGCCCATTTAAACAAGCCCGCCTCCAAAAAGGGTTTATGTAAGTTTTCGATATAGGAGCGTATAAATTATTAATCAACCTTTAACTTGTAGACTCAGGTGCTCCCGTGAAATATTAATTTGAGTTCATTCTACTGTCATTTCATACTCCTCAATTTTTGAGAGTACAAGGTGTCGTATGGAAATATTATCTATTTAAATTATCTACAAATCCAAGCTTCAGGGAATTAAGGCTGCCGCTGTTGAGTTTTGATTTTATAAGGAGTTTAAAACGGGAATTTCTCTAGATCCTGGCAGCAACTTCGGCTATCTTTTGCGCCGAGGTCTTCACCCGTGATTCCTCACCACATTTCAGAATAATACGTTTTTTGATAGGGAGGCCCAAGGCAACGTAAAATGATATGGTGTCGCTCTTTCAAGTTTGTGATTTGATGTTTTCTACCATTCACATGGACAAGATGCAGTCCCAAAAAACAGAAAAATATCCATCTGCTTGTTGGGTTTTGTGCAGGCTTTTTGAGTTGATTTAGAAAATATTCTCCAGATTCTTTCAACCTCCTACGCACCTGATATTCCACAGAAGCATATACCAAAAGACAAAGTGTCATAACCATCAAAAGAGCCTCTATCCTTTCCGGCTTTTTTAAGTAAAAGGATGACACTAAAAAATCAGGGCTCTTAAGAAAGCGAAACCCTCTCTCAACGCTTTGTTGAGACTTGTATGTATTCAAAACCTCTTGTGCAGGAAACCTCTCCTCATCCATATCATTAGTTGCCAACACAAAAAACCCCTTCTTCTTTTCTAAAGAACTTTTCTTTGCTAAACAGCTATATGGATCACCGGAGATTTGATATCCTAATTTCTGTGGAAAAGCACCTTTTTTAGGACGCCCTACCGTTGGATATTTCTCTACCTTCTTGAGATTGAAGTTATTAATTGATAAATACTTGTGTTTAGATGTGTGGTTTTTGAAGGCCTTGTCAGCACCTTCAGGACATGAAAAAATCTCTTTCGACAACTTCTTGAAAGCCTTCAATTCTTTTTCAGACCCTTTTCTATAGTGCCTCTGAAGAGTTCGGCACTCTCTCTGATATGCCGCTTCACTAAATATCACGATCCATCTTTGCTTTACGTCTGCATAAGTCACTTGAAACTCTTTTGCGTGATACCCTTCCTTCAACATAGTCATGCTTGCAACAGAACATTCATCGATAATTTGGTTTTCCTTACTGATTTGACCAGGAACACGAGTGACAAAAAACGTTCCAGCCTCTTTTAAGGCCTTGATTGATGAGGGAGTGTAAAGAGCACTATCTCCAACAAAATAACGATTGCCTACGGCAGCCTGAAAACTTTTTAAATGCTCTGAAATGATCTTAGCAAAGTCTGTCTTGTCAGAACTGTTCCCGCTGGCGGCTCGCATGAATAAAGGTAAATTACCTTGGTTGGATGTAATGAGTTGTAATACAGCTTGGTTAAGATCCGGTCGATGATCCCTGCTATATCCTCTTGTAATTCTGATGCATGATTCATTTTGATCCAGCAAACTGTGATACTCTCCATCAGCATGAAAACTGGTAGAGTCCAGGTGCACACTTTTCACTTCAATATCAAGGCTCTTCATTGCACGCAAGGCTATCAGAGAAAACAATTCTGTTACTCCAAGGGAAAATAACTTATCCAGGGTGCGTCCAAGTACATTATCATCGATCTGATTCGGTGTTAGGTCTACCCCTAATAAATGTTCAATTGGCTTGTCTTCGAAGTACTCAGAGTACAGATATAATGTGCGACCAACGAATCCAAGACCATTTAAAACCATACATTTTAAGCACTGTCCGAAGGTCAAATTTTTATTTTTGGCCTGCTCTCCACAAGCACGATCAACAAGATCGCCAATTCCAATCTCGTCAAACATACCTGCAACTAGTCCAAGATGATCTATATTTTTGGTCACTATTTCCATCACCAAAAAATTTATCAGAATCTCTCGCTAAAACAAAATTATTTTTTCTGCTAAGGAATGACGGGTGCAGCAGCACAGAAAAACGAATATTTTTTTCGAAGAGCCGACTCTGAATTTTTAATAGCCGTGAACCGGCTTATGTCAAGGTCGAGCGAAGCGAGCCCGAAGGGTTGCCTTGACATAGAAGCCGATGAAACGGCTATAAAAGGTGAAGAGTCGGATCAAAGAAAAAATGAGTTAAATTTATGAGTTTCATTTGTCCAAAAAAAGGTTGCAAGATCACTTTTCATCTCAAACACAACTTTCTGTTATATCTCGGAAAAAACTTTGAACCTATTTAAACTCATCCGGAACATTTTTTAACTGTTCTTCTAAAGACCACTTTTCAGGTTTTTCTTCAGGAAAACGCCAAGGATTTCCTTTTTTTAACCATTTTTCTCTAAATGCTTTTACATCTTCTGGAAAGCAATCCTGATAACCAAACTCCACCCCACAACAACCACAAATATCAAAAGAGGGGCTATGACCATCTACTCCCCATGGTGGAAGATCTTCATCTTGAAAAAGACCACAAACTCGACAGCAGTAGCTACTTTTATCATTGTCCATAAAAGTATTCCAAAGGTGTTGAATACCGTGATGGCATTTCTCCAGGCTGAGGCCTAAACATAGTTCTTGGAACTCCTTCTGGAGTAAATGATCCAAATGTATTATTTTTTAAATCATAACGAAGGAGCGATCCATCTGAAGCTCGAATTCTTGAAAGAGCATTAGGATTTTTAAAAAGACCATGCGCTTGTTCTACATATTGCCTTGCATTATAAAGATCAGGAAACTCGTGCCT
>CAVVNU010000009.1:0-7460 GCA_963749725.1 Waddliaceae bacterium
GCCGGAAAGGGGGTGGTTAATGCCTCTTCTCAATCAATTAATAATGCTGTAAAAAAAGGAGCGCGCAAACGTTTTTCTCCGGACAAAAGCGCGACAGGAGCGCATTCAATTTTTCGCAGAAGCCAACTTACAGGAAAAACTGATAAATATCAAACATATTGGTTGCAGGCCAATCCAAGAAATTCAAATAAATGGGAGCTAGGTGTGAGGTTCGATGGCATGAGATCTCCTCATAACCATTACAACAAAATTACAGGTAAAAGATTATTTACTCCACATGTACATGATCCATTAGCACCAGGAGGAATTAGGCCGCCACAATTTTGGGAGGTACCTTGATGAATAATGAAACAAAGGTTCTAAGTTGGATTCAACAGTGGTTTGGTAGTAATTGTGATGGAGACTGGGAACATGACCAAAAAGTTATGATTACAAATTTGGATAATCCTGGGTGGAGCCTTACAGTAAAGCTTGATGAAACAGATTTAGAAGGGAAAGAGTTTAATAGCTTTTTTATAGAAAGAAGCGAAGGCGATTGGATTGCATGTCGAATAGAAAATAATCAATTTCTTGGTGATGGGGGGGTTTATAATTTAGTAGAAATACTAGAAACTTTTAAATCATGGGCGATCTCAAATCATTCAAATAATATTCCTATATAGGTTGCATATTTTGGTAATCACTGAAGAATTCACATTAGAACCTGTTCAAAATCTTTGAAAAAGTGATGGACAAGTTACTCGACTTCTCACGAGCATCATCTTTTTTTGTGAAGATGAGTAATTTTGCGCGGTTGTTCCGTTTAATTGATATAACAATTTCATTTTCTTCATATCGTCCAGTAATTTTAACGGATTATAATTGACAGCAATTTTATGTTTCTTTGCTTGTAATACGGTAAGATCGGCCAGCATTACACCAATGGCTGCATTGCTCCATGCAACGCCAAGCTCTTCTGCAAGATACCCTTCCAGAAGGTAGATGGGAAAACTAATGAATAGTAACGGTAGCATTACAAATATCGTATATTGGACAATCGATTGCCTTAAAGATATCCATGAGGAAAAAGGAGAAAAGATGAATCGGATGAATAACAGACCCAATAAAATAAGTAAAAGATAAAAATAGGCCTTCAGAATGTCTTGAGTATCTCTTTTTAGTAAAAAATTAAGAAAAGTTTTGAACTGTGCTAAATAACGTCTTTGGGAATTAAGGTAGAGTATAGAATAATTTCCTTTTAATGAGGCTATGGAAGTTGGACTTGCTACAATTTGATGGACACAATGAACTCGTATAAGGAATAATCTTTAGCTAAAAAGGAAGAGTCCATGAAAAATCAAAGACAATATGATCATGAGTTCAAATTAAACGCAGTGAAACTTTATCGGGAAAGCGGAAAAAGTTTATCAAAGCAAGCGTTAGACCTGGGCATCCCGATGACAACTCTTGCAGGGTGGGTTAAGCAATTTAAAGAGGGAGGGGCTGATAGTTTTGTTGGTTCCGGATCTCTAAGACCTTATAACGAAGAACTCTACCGCTTAAAAAAAGAGTTAGCGGAAGTAAAAATGGAAAGAGATATCTTAAAAAAAGCAGCGGCCATCTTTTCAAAACCAAAAACATGAGGTTTGAATTTATGCGACAAAATAAGGAAAAGTTTTCTATTGAAAAGATGGCCGAACTACTTGAAGTTTCTCGCTCAGGATACTACAGATTTTTAAGGAGTGAGCAAAGTGAAACAGAAAAAGAAAACCAAAGGCTTACAGAGAAAATCAAACAAATTCATAAAGCAAGCTGTGAAACATATGGGAGCCCAAGAATATATATTGAGTTAAAAAATGAGGGAGAATGTTGTTCAAGAAAAAGAGTAGCTAGACTGATGAGAAAAGGGCATATTCGGGCAAAAATGAAGAAATTCAAAAAGAAGACCACAACACCTGATAAGAATGCAGAGACAACTCCTAATCATTTGAATCAAAATTTTTCGATAAATATTCCAAATAGCGTTTGGGTGTCCGATATTACGTATATCCCCACACAGGAGGGATGGCTTTATTTAGCAATCGTCATGGATTTGTTTTCTAGAAAAATTGTGGGAATGAGTATGGGAGACCGTTTGGAAACCAAGTTAGTGACAAGAGCATTAGAGCAGGCAGTGATGCATCGTACTGTTGAAAAGAGTCTTATGCATCACTCGGATAAGGGTTGCCAATACACAAGTAAAGAATTTAGGAGATTAACCGATCAATATGGAATCAAGCTGAGTATGAGTGGAAAAGGCAATTGTTATGACAATGCAGTGGCAGAAAGTTTTTTTCATACATTGAAAACAGAGCATACAAATTTTTTCAATTATCGTTTAAGAGAAGAGGCAAAAGCTAGTATTTTCGAATATATTGAAGTATTTTATAACCGTAAACGACTACATTTCACTCTGGGTTATATGTCTCCTGAACTTTTTGAGAAACTATATGAAAATGTATGTGCAGCAGCACAGAAAAACGAATATTTTTTTTCGAAGAGCCGATTCTGAATTTTTAATAGCCGTGAACCGGCTTATGTCAAGGTCGAGCGAAGCGAGCCCGAAGGGTTGCCTTGACATAGAAGCCGATGAAACGGCTATAAAAGGTGAAGAGTCGGGTCAAAGAAAAAATGAGTTAAATTTATGAGTTTCATTTGTCCAAAAAAAGGTTGCAAGATCAGTTTTAAGGGAGGTACTGTATTGGACAATTGATCAAGTAAATCCAATCCATCTCTAAAATCTTTTTCATTATGTGGTTTACGACATCCTTTTTGAATCAATGCTGATGCAAGTAACAATCTAGTTTCCATGGATAAAGGATACTTTTCGCAAAGATTATGAAAGAATGTTTCTCTTTGCGGATCCTTGGGAACAGAAGGACCATTAGATATTTCATTTAAATAATTTATAGCCCAACTAGGAAGTTTGCCTTCCAGAAAACTTTTGCCTGAGGGGAAATATTGGCTATAATTGATTTTTGTAATAAGTTCGTCATCAATTTTTTTGAGAGACCTTGCCAATTCAAAATCCGGCAACTCTAATTCTGGCGAAGCGTATTCTAAAACTGCTTCGGTTAAGGCGATCTGCGCTGCTTTGGCGTTATTATATAAAAATGCCTTAGACACATTTCCCCAAAGACTCATAAATCTATCTCTTCTTCTTGCTTGCTCAGAATAACTGTCGGTGTTCATAAATTCCTGTTATACCGCTCGTGATTCAAAATTTGGTTTTTGGCAAAGAAAAAGCTCTCGTGATTGAACGATCGCAAGCCGCTTAATATTAATCAATATTGAGTGGCTTGCGATCGTTCAATCACGAGGCTTTTTCAAAGCCAAAATCCCAAATTTTGAAACACGAGCGGTATAAATGTAATCTGTTGTGATTCAATTGACGATCTCTCTTTATGAGTTGTCATGCACAAAAAATCACTAAAACATATGTATGAAGCGAGGTACATACACAGAAAATCATGAAATCGTATGCATGACGAATGTATCATGTATAGAAAATTGATATTTCGTATACATGAAGTGCTTATCATGTATAAAAAACCCCGATTTTGTATACATGATGGATTTGGCATATTTCTGTTTTGCAAATTTTTACCCATGAGGGGTCTCCGGTTTTGAACCCACATTGAGTAAAAGATCAAACAAGGCGTCATTCATATAATAATTTTCTTTCCATTTTTTGTGCTTGGAAAGCAGTCCGATTCGCACTAGTTTTTCCAAATATTTCATTGCTGTTATGCGAGTTACTCGCAGCTCTTTCATCACAAAATTAATTTTGGTATAAGGATGCCGAAAAAGATTATTTAACAAGTCTTGACTATAAATTTTGGGCAGTTCTTCTCGCATTTTGTGTTTATAGTTCTGCATTAAATCCTTTATCCCCAAAATTAAACTCACTGTCTGACGGGAGGTTTGCTCCACCCCCTCCAGCATATACAAGATCCACGGTTCCCATTCCTGCTGGTCGCGCACCGCCTGAAGCAATCGGTAATATTTATTTTTATTTTGATTGATGTAGCGCGAAAGATAGAGGACGGGCGTATCTAACAGGCCATTCTTTACCAGATAAAGAATATTGATGATACGGCCTGCGCGCCCGTTGCCATCGTAAAATGGGTGAATGCTCTCAAACTGATGGTGAATGATCGCCATCTTGATGAGGGGGTCCACATCGCTGAGGGAGTCATCATTAATGAATTGTTCCAGATTACCCATCAGCAAACGAATTTGGCTTTCATCTTGAGGCGGAGTATAAACAACTTCTTCCGTCCTGTCATTTTTTAGCATCGTTCCGGGGATCCTGCGGAAGCCGGCGCCATTCTCTACAAGAGCCTGCTGAATTTCCAGGATGTGATTATTAACGAGAAGTCCGATTTTCTTAACCTTTTGATATCCGCTTTGTAGAGCTGCCGCATAACTATACACTTCCTTGGCTGCAAAATTCGCAAATTGCTTTGCCAAAGCATCACTCTTATATAATTCATCATGGGTTGTGATGATGTTTTCAATGGCTGAGCTGTCTTTCCACCTTGCAAAGATAAGGTGCTGATCAAAATGCTTTGGTTCGGGATGACACCGCTTACACCCTTCAATTCTGCGAGTGCCTGGTGGGCTTTCGTTAGCTTCTTCAAAACGGGCTTTGTTTCCAATTCAATATTCAGTGGCAGATTCGGGATTGAATAGCTCATGCGATAACTCCTTTATCTTTTGACGTCACAGCTTGCCAATCAAATCCCATTCTTTTCAAATGGTCCTCGACTTTAAGTTTATAGGTCTCCACCTCGAGTTCTATTGAGGGCAATGGTGTTGCATAACGTTTTGCCAATTCATTGATTCTTCCTGACAAAAATTGAGAGACACGATTCATTTCGGTTTGGAGATCCTCGGATAATGCTGTTAGCCATTTATCCTCAATCACAAGAACTTTAATTTCATCTTCCGTTATTTTTCCATATTGGCCGGCAACTCTAATCATAAGTTCATCTTGTGCGCTGACTAATTTTTTCTTTGCAACGGTCTCTTTTTCAATTAGGTCAAGATAACTAGACAGGATATTGCGTTCATCCTCAGCATCGGGATCGCGTTTGATCATCGCCAGCCTAACTTTGAGGCTAGCTTTCGTAACCTTATCTTTTTCGTTTCCGGCATCTGTTAAAAGTCCCTCTTCTCCACCATGTTCTTCATCAAGTTCTTTGTCAAGAATAATGATGCAAGCCGGATTGCTGGTTAGGAATTAGAACAGGTTGGGGGGCAGTCCTATGATTCCTTTAATAAATCCTCGTTTAATCAACTGCTTGCGGATTGCCGCCTCGGCATTTCCTCTGAATAATACGCCATGAGGAAGAATGATAGCGCTTTTACCGGTACTTTTTAATGAAGCGAGAACATGGAGCAAAAAGGCATAATCGCCATTTTTTTCCGGAGGCAGGCCATAAATAAATCGATTAAACTCATTCTCATTTGTAAGGCCATGACTCCACGCCTTTGTAGAGAAAGGGGATTAGAAACGACAAAATCAAATGTCTTTAATCCTCCATTCGGCTGCTTGAAATAGGGGCTGGAAAGAACGTTATCTTTCCGGATTTCAGCTGTCGGGCAGTGGTGTAGATTCATGTTCTAAACTCTCTAAAAAGGTTCATATTAAAGGGAATTGCAAAACTGAAACCGGTCGCTTTTTGGCGCTTTCACTAATTTTCACCATTTAATACAAATCCCCTGTTCTAAAGAGTATGTGAATTTGTATCAAATGGAAATCTTTAGAAAAAATCGCTCAAAAATCGATTGAACCGGAGTTTTGCAATTCCCTATAAACCGTTTACTATGTAGCATCTGCTATATCCTTCGCAAGATTGGAATTTGGCAGATAAAAAATTATTCTTCAGTGAATTTTCCTTTTTAGCCGGGAGAGTTTTCGCTTAATCCCTGCTTTTTTCCGGGAGCCAGCAAAGGCTAATGAGGGAATTACAAAATTCCGGCTGATCGATTTTTGAGTGATTTTGCCAAAAAGCGATCAGCCGGGGTTTTGCAATTCCCTTTTTTAGAGCCTGTTTAAAATCTCTGGAAATTGTGATTTTTAGCGAAACTTGATTTGTTTTTGCAATCTTTAAAACTTGCGCATACTTGGGAAAGTAAAGGAGTTTTAAGGATGCAAAAACAAAGTGAAAGACACAAAAAGCACTTTTTCAGAGATTTTTAAACAGGCTCTAGGAAATTTCAGCCATGATGCAAGCCTTGGCCTTTGCGAGAAAGCCGGAATGGCAATCGGAACGGTTTTATCCTATTCACCCTCAAAAATTACAGCGAATACCGCAAAAAAAATTGCAGCAAGCGAGCTGTCCGGACGAGCGGTGAATTTCGCCGCTTCGAAAGGCGCCCGGGCAGTGGAAGTTGCTGCCGGGAAGGAGGTGGTTAAGAGTACACAAAAAGCAGGTCCTAAGTACAACACTCAGCTTCCTTGCTCCAAAGACTCGACTATTTATGATTTAAAACCATGGAATACTTTAAACTGAGGCTTTCTTCATAGCAAAAGCCTCATTAATCTTCTGATGAACCGTAAATACACTGGAGATGATTTGCACAAACGTGTAAAATAAATGATCATAAACTCCGTGATCGATTTTTTCTTTTTTATGCTCCTTGATTTTTGTAGATATCTTGGAAAAATGTGATTTTCAGCAATAGGATGGCTTCTAAGCCGGTTTTTCTAATCCTTCTCAGAGTAATAAATCTGCTAAGAAGAAAAAAATAGTCTTCGAGTGTAAAATTTAAGGATATTGCACATGATCTTTTTGCATGGAACCATTTTACAAGGGCGATTGATCGTTTGGGGAGAAAAACCCTTCGATTCTGAGAAATCGACTAAGCGTCGGGGCAGAACGGTCTAAAACCCTCCGCCAAAACATCATCCTTATTCCCTGGATAATGATTCTCTGCAAAAACTTTTTCCAACAGCTGTTATAGACAAATACCTCGCCTGGCTGCCCGGTGTGGGAGATGAACCCGCAGCTTCGGATTCTGTTTTAGCCGAACAACCTGATGAAGTGAAGGCTTTGATTCCGGCGATCGTCATGGTGCAAAATTAGAATATGAAGAAATGTGCCGATTTTTGGAAAAATGTCCAAATAGATGCGGTGCTGAAGTTCAATTGCTGAAGCAGATTTTTGAGTTTGCAAAATCTTTGGTTGTCAGACATCGTTTTTTACCAAGTGTAGATGCTGGACATGCTGTTTGGGAGCCGGTACTGCTGGGGCAAGATCAGAAGCGTCTTATCTTATTGCATAAAGCAATGCCTGGAGTGTTGCGATGCATGTCATCTTCAATGAAGCAGAAACAACCTCCGGATGCAAACTCTGAAGAAGAGATCTGCCCGGGGATTTCCTCCTCGAGCGCTCCCTGGCATGTGAATTACTTCATGCAAGCGCACGACGATC
>CAVVNU010000010.1:0-169675 GCA_963749725.1 Waddliaceae bacterium
GTTCTTCTAACTCGTTCGTTACGTATTGCTCAAGGAATCCTTCAAGGCACCTACGAAACGTTTGCAGAAATGGCAAGCCGCCGTTTTAACAATTCTTTGAAAGGAAAATGGATCGTTTCCGGAGGACTTGGCGGCATGGGAGGAGCCCAGCCTTTAGCGGCAACGTTAAACGGCGCATGTTTTTTCGGCGTGGATATCGATCCGGCCGAATCGAAAAACGATTGGCTACAGGCTACCTTGACGTTGCCGCTAAGAATTTAGATGATGCACTCGAAAAATTAATGCATGCAAAAAACCAAGGCAAAGCTCTCTCTGTCGGATTGCAGGCGATATTTCAACCACGCTTCAAAAACTCCTGGAAAAAGGAACCATTCCTGATGCAGCTACCGACCAAACCTCTGCGCACGACCCCTTAAACGGATATATTCCTTCGGGATATACCGTAGAGTCTGCCGAAAAACTCAGAAAAACCGATCCTGAGGCTTATATTCATCTTTCAAAAACGAGCATGTGCCGCCATGTCAATGCCCTTTTGGAAATGCAGGCGAAAGGCGTTGTTGTCTTTGACTACGGGAATAATTTGCGGGAATTTGCAAAAGAAGGCGGCGCTGAGCGCGCATTCGATATTCCGGGATTTGTTCCCGAGTACATTCGACCGCTGTTTTGCGAAGGCAAAGGACCATTTCGCTGGGCAGCGCTTTCGGAAATCCGGAAGACATTTACAAAACCGATCAAGCGCTAATGGAGCTGTTTCCTGAAAACCAACATTTGCACCGTTGGTTGTCCGCCGCAAAAAAACATGTTCATTTCCAAGGCCTTCCCGCCCGCATCTGCTGGCTTGGCTTGGGAGAAAGAGACCGCGCCGGCATTTTATTCAATAACATGGTGAAATCCAAAGAGATTTCAGCTCCTATTGTTATCGGACGAGACCATCTTGACTCCGGATCTGTAGCTTCTCCTAACCGCGAAACAGAAGGGATGCTCGACGGCTCCGACGCTGTCTCGGATTGGCCTTTACTCAATCTGATGACCAATACAGCCTCAGGCGCTACCTGGGTATCTTTTCATCATGGCGGAGGCGTTGGAATGGGATTTGCCCAGCATGCAGGAATGGTGATCGTTGCAGACGGGACCAAACGAGCTGAAGAGCGCCTGAAAAGAGTGCTTTTTAACGACCCGGCAACCGGAGTGATTCGCCACGCAGATGCCGGCTACCAAACGGCTCAAGCTCTTTACAAGGAATTTCATTTAGGATGACGCTTATCGGACCTTTTACACAGTTATTGACAATGAACAATTTGCCGGCAGGCGGTCCCAATTGGCGATGCGCAAATTGAAGTGATTAAAAACGCAGGAGTTGTCGCCGATAACGGAACAATTGTTCAAGTTGGACCCTATCGAAATCTTGAAGGAGGCCGCCTTCTTGAGTTTTCACAGCCGGCAACAGCGATTCCCGGCCTTATCGATGCGCATACACATCTTTGCTGGGGAGGATCGCGAGCAAATGATTATGCGCGCCGATTGCAAGGAACTGCCTATCAACAAATTGCCAAAGAGGGGGGCGGGATTCTATATACTGTCGAGCAAACGCGGCTTGCGAGCGTTGATTCATTAAGCGCGCTTGTTACTCGACGTTTAGACAAACAATTAAAATGGGGAATCACAACCACTGAAGTAAAAAGCGGCTACGGATTATCTGTCAAAGAAGAGTTAAAAATATTGGAAGCCATTCGAAACAGCTCTCTTCTCCATCCTATAGACGTTATTCCAACCTGTCTTGCCGCCCACACTCTTCCTCCTGAATATAAAAGCGGCTCTGTTTACCTCAATACTTTAATTAATGAACTTTTTCCATTGCTGCCGCACGATGTCAATCGAATTGATATCTTTATCGAAGAAGGAGCATTTTCTCCTGAAGAGGCCCTTCCTTATTTACAAGCTGCCAAGAATCGAGGGTTTCAAATCACTGTACATGCAAATCAATTTTCCCACCTAGGCGCGGCGGTTGCCGCTTCTGTTAAAGCTGTCAGTGCCGACCACCTTGAAAATCTTGATTTTAATGAGTGCATAATGCTAAAAAACAGCGGCGTTCACGCCATCGCTCTACCGGGAGCTGCGATAGGGCTTGGGATGTCAATGCCTCCTGCAAGACTCATGCTTGACAGCGGATTAACCGTTGCAATCGCATCAGATTGGAACCCCGGGTCAGCTCCGATGGGAAACCTGCTTGCGCAAGCTGCTATCCTGGGTTCTTATGAAAAGCTTACGATCTCCGAAACATTAGCGGGAATTACTTGCCGCGCAGCAAAAGCTCTTGGATTGAAAGATCGAGGAGTTCTAATACCGGGCAATCGATGCGATCTAACAATTTTCCCAACAAAAGATTGGAGGGAAATCATCTATTATCAAGGATCTCTTCCCCCTTCCGACTCAATTATTTCAGGCAAAAGGCTTCATCATGTGGGAAGGTAGAGTAGATAGCGAGCGCAAAGAACGTTTTCATCAAGTTGTGAAATGCGTCGACATTGACCAAATTCCCGTCAACTCCGAGCGCAGCATCGCATTTGTCGGATTTGCCTCCGACGAAGGAGTAAAACGCAATTTTGGCCGCCCGGGCGCAAAAGAAGGGCCAAAAGCCATTCGAAAAGCATTAAGCTCATTAGCATTCCATAAACCGGACATTAATGTGTACGATGTCGGCGATATTGCCTGTATTGACTGCGATTTAGAAACATCCCAACGCAAATTATCAGAAACGATCGCAAAACTCCTTAGCGTAAAAGCGCATCCCATTGTGCTTGGAGGAGGTCATGAGGTTTCCTGGGGTCATTTTCAAGGAATCACTCAGCTTTATCCGCCCCAATCTTTGGGAATTATCAATTTCGATGCGCATTTGAGACATGCGTCCGATTGTAGAAAAAGGAACATCAGGAACGCCGTTTGCGCAAATAGCAGAGCATGCACAAAAAAACGCTGAGCCGTTTCATTACACATGCATCGGTTTTCAACCGTTGGGAAACACGCAGACATTAAATGAAGCCGCCTCTCAATATAGCGTAAATATCATTAATGCCGAAGAAATCTATCTAAGTTCTCCATGCCGCGCTCTGCAAAAACTTAAAAAATGGATAGAAAAATTACCTTTTCTCTACGTTACCATCTGCATGGATGTCTTTGGATCAGCTTATGCTCCCGGCGTAAGCGCTCCTCAGCCTTTTGGAATAACGCCCTGGCAATTGATCCCTTTTTTAAGATATCTCGCTTCTTGTGGAAAAGTATTGAGTTTAGATATAGCAGAGCTATCGCCTCCTTTAGATCAAAATGAAGCAACGGCGCGATTAGCCGGATCAATCATTGCCGATTACATCCATCATTTATAAAAATGCCTTTCTGTTTTATAATGCTTCGAATAAACAATAGAGTTATTTGACATGCAGCAAGTACAAGACATTCTCTCAAAAGTGCAGCCGGCAATCGCTTATTCCGATATTGCATTCCCCCCTATTGCAGAAAAAAATAAATCCATTTTTTTCAGTATTTTGAAACGTATTCTTACTATAATTAAAAAAGTTTTCAGTTACTTTGTTGTTGCAAAAACTCCACAAGTATTCGACCTTTCCCAAAGACAAATCAGACTTATTAACAAATCGCAAAATCATCGAAGAAAATCTGTCAGCCGCCCTTTACTGCAAGTTCCTATTGAAGCAATAGAGAAGCCGGAAGCCCCTCCTTCAACTTTTATTGCCAATATCAACAAAACCCGCGGCTATGATCCTTCACTGCAAGCTCTTATACAATTTTTAAAATCATTTTCAGATGTACTGATTAATGAATGCGTGCTCAATGACTACATCAAACCCGGCCTCCCGGAACTAAAAGAAAGCCTTATAGAGTTTCTTTCAGGGATAGAAAACTGGACGAAAGTATTTCAAAATCTTCGAGAGTCAGGATCTCCGCTAATCAACGGATTAAAAGCTGTTGACGATCCCGCTATCACACTTATCGTTCAACAGCTGCTTCAGTACTTCGTCAATCTGGACCGTCAAACGATTCATGATCATCTAACTGAAAAGCTGCAAGATATCTGCATAGCCGGAAAAATCACCGAAGAACAATACACTCAGGCTTTGCAATATATAGACCCGGTTTTCTCCTGGCTCTATCACTCGAATAATTGGTTTTTGAATACTTCCCGGCCTGCAAACCTGCACTACTTCATCTCAGATACTTTTCGATTTTTTTCCGAACTTGTCAACCAAGTGCAGGAAGGGACTTTTGCTGATTTTTTTCAACACATCGAAAATTTTATCCAAAATGATCTTGATGATGAAATTGAAGAAATTCTTAATATCAACACCCAACCAATTACACAAATTCTCGCGCAGCGATTAGCCGATTTAATCGAACAGATGCCTTTTACAGAAACCTTCGACCTATTGATTCATAAAATTGTAGAGCATACTGAAGGGTGGATTAGCGCTGAAGAGGTTAGAAAAGAACAAAAACAACTAATAGAAAAGTCTCAAAAAGTATCGAAAACACGCGCAAGCACGGTTTATGAAATTAAACAAAAAAGAGAAGCCGACAAACTTAAAAAGCTGATTGAAGAAGACGGAAGCATAGAAAATTACTTAGCCAACGAATTTACATGGGCATTTTCGATGCATCCCTCTTGTCATAAAAAAATCAAAAAACTCATTCAGAGCAAGCTCAGCAATGACATCATGATTGAAGAAAGCGAAATCTATCTCGAACTTGTCGAAAAACTATTTCCCATTCTGATTCCCAATTCGCAATATACACTTCCCCATGGATTAGAAATTGAAATCAATGGAATTTCAGAAATTATTCGACAGATTTCGCTTACAGATAAGTTAAAAGAGCTAAAAAAGGATATGACTGCACAATTTGACAACCTTATAGATGTGAGCGGTATCCAAAAAAAGAAGAATTTTAGAGAGTACTTCTGTATTGTTGCAGAAATTATGATTTTTGAATTTGTTCAATCAAAAATCAAAGGACGCATAGCAGCATCTATTCAAAGAGCTATTGAACGCCTCTCTTCCAAACAATATTTAGACTTTTTGATGAAAGAGCACCTGCTGCCTTCATTGCTTTTGCTTTGCCTGAAAGGGTATGCGAGTTCATACATCAATAGAAATCTTAATCAACTAACATCACCTTTCCATAAAATGCTTATCGGCCACCGCCTCCATAGCTTTGAAGATCTAACAGACCAATTACTTGAAAATTTATATCTTGAAATGCAGGAAGAATTTATCGATTTCAACCTGCAAGATGCAAATATTGATCAACAAACCTTCAATCTTTGCATCAGACCTTATATTATTGAAATCTTTGAGTTTATTAAAGAAGACGCGCAGAAAATATCCAAAGACAACATTTCAATTAAAACAGTAAAACAATCAATTGAAAAATATTTTAAATGCGACTCAGTTTCTATTAATCGCGACTATGGAATACTTACGATGAACCTGCTTTTTAGAATCGGCTCTTTTGGAGGATGGTTTAAGAAAAAACTGATGGGCTGGTTTCAAAATTCCATTAGCAAATCCGCAAGCCAAGCGCTCAATGATGCAAGAAAGGACCATAAAAAATTAATCGACTCTATTGTTGAAACCGTTAATGGCTCGCTCTTAAATGCCGATGTCATTCGAGAAACGTTTTTTGCAGATGAACCCTCGCCTAAAGCATTGAAATTGTTAAATAAAAGAGTCAGAAAAGAGCTGCCTCGGCAAATCAAACATCTCTCCGCTATCATCCATGATTTATTTTATCGCTTTTTAGAATCAAGCTATATACCTCTTATCCGGTATACGACCCCGTCGACAGATACAATTTGTATATTGATTAGCGATATATTCAACCAGCTCTTTCAACAACCGAGTTTAAACAAAAGTCTAGTTTTTTCTTTGACCGACATCGCGCAGACAGCTTTTGAATCCGCAAATAGCGAAATTGCGCAACATTAACCCAAGTTGCGCACCGCTGCACCACAAGTGTACCATTTTCGTCCTTATACCGATCGTGTTTCAAAATTCCCCATCTTATTTAGAAAATATTGTGATAACAAGTATTATATCAAGTAATAAAAAATTATATTATAACTCGTCTAAAAATATTTTTTTTATGCCGTTCGTGTTTCAAAATTTGGGGTTTTGGCTTTGAGAAAACCTCTTGATTGGACGATTGCAAGCCGCTCAATATTGATTAATATTAAGCGGCTTGCGATCGTCCAATCAAGAGGAATGTCTCTTTGCCAAAACCCCAAATTTTGAAACACGAGCGGTATACATCATTGACATTTTGCCATTAGTTTGCTACAACTTCTATTAAAAGATTCATTCTTCTATCCAATGATTTCCATAAAAAACATACGAAAATCTTACGACAATGGCAGCACGTATATCGTTAATGACGTATCATTAGAAATTCCCGAAGGAAAAACTATGGTTCTCTTGGGTTCTTCCGGATGCGGAAAAACAACGCTGCTCAAAATGATTAACGGCCTTATCAACCCCTCATCCGGCAGTATTTATATTGATGGCAAAGAAATACATGAGCATGATCCCATCGAGCTCAAACGTACGATCGGTTATGCTTTTCAAGGGGTTGGACTTTTTCCTCATTTAAACGTTGGCGACAACATCACTGTCGCGCTGGATTTAATGGGTATTTCTAAAAAACTACAAACGCAAAGAGCTTGTGAACTCCTCGAAAGCGTCAACCTTGACCCTGATTGTTTTTTTTCCCGTTTTCCTAATGAATTATCCGGAGGACAACAGCAGCGAGTTGGAGTTGCAAGAGCGTTGGCTACACACCCCAAATATCTTCTAATGGACGAGCCTTTCGGCGCTCTTGATGCGATCAACAGAGACTCAATGCAAGAAGAGATGGTTGCCATCCGCGATCATTTCCATACAACAGTCCTCTTTGTGACCCACGATCTATTTGAAGCCATCAGAGTTGGGGACTTTATCGCTGTCATGAATCTTGGAAAAATCGAACAAAACGGCACGGCTGCAGATCTGATCAACGACCCTAAGACGCCCTTTGTAGCAAGCCTTTTTCAAAAGCCGATTGATCAACTCAAACTTTATAAAAGCGAAATTCAATGACTCACTATTTTCCTCTTTTAATAGACAAACTGCTGGATCAAATTCTACTTGTCGGCTTTTCTATTTTTATGGCCATTATTTTAGGTGTGCCAATGGGAATCTATGCTGCTAAGATCCCAAAACTCAAACTTTGGATTTTCCGATTGGTCAATATTTTTCAAACGGTCCCCAGTCTAGCTCTGCTTGCGTTTTTTGTTCCCTTACTAGGAATTGGAGTGCTTCCCGCAATGTTAACCATGTCTCTTTATGCAATTCTGCCCATTGTTGCCAACACACAAACAGCTTTGGAAAGAATACCTCCCGAGCAAATAGAAGCAGCTGATGCTCTTGGCTTTACTTTTTGGCAAAAACTGCGCATTGTTGAACTTCCTCTTGCATTTCCAATTATAATTGCAGGGATAAGAACTGCTGCTGTCATGAATGTCGGCATAGCGACAATTGCGGCATACATTGGAGCCGGAGGACTTGGAGATTTTATTTTTCAAGGGATTGCAACAGCGAATTTCAATCTTATTCTTTTAGGCGCTATTCCTACCGCCCTTCTTGCAACAACAGTTGATTGGTTACTCAGAAAACTGGAAGAAAGAGTCTCCTTTTTTCATATAAATAAAAAGCCGCGATTAGTTAAATGGCCTATGCTAATTGCTATTAGCGTTTTTTTCTCCGGATTTATTTTTTTTCAAAAGGGATATTTTGCCGATTCCGGAAACGACCAAGTCGTCATTGCGACCAAAAACTTTACCGAACAGCTCATCATCGGCCATATGGTCGCTGAACTCCTGGAAAAGCATACCAACTTAAATATTGTCAGGAAATTCAATCTTGGCTCTACGGATGTTTGCCACAGAGCCATGTTAAAAGGAGAAATCGACATTTATCCCGAGTATACAGGAACTGCATTCCTGCATGTTCTCAAAAGACCTTTTCAGGATTTGGATAACACCGAGCTTTTTGAAAACATCAAAAACGCATACCATTCTCAATATCATATTTTATGGTGCCCCCCTTTGGGATTTAACAATTCTACTGTTATTGCGTATCACCCGGAAGCTCCCTATCCAAACCAAGCGAAAACAATTACAGACATTCAACCCTATGCAAAACAGTCCAGCATTGGAACTCCTGCGGAATTTTATTCCAGGCCGGACGGATACTCCTGCTTAAAAAACTACTACCGGATAGAGTTTAAACATGTCATGCAAATGGAGCCTATCTTCTTAAATGAAGCGATTAAAAATCACAATGTCGATTTTATTTTGACATTTTCCACTAATCCTTATCTACAATACTATTCACTAAAAACTCTTAAAGACGATCAAAATATCTTCCCGCATTATGACGCTTCCCTACTTGTAAGAGAAGACTTATTAGATCGTCATCCGGAAGTTTTAGAAGTTTTAAAAAAACTCTCGAACTCTTTAGACAATGATACGATAAAGTCGCTCAATTATCAGGTAGACATCTTAAAGTCTCCCCCATGCCAAGCCGCAAAATCATTTCTTATTGCAAAAAATTTTATATAAATCAGCAATTCCCTGAAAAATTATAAATACTTGATGATAAAAAACTTACTGTTGATGTAAAACTTTCTTTTCGTAAACATTGAAACTCGACTTTGCAAAATTTTTGGACGAAGATGCTCGGAGAAGCAAACTGTGGTGCAGGTGAATTTCGAAGGATGTGTATATTCACTCGAAAGGACTTTTTCAGGGTCGACTATTTACTCTTCCTGAGAAATTCATTTAGCTGGAGGAAGTTTCTCTGTGCTGGCGAGTTCAAAAATTTTGCAAAGTCGAGTTAAATAGATACTCAAAAATTGTGCCATGATATCTTCCTTAGAACCTGTTCAAAATTTTCTGAAAATCACAATTTCCGGAGATTTTGAGCAGGTTCTTAATATACTGCGAACTTTATAATTTATCCTTTTGGTGAAGATTTCTTATCCTTTGACCAGAAAAGATACTCATCCCGCCATTCTAAAACTGTCCCAAGCTCTAAAGAAAGAGACTCCATCCGCTTAAGGATTTCCTCGCATTGCTTACCAAATGCGCGGTTGACCTGAAAATTGCTAATAACAACAGGAAAAAGGGACAGTTTTTCAATCCCCTGATTTGAAACATCAAGCACAAAATAAAAGGATTGATCATTGCGTAAACGCGGATCCACAGCGTAGTCGTCTATAAAATCACCTGTATCATACATAATTAACTTTTTCTTATAAATTTCAATTCCCTGAAAAATGTGCGCACTATGTCCATGAATAATATCGACTCCAATGTCAATTAACCGATGAGCAAATTGCTTAAATGATTCAGGCGGCCTCTCCCGCATATTCGGCCCCCAATGAATGGATAATACTAATAAATCCGCTTTTGACCTTAATTCTTTAACAACATGTTCAAGAGGTTGAATATCTCCAACTTCCACATAAAAAGTTCCTTCTTTATCTCCTTTTGTCTTCCAACCCGGTTCATTGTCGGTACAACCGATAACTCCTACACGAATTCCGCCTTGTTCCAAGATAACAGAGGCTTCAGCCTCTTTCTGGCTGCCGGCTCCCACATAGAGCAATTTAGCGCGCCTAAGTGTCTCAAGTGTTTCTTTCAACCCTTCATGGGAAAAATCAAGAATGTGATTATTGGCCAAATTCACAACAGAAATATTTCCTTCCACCAAAGATTGCACTTGATGGGGATCAGCTTTGAAGTTAAACACTTTTGGAACACGTTTTTCACTATGGGTCAAAGCTGTTTCTAAATTAACCAAATTGAAGTCGCAATCTAACAACTGCGGAAGGATATCTCCCCAAATATAGCGGGCATTTTTGCTATTGTGAATGAGAAACTCATTGACCAAACGGCCAATCATGACATCTCCTGCAAAACCTATCTTCATTCTTTTAATGTAAAAAAAATAATTTAAATTATATAGTAAAAAAAATAATGGAGGAAAGATGATATTTTCTAATCGGAGAGAAGCCGGAATTCTTCTAGCAAAAAAATTAAGCGAATACCACGAAAACCCTAAAACAATTGTATTAGGGCTTGCAAGAGGAGGTATTCCGGTGGCCTATGAGGCAGCCGCTGCTTTAAACCTGCCGTTAAACGTATTGGTCCCAAGAAAAATTGGAGCTCCATTCAATCCTGAACTTGCAATCGGTGCAATCGTTGAATTTGGCAGCGGATATTTTAACAAAGCACTCATTCAATCCCTTCAGGTATCGCCGGAATATATTGAAAATGAAATATCTACGCAACAAGCTATTGCTAAAGAACGTGTTGCTCTCTATCGTAAAAATGCTTTGCTAACAGAGCTGGAAAACAAAACAGTGATCATCATCGATGATGGTATTGCGACAGGTGCGACAATGTTTGCCGCTATAGGAGCTGTACGGGAATTAGGTGCAAGCAAAGTAATTGCAGCAGTTCCTGTAGGAGCAGCAGACTCTCTAAAGCAACTCTGCAAACTTGCTGATGATGTGGTCTGTGTACATCCAAGCGAAAACCTCGGAGCTATTGGATTTTTTTATGAAAGATTCGATCAAACATCAGACGAGGAAGTGATCACCTTATTAGAAAGAGCTAAAAACCGATGATGCGTATTCCTATTTCCAATGAACAATTTCTTGAAGGCGAACTGTCAATCCCGGAGAATGCATTAGGAATTGTCCTATTCGCACATGGAAGCGGAAGCAGTCGATTCAGCCCGCGCAATCAAGCTGTAGCCCGATTTTTAAGACAGCAGCAACTCGGAACAGTATTGATAGATCTTTTAACACCCGGCGAAGAAAAAATTGATCTGATCACACGTGAATACCGATTTGATATCGACCGATTAAGCGCGCGGCTATCTGCAATTATTGACTGGTTAAAAAATCAAGTAGAGACCAAACGGTTTCCTATCGGTTTATTCGGCTCAAGCACAGGAGCTGCCGGCGCATTAATTGCAGCGGCAAAAAAAAGGAAGGAAGTCGCTGCGGTTGTCTCAAGAGGCGGACGGCCGGACCTTGCCGGAGATTATTTGCAGCAAGTTCACGCCCCCACACTGCTAATTGTCGGAGGCAGCGATACCGTAGTGATCGAACTCAATCAACAAGCTTATGAACTGTTAACCTGTGAACGCAAAATAGAAATTATCCCGCACGCAACCCATCTCTTTGAAGAGCCCGGGGCCCTCGATGAAGTGTCGAGGCTAACCGCTCTTTGGTTTCGTCAATATTTCCCTCTTAGCAAATAATCTCGGTTTTCCAGGCAGAAGACTATACCGGTCGTGTTTCAAAATTTGGTTTTTGGCAAAGAGAAATCCCTCTTGATTGGGCGATCGCAAGTTATTCAATATTGATTAATATTAAGCGGCTTGCAATCGTTCAATCAAAAGGTTTTCTCAAAACCAAAATCCTGAATTTTGAAACACGATCGGTATATCTCATGCGCTCGCCTGCGATCCTCTTGACAAGCCTTGCTTGTTGCAGTTGCACTCGTTGGAGATGCCGTCCATGATGCGATCTATCAAAAAATTTAAAAATAATCATTGCTTTTTTTAAATATATTTTTATAAATTTTTATTTGACGATCTTTTAATTTTGGAGAAGTGTTATGAAAAAAATGATATGTGCCGGTTTGCTGTTTTTGTCTACAGCTTGGCAAGCGGAAGGAAGAGAATGCAGTCCAGGACCCTTAAGACCATGTGAATGGTCGGCATCGGTTCGCGGAGGAGTTGAGTGGATGTGGTATCCCGATCGGCGCCGTACTGATTATGAGAATGATGTTTCTGTTTTTAAAACCACTTCAACCGCAACATATGATCCTACTCCCGATTTTAGCGATGCGACAGTTAATACGGCGACAGCTGCAACTGAGCAAGTCGATACCAAGCGGGTGCCAAGTTTTAGCGATCAGTTTGATCTTCCTTGGACTGTTGTCGGTGAAATTAGTTATGCAGTATCTTGCAATACTGAATTTTTTGGAGATTTCCATTATGGAAAAGCGAATGGAAAAAGCCGGGATTACCGTATTGAGTATGATCAGTTCGGGATTAGTGAAAATCCAGATATAAAGCCTGCTGAGAGCTATTTCATTGATGAGCATTATAGCGACCTTAAGTATTTTGGCGGGACGATAGGAGCGCGCCACTATTTTTGCCAAATTTGCAATTGCGCTTTTCCTTTCTTTGGTGTGAAAGCCGGAATGCGTCATTTTGATCCTGTCCGTGCAAAAATACATGTTTCCCGCAATGGGGTCCCTTTTGATGAAAAGCATGTTTCCTATTACGATTCCTACAATGTCGTTCATGGAGGTTTTCAGTTGGGTTTGAACTTTGAATGCAATAACTGTCTGCAGTTTTTTGTAATGACAGAAATTTTGGGATCATGCGGGTTGAAGCCGCATCAGAAAGGGCCGAAATATACGTCCTCTTCTGAAACAGATTCAATTAACATTTCTGCTACAAGCGACACTACACCTGTTACTCAAACTCAGGAAGGGTATAATACGACCTTCACTGTTCCTGCTCGCAGAACAATGAATATTCTCTCCATTCCAATTACGGCCGGCGTGAAACTGATGTTCTAAAAAGAGCGCTTTTTGAATTTAAGAGGGGATTTTGTAATTCCTTCTTAGAACCTGTTCAAAATCACAATTTCCAGAGATTTTGAACAGGTTCTTAAAGGATAGAAGGCTCATTATTTAAAGGTTGCAAAAACAAAGGGAAAGGCGCAAAAAGCACTTTTTCAGAGATTTTAAACAGGTTCTTAGAGTGAAGCACCCGAACGCTTGCTTTGACTAATAAATAATTCTGCATTTAATATGGCGCAGCCGGCCGCGCCGCGAATAGTGTTGTGCGATAATGTCACATATTTGAAGTCCAAAATGGAACACTTGCGTGCACGGCCAATCGAAATGCTCATCCCTCCTTCAAGCATGCGATGATGCTTGGGCTGCGGATAATTTTCTTCAGAAAAGTAATAAACAGGGCGCGATGGGGCTGAAGGCAGCTGTATTGATTCCACATCATTCCATGCTGCAACAACCTCTTCCAATAAAGCCTCTTTTTTTAACTTTACCGACACACAAAGTGTGTGGCCATCGGTTACAGGAACACGATTACTGTGAGCGCTCACTTGCGTAATTCCGAGCACTTTTGACAGCTCCTTTTCGATTTTTTCCTCTTCGCCGTCAATATAAGGAATAATATTGTCCTCAATATCAAGACTTTTCCTTGCCCTTAATCCTGCTCCCGACATCGCCTGCATAGTCACAACGTGCACACATTCGACTCCAAAACAATCAACTAAGGGTTTCAATGAAAGCGCTAAACCGATGACGACACAATTGGGATTTGTAATGATTTTTCCTTCATAAGGCTGCTCCTCAAGCCAAAGAAGCTGGTCCGGATTAACCTCCGGAATGATTAAAGGCACATGAGAATTCAGGCGGTGGTTGCGGCAGTTCGACACAACTACATGACCTGATTTTGCAAGATTTAACTCAACTTCCCCTGCTACAGAAGCATCAAGGCCTGAAAATACAATTTGCGATGTTAAAGGATCTTCAATCGACTTGACAAGCAAGTCCCCAACATGGGAGTCCGGTACAAATGTCCGATAAAGCTTATTAGAGGAACGATTTGAAGCGGCAACCTCAGCAACTTGAAACCAGGGATGGTTTTCAAGCAACCGAACAAAACTGCGACCGACACTGCCGGTCGCCCCTAAAATTGCTACAGGTATTTTCATCAATTTTTCTCAAGAAAATCCAAAATTAATCGAACTCCGATCCCGGTCCCGTTTTTGGGCTGATAATAATGTGCCTTAGAAAGGAATGCTGTTCCCGCAATATCGAAATGAGCCCATGGAATATCTCCAACAAATTCCTTGAGAAACATGGCTGCTGTAATGGAACCGGCAGCACGCCCGCCAACATTTTTTATATCTGCAAAATCAGATTTGAGCGCTTTTTTATACTCTTCGAATAAAGGCAGGCGCCAAACTCTTTCAAATGTATTTTCGCCGGACTTTATCAAAGATTTTGCCAATGCATCATGATTGCTCATCATCCCTGTTGTCTCTTCTCCCAAAGCAATAACCATAGCCCCTGTGAGAGTCGCAAAATCAATAATGCGCGTAGGATTGAGTTTTTTTACAGCATAAGCCAATGCATCCGCAAGAACCAGACGCCCTTCTGCATCTGTATTTCCAATTTCGACTGTTTTGCCCAAATACGAAGTGTAAATATCCCCCGGTTTATAACTATTGCTGCCAATCGAATTTTCTGTAGAAGGAATGACCATTGTCACGTTCTTCTTAAGACCTAAATTCGCAAGAGCTTGCATAATTCCCAAAACAACAGCAGCTCCACTCATATCGGATTTCATGGTCTCCATAGATCCGGTTGGCTTCAAGTTAAGACCTCCCGTATCATAAGTAATCCCTTTACCAACTAATACAGTCTTCTCTTTGGAGCGGGCATTTCCTTTATATTCCAAAATAATCAAGGCCGGATCGCGGGCAGAGCCTCTATTCACAGCTAAGAGAAGCCCCATATTTTCTTTCTCGATCCTTTTTTTATCCAAAACAGCCGCTTTTAATGTTGAATGCTTGCCGGCCATTGAACGTGCGAGATCCGCAAGTTTTTGAGGCGTCACATCATCGGCATTGCCGTTGATCAGATCTCTTGCCAAGTAAACACCCTCAGCAATTAACACCGCCCGATTAACCGGCTTTAATTGCGCTGCTTTTATGCCGATTAAATCGCATTTTTTGATCAAAGAGCTTGGATGATTACTATCCTTACTTCTAAGTTCTTCAAAATTGTAATTCGCCAGCAGCATCCCTTCTGCTAAAGCAAATATTTTTTCATCATTAAATTTTTTTGGAACGACTACATTGACTTGAGTAACTTTGAGGTTGCTTGCCGATTTAACCAAAGCGCCATAGCACCTTCGAATTGTTTCAGCCGTCGCCTCATTTTGTTTGCCCAAGCCTAACAAAGCAACCCGTTTATCCTCTGATGAATTTGTATAAACAATCAAGACTTCAGACTCTTTGCCTTTAAAATCGCCGCTTTCAAGAGCCGCTTTTATATCGTTTTTTAAAGATCCGATATCAAAAGCCGGAAGAGGCGATTTATCTTGGTAAAAAGGGATAACAAGCAACTCCTTGCTTTTACGTTTTGCAAGTGATGAAACTGCAGAAAAAATCATGATTTACCTCGCTTTAAAACGGAAGGGGTTCTTCATCAACTGTAAATGATCCGGCTCCTAAATCAGCAGTTGATCCGGCAGATTCAAAAGCTTGATCCTGGTTTTGCTGCTGCATTGCATTTTCTTCACGATTTCCAAATGGAACAAATTTGACATACTCTGCTTGGATATCAATTGATCCGATTTGAGTTTGTCCGTTTTTATCGACATATGTTTCCGGTTTGCGCATTTCTCCGCCAACCATGACAGGCTTGCCTTTTGCAAGATGAGGAATCATTTTGTCCCAGCGATCTCCCCATAAAGAGGCGCGCCACCATATTGTTTCTGTTTGCCCCCCTTTGACATAGTTGGACGCAATAACTAAAGCCGTAACTTTTTTTCCATCCGACGTGTATCTCACTTCCGGATCTTTGCCCAAACGCCCGACTATATGTACATAGTTCATACTCTTTACCTCCACATTTAATTGTGATATATATTGTCATAATAGCTTCTCTACTCTGACATACCGCTTGTGATTCAAAATTTGGTTTTTGGCTTTGAGAAAACCTCTTGATTGAACGATCGCAAGCCATTCAATATTGATTAATATTGAGCGGCTTGCGACCGTTCAATCACGAGAGCTTTTTCTTTGCCAAAAACCAAATTTTGAATCACAAGCGGTATAAAAATTAGTCAAAAACTTTATAAAACACGAACGGCGACTATGTAATAACATAATGCATGAGAACACTGTAATCAAGGAAAATCATGAATGAAACTTTCGAATCCAAAATTAAACGATTAAAAGACGAACTTCAAATAGCCGAACACGCCAATCAACTATGGAAAATCCTCATAGAAAAAAGAGGAATGCTTGAATCGAAGATCACAAAATTAATGAGTGAGATAGACGACAACAAAAATAGCATATACTGTAACACATCAAAAGATTTGTGTGTAAAACAAATTATTGAAACTAAAGAAGAAACTCTAAAAAAAATTAAGTGCAGCAAACAAGAGATTGATGAAAAACTTGATGAGATCGAGGGAGTTTCAGAAGAGATCATTGAAGATCTAAAAAGACAATTAATTCTTGCAATTTTGCAAAATCATCCTGAACAGAAAGACGAATTCAAGAAATTGGACTTCAAGTGCACAAGCTGCGAAAAGTTAGCCAAAGAGCTTAAAATACTGACAGAATTGGTAAAGGGAATCATCGGATTAATCCATCAAACCATTAAAGAAATTCAACTGCCCAAACGCTTTCGACTGCTAAATTTTTTCTTTGGAAGAAGCCGCCATCTAGCTATTGAAAAAAACATGCAAAACTTGCAAATCATATGCGGGAAAACGCTTAGCCTATTGAGCAATACTCAAAAGTTAACAGCATCCAATTCTTATCTTTCAAATCAATTAGAAGAACTCAACGAGACCGTTGTCCAAACCCGCCTCTCTACTAAAGGTCGAAAGAGCATCCAAAAAATCATTCAAAATCTTATTCCTCTGAATGACATTATAAAATTACAACTTAAAAAATTGATGCATAGTCAAGAACTCATTGAGAAAGAAGCTGCGCTAGAACATGAAAAGATCGATCAATGGATGAAGAAATGCACATAAATAACCCCTCCTATAGAGAAGGGGTTATTAAATCGGTACACCTAAATTTTAATCCCTTTTGGCTGTTCTCCTCCACTGGAAGGCGCTGAACCTGTTCCCGGTGGTTTAGTCAAATCTACAGAGATTTCCCGACCTTCTGAAATATCAGAACAAACTTTTCTCCATTTTTCAACAGTTTCGACATAAAGCGGCGCAAACGCTCTCAGTGCTGATGAAACTGCATGTTCCATGTCTATTGTACAATGTATAAGAATAAGTTCTTCCTTTACCGCAACACCGACACCGCCGCCAGCCATCTGCCCTCCAAGCATGGAACCTTCCAGAAGAGTTTCGTAAAGCTTCAATCGCGCTTTATCGTTGCTTGGCAACCCATCGAGCAAAGGCGAATAAAGATACAAACGCTTAGAGTTCGGCTCATAAGTTAAGTGAAGAGAGAACTCGTCATCAATTCCTAAAATACAGGTATTGTTTTCATCAAACTCGAGTCCTTCGAGTCCCAACTCCTTTCCGAATTCGAATAGGTTTGCTTTAGCATTTTCAAATGACATGATTATAACCTCCAAAAGGATAAATTTAGTGGCCTATAACTGTCGGTATATAGCCACTTTTCCTATTTTTTTATCTAATGCAATAGATTAACAAGTTTAAAACCATAAATGCAAGAACTAAAAGCATTTCTGCTTTTTTTTAAATTCATCACAACCTTTCAACCGCAGAAATTTGCGTTTATATCACTAAGAAACAACTCTTTTGGAAAAAAGCATACCGATCGCGATCGGTATAACTTTGAACAGGTTCTTAAAGGATAAGCATTGCGTCTCCATACGAAAAAAAACGAAATTTTTCACTTACCGCTTGGCGATAAGCTTTCATCGTCAAATCGTAGCCGGCAAATGCAGAAACCAACATAATTAAAGTAGAACCGGGTAAATGAAAGTTAGTTAATAAATTTCTCACTTTTTTAAATTGATAACCAGGATAAATAAAGATTTTAGTCGTTCCATATCCGGAACGAATAATTCCCCGCTCGCATGCCACGCTTTCCAACGTGCGGCAACAAGTTGTTCCAACACAGATCTCTCTTCGCACAGGCTTATTAAGTTTGTCAGCAGCCTTTTTAGTGATCAAATAACGTTCGGCATGCATTTTATGCTCTGAAATCGTTTCAACAACAACAGGTCGAAAAGTTCCTAATCCAACATGCAAAGTAATCTCAATAATCTCAACGCCATTTGCTTTAATTTTCTCAATTAAATCATTTGTAAAATGCAAACCTGCTGTCGGAGCCGCAACTGCTCCAAATTCTTTTGCATAAACTGTTTGATATCTTTCTTGATCAAAATTACGTTGCTCATTTCTTTGAAGATAAGGAGGCAGCGGCATCTCTCCATGATCCGCGAGCGCTTGCTGAAAATCTCCTGCATATTCAAACTCTACAATACGAATTCCATCTTCGCGCTCGCCAATTACTTTTGCCTTGAAATCATTAGAAAAATATACATCCAACCCTGTTCTAATTTTTCGCGCAGGCTTGGCAAGTACTGACCAAGTCGAATCATTTAAGGGTTCAATAAGGAAAAGCTCGACATTTCCTCCGCTGCTCCTTTTGCCTTTAAGCCGGGCTGGAATAACTTTAGTGTTGTTAAAAACCAGCCGGTCGCCGGGTGATAAATATTCAGCAAGTTGATAAAAATAGAGTTGCTCTATCGATTCGGATTGACGATCGACTACCATTAACCGGGAATGATCTCTAGGGGATACAGGGTATTTCGCGATTAACTCGCTTGGTAATTCGTATTGATAAGCATGCAATTGATCTAACATAGATAAACCATATCGTTTTTGAACTCGAGTTGAAATACGACCGGGTGTATGCCGGTCGTGTTTCAAAATTCAGGATTTTGGCTTTGAGAAAACCTCTTGATTGAAGCGGGTTACACCCAATCAACTTCAAGATTCGGGATTTTGAACAGGTTCTAACGACTTCGCACGTTAATAAATAAGTTCAATATGAGAGCCGGGAAAAGCCTTGGAAAGAATCTGAGCGGCATGCCCCCCTGTTCTAGCAATTTCTTCTGCTTCATATAAGGTTATTCGTGAATCATTAACCAATTGACTTGAATCCATGTTCTCACGCCAATGAGCGGCAAAAGGGGTTACCTTCCCCTCGTAGGCGCCTGTTTGACTTAAAACCATATGCCTTGTTGATAAAATTGCCAAATCCATAGGAGTTCTTGGATTCATGGAATTATTCCCATGGTAGCCGACTCGGTTCCCGTCAACCGACCAATATTTGTTTTTGGGCTTTTTTGCAAGATAATAAGCATCTGTTCTGGCAACAATAGCAATTGATGCCATCACTTCTTCAGGCATCGACTCTACATACTTGCCCGGAAGTACAGAACGCAAGTAATCCTCTATAGGAACACGGTTAACAATACTTATGGTTCCTCCAATGTCATAAATTGTAATAGATCCTTTATACTCAATATCATTAACACTAATCACGGTTGAAGCATCTTCCGGAATAATTGTAAGCTGAAATATTCCGGGAAACTCTTCTCCCCACTTCAAACCGCTGGAAACCGGCTGCATGGCTTTTTTCTTACTAATATAACGTTTACTGATTAACTTCTTATTGAAGGGATTGTATAAATGGTATTTACCTTTAACCTCAACTAAAGCCGACGTTTCATCATTAAGCACCAGGACATCGATAGCGGGAACGGGGCGTTGTGTTTTGGTAAATAGATTTTTAACGTTTGAAAAGAACCCCGCTTCCACGGTGGATAAAAAAGGCAAAAACGCGAAAATAAACAACCATGTTCTTATTAACATTCACAACTCTCCTTACAGCCATATAGACTTGCCAATATTCTTAATATACTTCTGAACAAGAATGTTACTCTGTAGCAGGTTTATTTTCCAGAAGTTGTTTACTTTCTTTCTAAAATTCTCTTTCTTATTTCAATTTTATCGCTTTGTGATTATACCTCTCTTGATTCAAGAGCCGGGATTTCCACTGGCAGGATAGAGATGTTTTTCTGAAAATCCTTTTCCAAAATTCATTCATACGTAATAATTCTTTTCATGAGAAATTTCCTTACTGTTTACGAACGAAGCGATTTGGTGGCCCAACATAAAAAAGAGAGGGATAAACGAATTTGTGATCGCATCAAAGCTGTTCTGCTTTACGACAAGGGGTGGACTCTTATGCAAATCGCAGAAGCCCTTTTACTTTCTGATGACGCTATTCGCCAACACATTCTAGATTATAAAGAGTCAAAAAAGTTGAAACCGGAAAATGGTGGCTCTGTAGAAAAGCTCTCTTTAGATCAATCAGAACAGCTTGAAAAGCATTTACAAGAGCATACCTATCTCTATATTAAAGATATTTTGTTGTATGTAAAAACAGTGTTCAAAATTGATTATACCGTGCCAGGACTGTGCAATTGGATGCATCGACATGGATTTTCCTATAAAAAACCAGCCCTCGTTCCAGGTAAAGCAGATAAGGAGCGTCAAGAGAAATGGATTGAGGAATACGAACAACTAAAAAGGTCTTTGACAGATGGAGAAACGATTTGTTTTATGGATGGAGTGCATCCTACTCACAATACTCAAGTGACCTATGGCTGGATCAAGACAGGATTACGCAAGGAAATTGCTGCAAATAGCGGAAGATCTCGACTAAATCTTTCTGGTGCTGTTGATTTACTTTCATCGAAATTGCATGTTCAGGAAGATAAGACGCTGAATGCCGAATCTACTATCTCTTTCCTTAAGAAGATTGAGGACGCCTATCCAACTAAGGATAAAATACATGTGTTTTGTGATAATGCTCGCTATTACCGAAATAAGAGTGTAACTTCACATCTCCAAAATTCTAAAATCAACTTACATTTTCTTCCTCCTTACAGTCCAAATTTAAACCCGATTGAGCGGGTTTGGAAATGGATGAAAGAACGAGTGCTGTACAACACGTATTACGAAGATTTTCACGAATTTAAACAGGCTATAATGAGCTTTTTGGAAAATATATCGGGGCTGGATCCAACGTCTGTTTTTGGGCAAGAGTTTGCTGGCAGAATACGTGATAGATTCAGAGCCATCGGCGCTCCAACTTAGGCAGCTTTTTTGATTTTTACCACAGAGCTCACCGAGATCACAGAGAGAATTCAATTTCTCATTCTTCGAATACCATCCTTCAGCATTTTCACATTGAAGTTGATTAGCAAGCCCTTATGGTAATCAGACATTTTGATATAGGAAAGCAATTGGGCCTCATATAAGGGCGTCAATGCCTTAACAGACTTAACCTCTATAATTACTTGATCATCCACGACTAAATCTAACCGGTATCCACAATCGAGCATAACGTCCTTATAGAAAATTGGTAATGGTACTTCTTGTTCCACTTTTAATTTTCTTAAACGGAGCTCATAGGCTAGACATGCAACATATGCAGACTCAAGAAGTCCAGGCCCTAAACTTCGATGAACTTCTATGGCTGCACCTATAATTTCACCAGTTAAAGTGTCATTCTCTCTTCTCTCTGTGGGCTCGGTGAGCTCTGTGGTAAAAAAATCCATCGTAGCAAGCATAAATTGAAAGGAGACATTGTAGCCTACTGGGTCTTTTAGGTACACAGCCAAGCAGCCTGTTATTTGGGAGGAAACAGCTTATTTTTTACAGGATTATTTGAATTTTTCTCTCTTGTTACCGATTCTTCAATTTGAAGAGGTATATACCGGCCGCGCCCTCAAACCCGATTAGATGAAGCTCGCTTTTCCTTCATTTTTGAGTGAATGTGCTGATGGCCGCGAGCTGTCACTTCTCTCCCTCGCGGAGTTCGTTTTATAAAACCTAATAAAATAAGATACGGTTCATATACCTCTTCCAATGTATGTCTTTCCTCCCCCACTGCCACCGCAATCGTATTAATTCCAACAGGTCCTCCTTCAAATTGTTCGATCATCACCTGAAGAATTTTAAGGTCCATTTCATCAAGACCTGCTTCATCAATATGAAGCATATCTAAAGCATCTACAACCACTTCAAGACAGACCTTGTCCTGATGTTTGACTTGAGAATAATCACGAACCCACTTTAAAAGGTTATTTGCAATTCGAGGAGTTCCTCTAGAACGATTTGCAATCTCTAAAGCATCCTCTCCGCTCAATTTGACATTCAATATTTTTGCTGTACGCTGCAAGATTCCTTTCAACACCTCTGGCGGGTAATAGTCAAGCCTGCTCGTGAAACCAAACCGAGAACGCAGAGGAGCTGTCAACAAACCGGACCTGGTAGTTGCTCCAACAAGAGTAAAAGGGTTCAGTTTGACTTGTACGCTTCTTGCATTAGGACCTGAATCAATCATTAGATCTAAAGTAAAATCTTCCATAGCGGGATACAAATATTCTTCAACCACTCGGCTCATACGATGAAGTTCGTCAATAAAAAGCAGATCGCCTGCTTGAAGATTAGTCAAAACACCTGCAAGATCGCCCGGTTTTTCAATCATCGGTCCACTTGTGACTACTAGATTTGTTCCCATGGATTTGGCTAATATATTGGCAAGAGTTGTCTTGCCTAAACCCGGAGGGCCTGTAAATAAACAATGACATAAAGGCTCCCTCCGTTGCCTTGCTGCACTGATCAGCACCTCCAATCTCCGGCACACAATATCCTGGCCTTGAAAATCCGATAAAGATTGAGGCCTCAGAGGAACTTCAAATGTTTTATCCCCTTCTGTTAATGTGGACTCGATAAAAGTCTTCACGCAAATAGACCCAATGTATTTAAAAAAACTATCACTATTAAAATAGGAGCGGCATATTTAAAGCAAAACCTAAAATATAAATTCAACCAAGGATGGTTGTAAAACAAATCCCCCGTTCCCTGCTTTAATTGTCCTACAGCATTGATCGTTCCCCAAACCCAGCCAACCAAAATGACTGCGCAAAAACCTCCTAGAGGAATGAGTATGCTGCTGCATAAAATACTTAGAAAATCTAAAAAGTTACACTGAAATAACGTGCATTTTTTTAAGACGCTATAGGAAATGGCGCTTGGAATACCAATTAAAAAAACAAGCCCGCCGCATGCCGTTGCACTGATATGGCGACTCCATCCCAATTCATCTTGGAAGTAAGCAATTGTAGGCTCCATAGCTGAAATTTGAGAAGTAATGGCGGCTAAAAGAACAAGAAAAAAGAACGCAACTGCGAAGAAATAGCCGCCGGGAAGCTGGCTAAAAATAATCGGCAATGTATGAAATAAAAGCCCCGAACCTGAATCGGGTTTCATTCCCCCGGCAAAAACAATGGAAAAAACTGCCACCGCAGCAAGTAAGGAAACTCCTGTATCCACCAACACTACAGGCAGGCAGCTTTTGATTAAGTTATCGTTTTTTCTCAAATAACTTCCATAGGTCACCATTGTTCCCTGTCCCAAGCTTAGAGTAAAAAATGCCTGCCCTAAGGCAATCATTACAGCTTTAGGAGTCAACTCGCTCCAGTCCGGACTAAACAGATATCTAACGCCCTTCATCGCATTTGGCAAAGCAAGCCCTTTAATTACAAGAAAAACAAGGACTAAAAGCAGGCAGGGCATCATGATTTTATTCCCTCGTTCAATGCCGCCGCGCACGCCTAAATATAAGACGCTGACGCAAATAATAAGGAATAAGCCATGAAATCCAATCCCCCAAACAGGATTTTCAATGAGAGAATTATAGTGAGCAATCGATTGAGTTGTCTCATTCAAATTTGAAATATTTCCTCTAATTGACTCAACCAAATATCCAAGAATCCATCCCGCAACGACACTGTAGAAAGTACTAACGAGAAAACCTGTAAGAATTGTCCCGTGTCCTATCCACGACCAAAATGGATGTCCTCCAATCTGATAAAATGCTTTTCCGGGACTTAACTGAGTGGTTCGGCCTATTAAAATTTCCGCGATAAAAACCGGCACCCCAATTATCACTAAACAGAGAAGATAAACTATTAAAAATGCCGCCCCTCCGTTTTCCCCCACCACATAGGGCAGCCGCCAAATATTTGCAAGTCCTACAGCTGAACCTGCAACAGCTAAAATAAAACCTAGACGAGACCCCCAATGCGCCCGTTCTTGCATATCCGCTATCCTTTATTTCTAATTATCAATTGTTAAAACTCGACTTTGCAAAATTTTTGAACTCGCCCGCACAAAGAGATTTCCTCCGGCTAAATAAATTTCTCAGGAAGGGTAAATATACCCATCCTTCGGAATTTACCTGCACTGGAGTTTGCCTCTCCGAGCATCTTCGTCCAAAAATTTTGCAAAGTCGAGTTAAAAGTAAAAATTATAAAAGAATAACAATTATGTGAGAAGAACAAATATGGTTCATCACAAAAACGCGCATCCTCGACTTGGCAAATTTTTTGGACTCCTCGTTAGAGAAAGCCTTTATCCAGCTATACCGCTCGCGCCCTCAAAATTTGGTTTTTGGCAAAGAAAAAGCTCTCGTGATTGAACGATCGCAAGCCGCTTAATATTAATCAATATTGAGTGGCTTGCGATCGTTCAATCACGAGGCTTTTTCAAAGCCAAAATCCCAAATTTTGAAACACGGGCGGTATAGTGTTGACTTTAACACAAAATTTATACATTCTTAAACTAAAATTAATAAAGTATAGTTTTAATTAGGCAATTTCAGTATAAATTGGAGGATTTTATGGAAAACGACCTAATCAAAGAGGTCAATGCAAAACCTATTTCTCTTCAAGACGAACCCGGAAATCCGGAAGATCTCTCTTTGGAAACCCTAATCCTTTTAATTAATACGGAACGTTTAAAAGAGCTTCAATCAAAAACCGAAAAAGAATTTAAAGAACTTAGAGATCGGCAAAATCAAGTTAAAGAACTTCATGAACTTATCAAGGCAATCAATGCAGCGACAAAGGATGACGGCACTCTTGATATTTCGGATAACGAAGAATTAAAAAGTCAAATAGAAAATGCCAAAAAATTGGGAATCGAAGTTAAAGAAGATAAAACATCGTTTAGTCGCGAAGAAAAAGAGCGTCTAATAGAAAACATCCGTATGACTGTAGACGATCTCAATGTGCAAAATGATATGCAGCTTCAAACTATTTCGAGACTCACTAATGAACGTTACGAGTCTTATCAGATGGCAAGAAGTATTTTAAAACCTCTACACGAAGCTAAAAACACGATTGCCAGAGGCATTAGAGGTGGATAATGCCTGCGGAAATAGACAAAAATACACTTCAAAGTCTTATTGATCGATTTTCTAAAGAAGGGAATGAGATTCCGTCTTTTTCTCAAGAGACTATTGAAGCATTTTATTCTTTAGGCTATGGCTATTACCAAAATGGAAAATACGAACAAGCTATTCATTTTTTTCGATTTCTAACGCTGATTGACACTGAAAACCCTAAACATTGGATGGGACTTGGAGCCGCTTTGCAAATGATCAAACAGTATCATCATGCAATTCAGTGTTTTGGATATGCAGCGGTTTTAAATCCTAAAAATCCTTATGCTCCTTTTCATGCAGCAGAATGCTACCTATCTCTAGGAGAGGAAAATAATGCCGCAGAAGTATTTGATGCAGCTGTCGAGGTTGCAAATAAAAATCCCGCCCAATATAAAACAATATTAACACGTATTACACTTATGAACCCCAGGAGGCCATCCAATGGTAGAAAAAATAGAAAGTAGGCAAGCAAATCCTATTTGGGGTTTACCGTCGCAAATTGAACAGGTTTCGCGCAAACCCATTACTCAACTCCCATTTTCTTTCGACACTATTCAATCTGACAGCAGAAAAACTGCCGACCCCATTGGAGAAGGAAATGCAGGCTGCAATTGTCTGCATCACCAATTAGAACTGCCGCAATTCAATCCGGGCCAATATGAAAGTGTCATGAATGACCTTCAAAAAGCTATGCCTATAGTATTTAAAAAAAATAATGCCGAGCAATCCGGCCAAGAAGCACAGATCAATGAAGTTTTACTATTTTTACTCTATATTGCCTGCATGAAAACAAGGCAAGAAAGCAGCGAACAAAACAGCTTGCTTTCAATGGAAAGCGCTCAAAATAGACAAAAAGCCAATCAAGAACTTCAAAAACAGTTTTTTCAAACACTAGATGACAAAATCAGCCGATCCAAAACTGAATCTGCACTTAGCTGGGTCGGCTGGGGTCTTTGGGGAGCTATCGCTTGTGCCGGAGTTGCCAGCATTGCTTTAACAATAATGTCAGGCGGTGCAGCTCTCCCAACAGTTTTGGTTGTTGCAAATTCTGCATTATCTGTTGGGCAGGGTTCTGTAACAATCACACAGAACGTCCTTAACTACCAAAATAATAAAGCGACAGGTGAAATGGTAGAAATTGAATCAAAACGGTATCTCAACACAGAAAAATTGCATCAAGATATTGAGACAATGAAAGAAAGTATGCAGATAATTACTGACATTTGGAAACAGCTCATTGAAGCGTTAAACAATCGGTATGATGCAGCAACTAATCAATAATTAAGTTTAATAATAGGAAGGTTTTCATGACTACTCCAACTTTATCACAAAGTTCCAATCCTAAGTCCGGGTCTTGCGAACTGCAAAAATCACTAGACAGCCAGCTTATCAATCTTGATAAATTGATCGACGACCCAAACTTCGATCACAGTAGAGTTTTGGAGCAGGCCTTAAAAGTGATTATGTTAATGTCCAAGCTTTTAGGAAACATGGACAAAAATTACGTGATCGATAACGAATCAGAATTATTTGCAAAAGTTAACGAACTTAAAGGCACATACAATACTTGGACTGTCTTAGTAATCACAATTGCCTCTTCGTCACTTCAAATTGGAGGCGGATTCATTGGAGTCGGATCTGCCGTTCCGGGAACTAAACTAGGTGAATTCGCAAGTTCCAAAGCACCTAACGCTCTTGGATGGCTAAGCAACGCCGATTGGGGTAAGACATTACAAGGAATTGGGCAAGGAACAGTTACAGTCGGTCAAGGTTCTGGCGCTCTCAGCTCTCTTACCAACAATACTAATGAGGCAAAAAGAGCTTTTTGCCAGGTCATCTTGGAAGAAATCAAACGCAAGCGCAATGACAGCAATGATGCTTCCAGACAAAAAAGAAATGAAGTGGATTCTGCATCCAATAATTGCAAAGATGTGATTGGGCGAGCGCACGGCGCAGCACAAGCAGTTCTTCAAGGACGAGGTTAGTATAATACCGATCGCGATCGGTATAGAGCAAACTAAAAAAACCCTTTCCAACGGATAAGGGTTTTTTTATGGTAAAAAAGAGCTGAATCGCTATTAGCTCTTTTTTTAATTTATGCTTTGGTTTTTTCCAAATATTTGATTACATCTCCGACTGTTTTTAGCTTTTCAGCTTCTTCTTCAGAGATTTCAATTCCAAAACGCTCTTCAAATGTCATGATCAACTCAGTGAGATCAAGAGAATCTGCATTTAAGTCTTCAACAAAAGACTTTTCTGCGTTAACATCGCTCTTTTCTACTCCTAATTGTTCCACAACAATTTCAATTACTTCTTGTTCTAAAGTCATGAGTTTTTTCCTTAATTGTAAGAATTACAAAATCATTCCACCATCTACAGTCAATACTTGGCCTGTAATGTAGTCGGCAAGCGGGCTTGCTAAAAAAAGCACTGCATTTGCAACATCATCTACTGTTCCCATTTTTCCAAATGGAATCTGTAACAATATAGACTTTTTTTGTTGTTCACCTAACATTTGTGTCATTTTAGTGTCGATAAACCCCGGCGCAACACAGTTCACGCATATATTTCTGGGAGCCAGCTCTTTTGCTAAAGCCTTTGAAAAGCCAATGATTCCGGCTTTTGAAGCGGCATAGTTGGCCTGACCGGCATTTCCCGTTATACCAACAACAGAACTCATGTTAATAATTTTGCCGTGCCTAGCCTTCATCATTTGACGTACAGTCGACTGACAAGTATTGTAACAGGATTTGACATTAACCGCCATCACATCATCCCAATCCGATTCTTGCATCCGAATCAGAAGCTGGTCTCTTGTAATTCCTGCGTTATTTACCAGGATGTCAATTCGATCAAACATCGACAGCACATCTTTAACGGCTTGATCTACGCCTTTCTTTTTAGACACGTCTACCTGAAAAAATGATACAGCCTCATTGCCTAAAGAATGATTAATTTCTTTAGCTGCTGTTTCACCTCTTTCTGCATGGGTGCCAAAAATAGCAACTTTAGCTCCCTGCTTTGCAAATAAATGTGCGATCGCTCTGCCAATACCTGAGCCTCCGCCGGTGACGATTGCGGTTTGTGCATTTAATAACGGCTGCATTTCAATGCCTCTTCTAACTTATTAAGATCTTCTATTTTATCAATGTTAAGCGTAGGCGCTTTAACCCCAATACGTTTATTAAAACCCGAAAGCGTTTTTCCCGGCCCTATCTCTAAATACATGCCTGCCCCTTCTTGGGACTCTATTGTTTGAATGCTTTGCTCCCAACGGACAGGGCTTGTAACCTGAAGGACAAGCAAATCTTTAATTTTATCTTCATCTTCAACAAACTCTCCTGTAACATTCATCACAAGTTTTGCTTTTGGCAATCCCAATTTAACTTGAGCAACAGGCTCGCGCAGGCGGTCTTTCGCAGAATTCATTAATCCACTGTGAAATGCGCCGTGAACCTGCAGAGGCAAAACCCGTTTTGCCCCCTTTTGCGTTGCTAATAATGAAGCTGCTTTTATCCCCTTATCAGTACCTGAAATCACAACCTGTCCGGGACAGTTAAAGTTTGCCGCCCAAAGATCTTGAGGAAGATTGAGCTCTGCAACTAAATTTTCGACCTCGGAAGAGGTCAAACCTAAAATTACTGCCATCTTTCCCTTTTCTGCTTCGCAGGCTTCGTTCATATACTGTCCGCGTTTTTCAACAAGTCGCAATCCGCTTTCAAATGAAAAGTATCCTGCGGCAGTTGCCGCTGTGTACTCGCCAAGACTAAGCCCTGCGCATATGTTCGGCTGAAAATCCGGAAACAGTTCGTTAATCGCCCTAAGCACCGCAATACTTGCAATAAATATCCCTGCTTGACTATTACGCGTTTCCGTCAGCAAATCCGCAGGTCCTTTTAAAACAATCGAAGAGATATCGCGGCCAAGACAATCATTTGCTTCTTCAAAAGTTGATCGGACGATTGGAAAATTTTCATAAAAGTCTTTACCCATTCCAGGGTACTGAGCTCCCTGGCCTGGAAATAGAAATACATTTTTCACAATCTTGACTCCTCAATTTTTGTAATCACTGATGCACCCCACGTCAAGCCTGAACCGAATGCAGCCAACAACAAGTGTTCGCCATTTGATATATTGTTTTCTGTTATTACTTCATCCAGCGTCATTGCTACGCTTGCAGCTGAGGTATTTCCATATTTATGCACAGTTTTCCCCACCCTTTCCAAAGGTATCCGAAAACTTTTCGCGATTGCATCGATTATTCTTTCATTGGCTTGATGAGGAACCAGCCATGAAATTTGGCTCTCGTTCAAGTTTGCCGATTCCAGGCACTCTTTTGCAGCTGCTGTCATGCGTCTGACAGCATGTCGAAAGACTTCTTTGCCTGACATTTTAAAATACTGCATTTTATTATTAAGCGCTTCCCTTGTCAGAGGCAGTCTCGACCCCCCTCCCGGAATAATAATTAAATCCGACAGCGATCCGTCAGCGCCAAGTTTAATACACTCGAGAACAAATCCGGACCCTTCAGAGCTGACCACCGCAGCTGAGGCTCCGTCGCCAAATAAAACACATGTCGAACGATCTTGATAATCAATGACAGTAGAAATTTTTTCACTCGCAATTAACAAAATATTCCGATACATCCCGGATTCAATGTAGGCTTTTGCTGTTGATAATCCATAAAGAAATCCTGTACAGGCAGCTAAAATATCAAAAGCTGCGGCATTGACTGCTCCAATACCTGATTGAACGATGGCCGCAGTACTGGGCATCAAATGATCCGGGGTTGAAGTAGCTACAAGAATAAGATCGATTTCTTCTGCAGAAATACCTGCTGCATCCAAAGCTTTTTTACCTGCTTTTACTCCCATATCTGATGAAGCTTCATTAGAAGCTGCGATACGGCGTTCTTTCATTCCTGTCCGGCTAGAAATCCACTCATCCGTTGTGTCGACGATTTTTTCTAAATCCGAGTTCGAAAGGACTCGTTCCGGCGCATAAGACCCTAAACCTGTAATTCTAGCTTGTTTCATTAAACATAATCTTTGTTAATTTGACTTAACCTTGACTTTGCAAAGTCGAGTTAACGAGGATACAAATTTTAACATATTTAGAATAAAATAGGGAAGATATACCGCTCGTGTTTCAAAATTTGGGATTTTGGCTTTGAAAAAGCCTCGTGATTGAACGATCGCAAGCCGCTTAATATTGATTAATATTAAGCGGCTTGCGATCGTTCAATCACGAGAGCTTTTTCTTTGCCAAAAACCAAATTTTGAATCACGAGCGGTATAAACCCTCTCTCTTTGCCAAAAACCGAATTTTGAAGCCGTGAATTGAAAGAGAATTTTAAACACAAAGCAAGGTTCTTAGAACCTGTTTAAAATCTTTGAATTAAAGTGCTTTTTGCACCTTTCCCTTTGTTTTTGCAACCTTTAAAACTTCTCTACTTTTCCAAGTATGCGCAAGTTTTAAAGGTTGCAAAAACAAAGGCAAAATTCGCTAAAAATCACAATTTTCAGAGATTTTAAACAGGTTCTAAAATTAAAACTCGGCACGACCTGAAAATGCTCGAGCAAGAGTGCCGCCATCCACATAATCTAATGAACTTCCCATAGGCAGCCCTAAAGCAAGCCTTGAAATCTTCAAAGCCAAGGATGAAGAACTAAATTCTTTTTTTAAATACAAAGCAGTCGCATCCCCTTCCAAAGTTGAATCAAGAGCAATGATTATTTCCTGAATCCGGTACTTCACAATTCTGGAACGAATTCTTTCAATTGGAAGTAGACCGGGCCCTTTTCCTTCTAAAGGCGAAATAAGCGTTCCAAGAACATGATAAATCCCTTTGAATTGATGTGTTTGCTCGATTGCATAAACATCTTTCGGAGAAGCAATCAAACATATCGCCCTCTGCTCAACACGTTTAGATTGACAGAACCGGCAGATTGAGTCTTCCGCCAAACAGCCGCATTCGCTGCAATGTTTTAATTCATGCGGAATCTGTTGAATAACCTCTGCCATCTGCTCTAATTGCTGTTTATTCCAATCAAGCATTTGAAAAGCAAATCGTTCTGCAGTTTTATTACCGACTCCGGGAAACTTCTTCAGAGTTTCAATAAGTTTTAAAAGATGCTGAGGGTATTTCATGTCTGTAATTTTATCATGTCTCCCATTATTTGCATCGTTTTTTTATACAATAACACCGGATTTTTTCCCTCTGCATACCTTCTCTGTTTCTATAAGTTTTTTTCTGAAGTTGATGACGACAGATATTTCACTTGCGTGTTTTATTTACTCTACCTATCATTGATTGCTTTGAAACAGATATCTTAAATAAAAAGAGGACGCAGATCCCGAGTTTTTTAAAAGATCAAGCGATGACGCACACAGCCTCGAAATGTGATTTTTGGAAAAGAAAAACTTCCGTGATTAAGCAGTCTGAGCCCACTCAATATTAATCGTAATATTAAGAACCTGTTCAAAATCTCCGGAAATTGTGCTTTTTCAAAGATTTTGAACAGGTTCTAAGTGAATTGGAGCCGATGAATCACGAGCGGTATAAATAATCGCAGACTTAACTTAGATTGGAATTATTTATAATGATAGACCAACGCATTAAATTGATAATAATATTTTTTACAATTGCTTTTGCTTCTCTGGGAGCTCGAGTCAGCCAAATCGACGACCTTAGGGTCGGCTCGATTGAAATCGTCATATCGGGAAAGTCTACACTTGCTAAAGAACAGATGATTCGTACAATCCAAAATAGAATGAAAACCAAGCAAGGGGAGTCTTTTTCACAAGCTTCATTTGATGCAGATCTTAAAATGCTGTCTCAAAATTATGATCGAATTGAACCGATCGTTGAAATTCAAGATGGCAAAATCGCAATCAAATTGATCATTTGGCCGAATCCATTGATCAACCGCATTTGCTGGGAAGGAAATAAAAGGCTTAAAACAAAACGGCTCCAATCAGAACTTGCGATAAACGTTGGAGACGTCTATAACCGCCAAGATTTCAACAATGCGTTCCATAAGTTAAAAGCTTATTATGTTTCAAAAGGATTTTTCGAAGCCGACCTTGACTATAACGTTGTGATCGATGATGAAACCAACCTTGTAGATATTACAATTACGATTAATGAAGGACGCGCAGGAAAAATCAAAGGCATTATCTTCAATAATTTTACTCCCGAGGAGAAAAAATGCCTTTTAGGCATGATGGCAACTAAAAAATATAATTTTTTTCTTAGTTGGATAACCGGATCAGGGGTTTACAATGACGATATGATTCTGCATGACAAATTTCTCATCCTTAATTATCTGCAAAACGAAGGCTATGCGGATGCAACTGTTGATTTAAAAGTCATCGAAGCGGCGCAAGAAGATCGAATCATTCTTTGCATCACAGCAGAACGAGGAAAACGTTACTACTTTGACACGATTACGATTGAAGGAAATCAAATTTACTCGAATGAAGAGCTGCTCGGTTGCATACCTATTAAAAAAGGAGAACCTTACTCTCCTGAAAAGTTATCGGCCAGCGTACAAATTTTAACAAATTACTATGGACGAAACGGATTTATCGATGCTTTTATCAATTATGTTCCAACACTTGAAGAAAATGGTTGTTCATATAAAATTCAGCTGCAAGTAGAAGAAGGAGACCAATATCGCATCGGTTTAATCAAAGTAATGGGAAATCGATGCACGCAAACAAAAGTCATCCTTCACGAAACTCTTCTCATACCGGGGGAAGTCTTTAACCTCGAAAAGCTTCAACTTACCGAAAGGCGTTTAAACAATATCGGATTCTTTGACAACGTCAACGTTTATGCCGTAAAATCGAGCGAAGACAATATCCTGCCGGGATGCTATAGGGATGTTCACATAGAAGTAGAAGAGGGCAGCACCGGAAACTTAGGCGCATCGCTTGGGTTTAGTTCTGCCGAAGACCTGTTTGGATCGATTAATATTACCGAATGCAATTTTAACATCAAAGGCCTGGGCTGCCTGCAGCAAACAGGGCTTTGCGGACTTCGAGGAGGCGGCGAATATGCTTTTGCCTCCATTTCGGTCGGAGAAAAGAGCATGCGCTACGGCTTGTCTTGGACAAAACCTTATTTTATGGACACTCCCTGGAGCGTCGGATTTGATATTGATAGAAGTGTTAAAGAGTATATTTCTAATAAATATACAATTAAAGCTGTTGGCTTGTCTCTTCATTCAACTTATGAGTGCAACGCGTTCATGCGTGTGGGCACACATTATCGTATACGTTATACCTATATCGACATTGATAACGATGACGACGACTGCTCCCGTATGACCAAAAAATCTAAAAAAGAAGCGGAAGCAAGCGACGGCATGATTTCTGCTTTAGGCTACTCCTGGCAATACAACACAACAAACGACCTCATTTGCCCGACTAAAGGGTTAAAATCTACCGCTCAATTTGAAATTGTCGGCCTTGGCGGAGACTCCCACTTTATTTCATGCGCTTATCTGAATTGCTGGTACTACGATTTATGGGGAAAAGCTATCTTTAAGGTGCGCGGGGATATGCGCTACATTCAACCTATGCGGGGTCAAAGCGCAGACACAATCCCGCTAGACGAAAGATTTTTTCTTGGCGGGGATAACCAAATTCGGGGCTACTACCCTTACAGACTGGGTCCAAAATTCGAAGAAACGACTTGCAAAAAAAAGAGTAAAGACGGGGAAAAAAATGACGATGAGGATCCAAAAGGGGGAATTTCCATGCAATTATTCTCCCTGGAGCTTAGCAAGCCATTATTTGGCCTCGGCGATGCGTTTTTATTTTTCGATGCAGGTGCCCTGTCAACACGCAAATGGAATTTCGGTAGATTTTACTTTTCATCCGGTATCGGCGCTAGAGTGCAGGTATTCGGAAATGGCTCCCCTCCGTTAATGGTGGGATACGGCTGGCCAATTAATCCAAGAGACCCCAGTGATGTCAAAAGATTTTTCATCACTGTTGGAGGTAAATTTTAAAAAAATCAAGGAGATATCCTATGAAAAAAATGTCAAAAGCAACCCTTGGCTCATTAACAGCTTTACTCATAAGTTTTACTGAGCCTCAGCTAAATGCCGCGGATCCGGCAAAGATTGGAACTGTAAATTTCCGTGCATGCGTTGAATCGTCAAAATATGGCACTCGAGAGCAAAAAAATTTCGATGAGCTCAAAAATCAAATGGAAAGCGTGTTGGAAGAAAAAGAAAAAACTCTAACAGAAATTTCAAATAAATTTAATGATCCGGATTATTTGGACAGTCTTTCTGAAGAAGCGGAAGCAGAGCTTAAACATAAATTTCGTTCATTAAATGCTGAACTCCAACAGCATCAACAGCAGTATATGCAAATATTGCAGCAAACAAATTTTAAAATTATTCAAGGAATTTCAGAAAAGATTAACGAAGCTTCAAAGATTGTTGCAAAAGAAAAAGGATTCGACCTCATCCTTAATGACGAAGGAGCATTTTTTCATTCGCAATCTTTAGATGTTTCTGAAGATATTGTCAAGGAGATGGACAAGCTGTTCGAATCAGAACCTAAAAAATCATAAGGGGATGCTAATGTCAGGAAGGAAAGAGTTTACTCTCGAAGAACTCGCTAAATTTACTCAATCTCAATTGATTGGCAACCCGCAATATGTGGTAAAAGGTTATGCAGATCTTGAAAATGCAGAGCCTCACGAAGTTTCTTTCCTGTCAAATCCTAAATACACAAATACCCGTTACGAAAACCTTATGAAAAGTTCTCGTGCGGGTATTATTTTTATCGCTCCTCATGTGAAAACTGATCATAACAAAAACTATCTCATTCACGAAGATCCTTCACGGGCATTTCAAATGGCCGTAGAGGCATTTCAAGGGCAACGAAAAAATACTTTCATTACCGGTATTCATCAAAGCGCGGTCATTGACGAATCAGCGATAATCGGACAAGGTGTTTCCATAGGGCCGCATGCCGTCATAGAAGCAGGCGTTGTCATTGGCAACCATTGCATGGTAGGCGCAGGCTGCTACTTAGGGCCGAATACGCACATTGGAGAATCCTGCATCTTTCATCCTAATGTGACAATCCGCGAGAATTGCATCATTGGGAACCAAGTAATCCTGCAAAGCGGTGTTGTAATTGGCTCATGTGGATTTGGATATACCACAAATAAGCAAGGAGTTCATGAGCAATTAACTCATGTTGGCAATGTCATTCTTGAGGATGACGTAGAAATTGGTGCAAATTCTACAGTGGATCGAGCAAGATTTACAAGTACAGTTGTTGGAAAGGGAACAAAAATTGACAATCTTGTTGTCATTGGCCACAATGTAAAGATAGGTAAGCATAATATCATCTGCGGTCAATCTGCAATAGCAGGTTCCAGCCAAACAGGGGATCATGTTGTCATCGCCGGCCAATGCGGTATTAGCGGGCATATTAAACTTGAAAATGAAGTCATTGTTACTGCAAAAAGCGGAGTGGCCAAATCTCTTCCTAAAGGCCGCTACGGTGGAATTCCGGCGCAATCATTGGAAAAGCATAACCGCACAAATGTCCACATTCGCAATCTGGAAAAATATGCTTCTGAACTAAATAAGCTTAAAGCAAAATTTAAAGAGCTTGCAGAAAATCTAAATAAGTTAGATTGCCCGGATATATCGAAATAATTTTGAACTCGACTTTGCAAAATTTTTGAACTCGCCTGCACTGGGGTTTGCCTCTCCGAGCATCTTCATCCAAAAATTTTGCAAAGTCGAGTTGAACAGATTCTTAAAAATTTATGATTTTGAATCATGATCGGTATCATTCAAAAATGATTGAATTTTGCTAACAAAATCTAGTTGCTGATCCCATGGAACTCGATGCCCTGCATTCTCAATTTTCAAAACTTTGGAATCAGCGTGCCTAAATTGCAATTCGGAGCTTAAATGGCAATAGCGCTCATCTCTATCCCCTACTATCCAGCATAAAGGCTTTGGAAATCTGCTAATCGATTTGCGCAAATCGAGTTGATGGCCTAGACTCCATTCCTGCAAGGAATTTGACAGGTATTTGCGATTGAACTCTCTTTCTGAGCGAAGAATTTCAACGCTTGTATGCAAAACTGATTGTTGATTCCAATCATTCATCAAAATTTCCCAATCATCGAATAAAAATCTCCTCGCCCATAATTGATCATGTTTTAATCTTTTACAGCGCTCAATTTCCGACGAAAGCCCAGGATGCGTCGAAACCAAAACTGCCGCTTGCCACCGCTCCGGATTTATTAAAAGAGTATGCAATCCTAATCGGCCTCCCAGTGAATAGCCGATTAGAAAATTATTATACCCTTCGACTTGTTCGTTCAGAGCGGATGCGAAAGATTGTAAACTTTTTCTTTGATTAAATCCGTTAAACAAATTAATAAAAACGCAGCTATGTTTAGAAAATGTGTCCTTCAAGAAATTCCAGTCATTCGGTTTGCCAAGAAAACCATGTAAAAAATAGAGGGTTGCCATGGCAAAAGACTACACGCGTCATACTTAAATTTCTACTTCATCATAAAAAAACCCAAAACCGACGATACTGCCATCCTTCAATAGATTTGAGATGAAAATGAAGAAAAAAGTTTATCACACTTATCCTACTGATCCAAAACCGTTTAAGAAAATATAAACAAAAATATTAAAAAAAAATAAAAATTATACTGGAAGATTTATTTGAGAACGCTTATCAAAAGAAGTTAAAACCTTTTTTCTCAGGCTACACTGAGTACGACTTGAACGGGCTTTCCAAAAGGAAAACCTAATATTAAAAAGCTAAGGAAAATATATGAAGGTTATCCAAGTTATGGCATCAGTTGCCGCAATGGCGATTTTATTGGCAAGTTGCTGCAGCGATCCTTGCGATCCTTGCTGCGATCCTTGTCCTCGCCCTTGCCCAATACCCTGCTGCCCTAAGCCATGTCCACCGAAACCACATTGTCCAAGTCCATGTCCTTCGCCATGCAATGGAGGGAGTTGCCGCTAATGCAGCCTCTCATGCAGAACGCAAGATTCGGAACTCATGACAAGGTGTTGCCGGACAATTTTTTTTTAACCAACCTAAAGCACTTTATAGGAGGCTTATTATGAAATCCCTAGGTTCTATTTTAGCTCTTGCTGTTACAGCTTTCGCTTTATCTAGCTGTGGATGCTGCGATCCTTGCTGCGACCCATGCTGCGACCCATGTCCAAAACCATGCAATCCATGCAGCCCATGCGAATCTCCATGCAATCCATGTGATCGAGGCTGCTACTAGACTAGAGCATAATACATGAACAAGGTGCTGCACATAAGCAATATAAATCGTAGTGATGGACGTAAAGATATGATAGTCTTAACGAACTCATCGAAAGATTTTGCTGTCGGGCAGCACCGGTTCATCTTTTTAAAGAGAGCAAAAGATTTTAAACTGCTTTGTAATCTTTCGCTCCCTTTAGAAGGAGCTACCCCGCTTTTTTCAATTTCTTAATGGGGAAAAGCGGACTGAGGGGAAAAACTAACTTTTTTTACTATGACTTTTTAAATAAGGAGTCGCTAAATGAGAAAACAACTAGGAATTTTAGCCTCAATTTTTCTTTTGAGCGCTACAACTTTGTTGTGGACGGGGTGCTCCAACCGAAATGCATCATGTGATCCTTGTGGTCCGGTATGCGAAGAGGTCTGCCCTGACCCATGCTGTGAGCCAGCTTGCAAACCGCCTGTAAAGTGCTGTTATCCTAGCAGCAATGAACTGCGTTGCTTAGATGGTATCATAGTAAGAGCCAGAAACCCTAAAATGTGCATGTTGGGAGATCAATATTCACTGGATTTTGATGTTGAAGCTTGCGAAGATGTCTGCGATGCTACAGTAACAACTCATCTTCCTGAGGGTGTAAACTACGTTCGTAGCGAACCGCAAGCCAAGGTTGAAGGCCGCAAGTTAACATGGGACTTCGGTTCCATGAGAAAAGGCGAATGCCGACCTGCCAGCGTTTGGGTTGAGTGTGAATGCGAAGGCGAGCTTTGCGCATGTTTTTGTGCAACTGCTACACCTGTGCGATTCTGCTCGCTCCTGTGTGCAAAACCTATTCTTACATGCCACAAATGTGGTCCTGAAGAGGTTTGCCCGGGAGATCCTATCAACTATACAATTACTGTAACAAACAGAGGAAGCTGCGCTGCTGAAGATGTTGTCTTAACAGACAATCTTCCAGAGGGAGTTCAGCATTCCAGCGGATTAAAAACTTTAACGTATAAGCTTGGCTGCATTGCACCTTGCGAAAGTAAAAAAGTCAATATCTGCACTACAGCCTGCACACGGGGCGAGGTCTGCAATACAGCTGTTATCTCAGCGTGCAATGCGGATTCTGTTTCATGCCAATGGTGCACATGTATTTGCTGCTGTGATTGTGAAATTGTAAAAATTGGACCTAAAGAGGTACAGATTGGCAAGAATGCCGATTACCAAATCACCGTTACAAACACAGGCGATAAGCCTTTAACAGATGTTGTGGTTACAGACTGCGCTCCAAGCGCAACATCAATTGTATCTGCAAACGGAGCCATGATTAACGGCAACCAAGCAGTTTGGAGATTGCGTGAATTGAAACCGGGTGAAAAAGTATCGTTCAATATTACATTGACAACTTGCACCCCCGGATGCTTTACAAATCGCGTTTCTGCAGATAACTGCCAGGGCTGCAGGTGCTGTGATGATTTTGTCACACGCTGGAGAGGACGTCCTGCGCTTAATGTTTGCATCTGCGATACAGAAGATCCAATTTGTATTGGCGATGCAACCAGCTACTGCATTACAGTAGTCAACCAAGGTTCTGAACCGGATGATAATGTGCGTGTAGTTGTAAGATTCCCACCAGAGATTGTTCCTGTCAGCGCTGCCGGCGATTCTCCGGGAACAGTAAATGGAAATACGGTTACATTCGCTCCATACGACAACTTTGGTCCACGTCAAACACTAAAATATCGTGTTGACGCTAGAGCAAATCGTTCTGGAGACGCAAGAGTGCTGGTAGAAGTCACATCCGACTCTATTACAACTCCGATCGTACAACAAGAAAGCACAATCGTACAATAAACTATCCAGTTTTAAACGATTGCTTTTAAGGCGGGTGATCATTCACCCGCCTTTTTTATTTATTACTGGGATTGATATTAGACTTTCAGTGCAGAATCTAAGAAAGGAAGCTGTTTCTCCATATATTCTTAATTATACCGCTCGTGTTTCAAAATTTGGGATTTTGAAACACGAGCGGTATATAGTTCACATCTATAGGCAACTGAGACTGAGTGCGCAGTCCTTGAAGGGATAGTTCATGACATAATGCCGATTCATAGATGCTTTCTAAGAGCCCTGGTCCTCCCGAAGTTTGATGCGCCTCAATAGCTGCTCCGATGATTTTGTAAGAAAGCGAGTTGTCTAATGGTGCTCTCTCTGTGTCTTTGAGCCTCTGTGTTTCAATCATTTTTTCGGTTCGATAAATTTTTTAAACAAAAATTGAATTTAGAAGTTGATAGAGAGTAACTGCTCACTCATAATGTTTTTTGCAAAAAGTCATTATCAAAAGGAGCTTAGTCATATTTATACGATTTCATCCACCCCCCGTGAACAGATACTCTTGAAGTTAATTGAGCATACATCTGAAAAGCTGTCTATCTCCTTGTTCCTTCCAAGGATTTCCATCATAATCATTCCAAACAGAAACAACACTCATATAAGCATTTTGAATCATTTTTTCGATCTGCGCGCGGTTATACATTTTTACTTTTTCTTGATAAGTTCTTCCCGGAAATTGAATAGTTTTAACTACGCAATCATCTTGAATTGATCGTTTAATCTGAACAAGTTCATCATTAATCCATTTTTCTTCAGACTCAATCAGATTGGCTCTTACAGCAAAAGGGTGTAAAAAATCTAAAAAGAACTGTCCTTTTTCGTGTAAATGGCTGCGTACGATATGAAAAAACTCTTGATTCAGCCGATCATCTTCAAAATAGCCAAAAGAAGTAAATAAATTGATAATAAGATCAAATTTACCCATCTGTGGAAGATGAAAAAGATCTGCGACTTTAAACTCGATGCAAGCATTGGGAAATTTCGCAGCCTCTTCTTTTGCTCGATTAATCAAAACACCGGATAAATCCACTCCTACTACATCAAACCCCTTCCTGGCAAAGGACAAACTATGACGCCCCGCACCGCATGCGAGATCTAAAACCCTTTCATTCCCGCTCAATTGGAGTTGATTTTGAATAAATGCTACATGCTCTTTTGCTTCTTCGCCGCTGCGATGCGAATATAGCAAAAGATAATCTTCATTAAACCACTTGTTGAACCACACAGCAAACTCCTATATCAATTGAGTTTAAGATTACTCTGATATATGCTATCCTTCTTTTTCCTTTTACACAAGAAGGCAAAGGCATCATGGGTACAAACACACCGGCAACAAATCGAATTTCAATAAAGCTTTTTGTCGGCTATGAACTGAGCACGCAATTAAAAATGAATTTAATTAAAGACAGCCGCTGGAAAGAATCGTCTGTTTCCCAAACAACTTTTCTGAAAAAAGTCGATTATCAGAATAAAAATTACATTGGAAGCTATTTAGAATTTGAAAACACAACAATGAAAAACCTGCAAAAACATGCAAAGCAAATTAAAGATGAACTACAGCAATATTGCAAAGAAATTGATCTAACTTCTCATAAAATTCAAATTTTTTCTCAAGTATTTATAAAATGATTATTTTAGGCTCCACTTCTCCCAGAAGAAAAGAGATTATCGATTATTTTTCTCTTCCGTATATCGTAATCTCTCCTGATTTCGATGAGGACTCCATCTTCTTTTCCGGCGATCCGAAACAATATGTATGTGAAATTGCAAAAGGCAAAGGAAATAGCATCATTGCTAATCATCCAAACCATCCTATTCTGACAGCAGACAGCATTGTTTATCAATCGGGAAAGGTGTTTGGAAAACCAAGAGATGTTCAGCATGCATTTTCAATGTTGGAAACATTATCAGGTAAATGGCACATTGTCTATACAGGTCTTTCTCTTTATTATGATGATAAATTCTATACGATTGCAGAGGCAACTCAAGTTCAGTTTAATTCCCTCTCTTCAGATCATATTACTAATTATCTTGCAAAAGTTAGCTGGCAAGACAAAGCCGGCGCCTATGGCATCCAAATGGGCAGCGGATTAATGATTAACCAAATAAAGGGTTGTTACTACAATGTAATGGGACTTCCTATTAATACGTTGCAGGATCTTCTAAAAAAAATCGGAATAGACCTATGGGATTATATCAAATAATTGCGATTTTTCTTTTTTTCGGCGTTCTTTCCGCACAAGAACCCAATCGTGTACTCTATCTTCTTCGACAAGGACATTTTCAATCCGCTTTCGATCAATATCTGTCCTCTTCTGGCGAACATGATTTTCACATTCTACAAGAAATCGGCCTCACAATGATTGAGCTTGGCTGGAAATGTTCCGACCCGGAAATTCAACTCCTTTCATTGTATGGAGCAGGTATTTCTGTTCACGATAGAGCAGAACTCATTCTTGAAAGCGCAATAAGCAGCAACGATCCTAAACTCCAGCTTGTTGCTCTTAATTTTTTATCAAAAAATTACGCCTCCGACTCTTCCCGCTTTCTTATAAAAGCGATGGGATCCAAGTTTCTGCCGATAAGACTGGAAGCCGCTTTTCATTTAGCCTCCAATCAACATCCGCAAACGGCTTATCAGCTAGAATCATTGATGCAAAAACTTCCTCAGGAAGCGCTCCCATTATTCCCTCAGCTGTTAGGCGCCTGCGGCGATAAAGATTCCATTTCAAAACTAAAGCGTTTAATGAGCCACCCTCTTTTAGAGGTGAGGCTCGAATCCATTTTAAGCGCCGCAAAAAACAAAAGAGACGATCTTTTGCCCGAAATACGAACAATTGCCACTCATCACCAACCTCAAGAATTAGAAGCGTCTGCCTCAGCCCTCGGCATTCTGAAAGATGAACAGTCAATTCAAAAACTTAATAAATTAGCTAATGCTTCGTTTGTAAACGTCCAAATTGCAGCGCTTCAAGCTTTGGGAAGGATGGGAAGAGAAAATGTCAATTTGCCTCTAATCAATATTGCAAAATCCGGGAATCTATTCGCAATTACCGCGCTTGGAGAACTCTCAAATACAGAAAATGCGCTTTTTGAACTTTGTAAAAAGGGGGATTTAAATATAAGGCTCAATGCAGCAATTGCACTGCTTGAGAGGCGCGATCAAAGGTCCCTTCCCTTTCTTTTGGAGTTTCTGATAAAAAACCCTCGAGATCTTGCAATTATACAGTTTTCTTCAGCCGGAAAGGCTCTTAAAGCTTTCAAAGCGGTCCCTTCAGCACAACAAAATTTTGAAACCTCGCCGCTTATTTATGAGCGATCCTTACTCCTAAAAGAGAAAATCTTAGAAAAAACTCTCGATCTTCCCGAACCTTTCTTTATTAAGTTTTGTGCTGTTTTGCTGGAAAAACATCAAAACGAACTCATTCCTACTATCACTCACCTGCTCGAGAGCAAGCAAACTCATGATTCAATTTCTTTGTTAAAACAATGCAGCAAACAAATCGGAGCCCCTTTGCTTCGAAATTGGTCCAGCCTTGCCCTTTACAGGCTTAACGAGCCGGGTCCTTACAAAAAAAATTTGAAATCATGGATCCGGAAATATCAACATCACGACCTAATTCAATTCAGACCCTTGTTAACATGGAAAATGAGAGCAGACGACTCCTTGCGCCACCAATTAACTCCTCAAGAAGCTTCGCGATTATTGGTTGAAACATTTGAATCGCTCGTTCAGCAACAAGATAAAGACGGCATTCATTTAATTATCGATACAATAAAAAATGGAAACCGTAAAAACCGCTATGCATTAGCCGGTTTGCTTATTCGAGCGACAAACTAGTATGTTAAAGAACCGTTTACTATTAGACTTCTTTCGAAATTCGCTTTGCTTGCTAAAATTAGTCTTTTTGGCACCTTTATTGTCAAATTTTTCGACCATATGCTCGCATATGCTCTCAAAATTCGACAATAAATCTGCTCAAAAATTCATAATTTTTTCAAGAAAAGCGAATTTCGAAAGAAGTTTATTTTATAAAATCATTCCAACCCTATTTTTTCTTTTCGCGTTTAATCTTCTAGTTGGAATTGATATCGACTTAAAAAACCCCATTTACAAAAATGGTGTTCTCACAACAAATCAAGGAGGCGTAATCACCGCCCCCAATTTCAGAATCCAGGCAAGAAATGTTATCTATACCGGCGCTGATGGACAATCTCTGTTAAAAGCTGAAAAAGATATTATTTTAGAAATCGGCGATTCAATTTTTGTCGGAAGGCGTCTGGAGTATGATTTTAATACGAGAACAGGCACTCTTTATGATGGAAGAACGGAAGTGGAGCCCTGGTATTTAGGAGGAGAAAAAATCAGCCTTTGCTCTGATGGGAGTTATACAATACATAACGGATTTGCAACGACTTCCGAAAACTATAAAATGGATTGGAAGCTGGAAACAAGCAACGCCTGTCTTAAGCAACATCGTTTTTTAACAGCTGAAAATGTCAAATTCCGCTTTATTGCGCTGCCGATATTTTGGATGCCGAAAATTCATTTAGACTTGAATTCTTTATTTGACCCGCCGGTCCGATTAAACTTTAAAGTAGGCGGTATTAGAGGATCGAAAGCCGGGATTATCTACACTCTTTACTCTGCCAATCATTGGCGTACGAATCTAAGATTGGATTACAGGATCAAAAGCGGATTTGGCGGAGGCAGTGAGACATATTATTGTTCTCCCTGCAAATGCACTTCGTTTAAGTCGATCAACTACATTTCAGAAGATCGAACGCGTTTTGACCATCATAAGCGCACTCGATATCGTATTGAAGGCAATTACCGCACTCAACTTAACTACGGCAAAACAACAATTGACGGCTCATGGGATAAACTCAGCGATTATGAAATGGCATCCGATTACGACGACAAAGATTTATACCTGGAGCTTGCCAAGCCCACTCAACTCTATATTCGCCATCAAGAACGAGATTGGATTGGTTCACTGTTCACTCGGGTTCGTGTCAATCAATTCGAGTCTCTGAAACAAGAGCTTCCCACGCTGACGGGCAAATACCGTCCATTTGAAATCGGAAAAACCGGGATCATTGCCGGTGGAAAATTCAAAGCCTCTTATCTTGAATTTGAGTACACAAATCACAACGACCCCTCCATGTCAGACTATAACTCGCCAAGGTATGAAATTGTTCAATCGTTTTGGCGTCCCATTCAGTTGAGAAATTTTACATTAACTCCTGAAATAGGAACTGTCGGCATTTATTATGGAAATAGCGCAAAACAAGCCGACCGTTGGATGGTTATTGGATTGTTTGACGTAGACCTTCATACCGATATCCATCGATTCTACGGAAGATTCAAACATGTTTTAACCCCTTATATCCGCTATCAATATTATACCGATCCTACAACATCGCCAAGCGATCATTTTATATTCGATATCGAAGATGGATGGTATCGGCTCAACACACTTCGTTTTGGACTGCTTAACAACCTCTACATGAAATCAACTCCCTGCCGCATATATCGAGCTTTCTATTTAGACCTTTATTCTTACGCATTTTTTGATACGGATACGATTCCTCAAACAATTCCTAAAATATACCTGAGAACAGTCTCTAATTTTACTAAACGTCTAAGATATACTCATCTTTTTGTTTGGGATTTTGAAAATGATGTGGTCGATCAATTTAACTCATTATTTGAATGGACGGTCAGCAACGACTTAGCTGTATCTCTGGAATATCGTCATCGCAGCAAATATGATTGGAGAAAAGTCAACCGAATGAACTTCATTATTGATTCTTATCGAACAATAGAAGAATTGGAGCACTCGCTGCTCTCTGATAGAAGAGATACTTTTCTTTTCCACTTTTACTGGCAAATCCACCCCTCTTGGGCCTTCATGTTTGAGTCTCGCAATGGCTGGAATCGCAGAACTGAACCCGGTTATAAAGAATTTCAATTCTCTCTTATCGGCACATTTCGTTCTTCGTGGAATGTAAAAATGTCTTATAAACATCGAGAACATGATGACAGGTTTTCCATCAATTTTTCTGTTGGAATGAAACGCCCTGAAGCAGGATACAACAATTGCCGCATACCCTGTCTTGAATTTTGATTGAATAAAAGGTATAATCTTCCCTTTTCATCAATAAAGGATTTACATGCGAATATCTGTCATTGGAGTCGGCTACGTCGGCTTGGTTACTGCAACCTGTTTATCAGAAATGGGACACAATATTATATGTTTAGATATCAACCCTGAAAAAATTGATCGTCTCAATCAAGGGATTATTCCGATTTACGAGCCGGGGCTGGAAGAAATGGTTAAGCGCAATGCCGCCGCTCATCGAATTCAATTTACAACAGATTACAGCTCGACAATTGAAAAAACAGATGTTTGTTTTATCTGCGTCGATACACCTGTTGACCAAAATGGATTTGCCAATATTAATGCAATAGAATCTGTTGCCAAAAGCATCGCCAAACATCTCAATTCCTATAAAATCATAGTCAACAAATCAACAGTACCCCCCGGAACTGCAAGAATCATTCACCGCTGGATTGACAATTCTCTAAAAGAAAGCGGAAAATCTGTTGAATTTGATGTCGTTGCAAATCCGGAGTTTCTGAAAGAAGGAGACGCAGTATCCGATTTTTTAAAACCGGACCGAGTGATCATTGGATTTGATAATCATCGCGCCCGCCAAGTCATGAAAGAGATCTATGCGCCATTTATGCTCAGCCATGAAAGACTTATTCTAATGGATACCGTTTCTGCTGAAACAACAAAATGGGCATCCAATGCCATGCTTGCAACACGTATCTCGTTTATGAATGAACTTTCAGGGTTTTGCGAACAAGTCGGCGCCGACATTAATCAAATTCGTATCGGGATGGGAGCCGATCATAGAATTGGCTATAAATATCTCTATGCAGGAGCGGGATATGGAGGTTCATGTCTTCCGAAGGATGTTGCCGCATTAAATTCGCATGGCGCATCGCTTAATTATCCGATGAAGCTTTTAGAAGCAGTTCAGGAAGTAAATCAAAGGCAAAAACTCGTTCTGGGACGCAAAATTCATACTTACTTTGAACAGCGAAGCGGTCTTAAAAATAAAACGATTGCCATTTTAGGATTAGCTTTTAAGCCGGATACTGATGATATGAGAGAAGCGACGTCTCTTGTGCTTATCAAACAACTTCTCGATCAGCAAACCCGATTAAAGCTGTTCGACCCGGTTGCGATGGACAATGCCAAAACATTGCTTCCTGCATCATCAGAAAAACTTAAGTGGTGCGAGAATGAATACGACGCCGCCTATGGCGCCGATGCCGTTGTATTTATTACGGAATGGAAACAATTTCGCTTCTTAAATTTTCAAGAAATACTCGAAAAAATGAAAGGAAAGGCGCTTTTCGACGGAAGAAATCAATACAACCCGAAAGAAATGGCACGGATGGGATTTGACTATCAAGGCATTGGAACACCTTCCATATTTGCATCGGAGGCACAACTTGCCGCCTATTAAACAGACTTTAAGCGCATATACAGAACTTATTGAAAGCCGGTTAAATACTTTGATTCCGCGCCAGAGCGGATTATGCTCCCCTCTTTTTGAAGCTTCCCGATATGCATTGCTTGGAGGAGGCAAAAGAATTCGCCCCGTTTTAACATTAGCTGTTGCGGAGTTATTCGGATCGAATATAACGCATGCGTTAGATACTGCCTGCGCCATTGAAATGATCCATACATACTCTATGATTCACGATGATCTTCCCTGCATGGATGACGACGATTATCGTCGGGGAAAACTTTCGGTTCACAAACAATATAATGAAGCAATTGCCGTTTTATCCGGCGATTTTCTCTTAACAAATGCTTTTGATGTAGTTGCCAATGCTAACCATCTTGCACCTGATACCCGGCTGCAAATTATTCAATCGATATCACAAGCATCGGGTGGACAAGGAATGATTGGCGGACAAATCATGGATATCCTATCTGAAGACACTCCGATTTCTATTGAAATATTGCAAGAGCTTCACGGTAAAAAAACCGGAGACTTGATTGCATGTGCTGTTAAATGCGGCTGTCTAATTGCGAATGCCCCCTCTGACCACCAGCAATTGATCGAGAAGTTTGCCGGAAAAATCGGCCTTGCCTTTCAAGTGATTGACGACCTGCTTGATGTTGCCGGCGGCAAGAACAAAAGAGGATCGCAGCATTCATCCGACATAAGCAACTCTAAAAGCACATACATTTCCCTTTTAGGCGTAGAAGCTGCTAAAGAAACAGCAGACAGTCTCGTAAAATCAGCTCTGGAATATCTTGAGGAATTGCCCTATCACACAAAATTTTTAGAGGATCTTTCTCATTTTATCTTAAAGCGAAACTATTAGACTATTGCATTAATTAGTGATTTCCGTTAGAAATAATCTTTTAATAACGAATTTTCCGATCAATATTTATGGAAGCCTTGCAAAGCACAGTCATACAAAAAAATCCTCAATTAGTTCGAGAAACTTGGAAAATTCAACACCTGCCTATAAAAAGATTGTTCGATCTTATCTTTAGCTTTATCATCCTAACAGTTGGATTTCCGCTCTTTCTATTCATTGCAATAGGAGTAAAGCTTACATCGCAGGGAAGCATCTTTTATTCGCAAATGCGCGTCGGACGCGGAGGCAAGCCATTTCGTTGCTACAAATTTAGAACAATGTACAGCAATGCTGATCAAAGACTGCAAACCTTGCTTGAAAATTCTCCGGAAAAACGGGAAGAATGGTTGGCAATAAGAAAGCTGAAACATGATCCAAGAGTTACCCAATTCGGAAAATTTCTAAGAAAAACCTCTCTGGATGAGATTCCCCAATTTTTTAATGTTTTGAAAGGAGATCTCAGTATTGTAGGGCCTCGTCCGGTTGCTCAAGATGAAATCGACCGCTTTTTTGGAATAAAAGCGCACAAAGTTTTATCTGTTAGGCCGGGTCTTACAGGAATCTGGCAGGTATCCGGACGCAGCAACACCACTTATGATCAAAGGATTGAGCTAGATGAACGCTACATCGACTCTCAAAGTTTTTGGTTGGATTTAAAACTGATTTTAAAAACGATTCCCTGCATGATATCTGCCAAAGGCGCCTATTAAGCTGCCATGAACTTGCGCAATAAAAACCTGTTAACAATTTTTGTGATTACATTAGCGCTGACTATCTGGTTTCCTATAATCGCGCCATCTTTACGCATTTTCTTTTTTGCTCCATACCTTGTCGTCTGCCTCTATAAACATCCATTCATCCGATGCCTTTGGGCATCCTTTCTCGCCGGAATTTTGGTAGATTTACTCTCTTCATATCAACATTTAGGACTGACCGGATTAAACTATATCCTTACAACAGCTGTTATCTATAATCAAAGACGGAATTTTTTTTCAGACAACCCCTCAACGCTTCCCATCATGGTGTATTTATTTTCCCTGATTTCTACAGTCATCCAGTTTCCGATCTTTTATATTTTTGAACATCGAGTGACGATCAATTCTTCCTGGGTCATTTCCGATCTTTTCATTATGCCTTTACTCGATGCTTTATATGCATTTTCTTTTTATGTGGCGCCTTTTTGGATTTTTGGAAAACCAATATTAAAAGGTAGAGATTATTTCACAGAAAAAGAGTAAAGAATATCACTATCAGTCCACTTGCCAAGCGGCATCGGAAAGTACCCTCTTTCCGGCAATGAAAAGTATCCCTCGGATTTGGTTTCAAAACGAATGACAAGGGTCTCAGACTTTGGCGGGCGAATTTCTCGAATAAAGTTTCTAACAAGAATGGGACCGCCTTGATATACCGTTCGTGTTTCAAAATTTGGTTTTTGGCTTTGAGAAAACCTCTTGATTGGATGATCGCAAACCGCTTAATATTAATCAATATTGAGCGGTTTGCGATCGTTCAATCAAGAGGGATTTCTCAAAGCCAAAAACCAAATTTTGAAACACGAACAATATATCCTTGTTTTTATATTTCTCTATCAATTATGGTTTCAGGGATTGTGTGCGGTCTTGCCTTATCCACATGAACTGCAATACAGCCTCGATAAGGATCCAATTTTGAAGGAAATTCAGACCTTCAATAACGAAAAATCAACTGCTTCCTGGGAACGAGGTGATTCTTTCTTGCCGCATGCGCCTGCATTTCAGGTCACAATAACAAAATTTCGACAAAACCCTAATATCGACGTTGAAGAAGGCGGCATATTCACCTGATTTCCGTAGAAAGTGCTTATTGGGATTATTTTAATGCGTCAGTTCTGTCAAAAGACCTTTGGGTATACAATAAATTCTGTATTTAGTATAATTACTTTGTATAGATAGATTGTTTCATAATATAAAACAAATTTTTAGTAAAAAGAGGTGGTTGGGTATGGTACCACAGAGTATTTCTAGAGCTAGAGATCAAATAACAGAGATAGTTGACTCTGCTAAAGATAAAAAAAAATTAATTAAATACATGTCACTTTCTCATCGCAAATTGATAATCAAGATTTTCTCCGACCAAGAAAGTGGTGAAACAATAAAAAAAGAAAAAATTGAAGAATTGAAAAATAGAATTAGCGCTATCAAAGACAATAAAATTAAGTTTTTAGAAAAGATTTTATATAAAATAAAAAATATTTTTTACAACATCTTTTACAAGGGCGTTACCAAAGACGCACTCAAAGTGTTTGCAACCGGATCCAATCACAAAGGAAATAGTAATAAAGAAACAAAAGTTCTCGAATCCGATCAGGGTAGTAGTGAAAAAGAAGTGATTATTGCTAGTGATGACGAAACAGAGATTACTATACCCGATCCCGAAGAAAATATTGAGGAAGAAACAGAGATTACTATACCCGATCCCGAAGAAAATATTGAGGAAGAAACAGAGATTACTATACCCGATCCCGAAGAAAATATTGAGAGAGAAACAGTGATTACTATACGGAGTCCCGAGAATTCCAGATCCAATCAGGGTCCCGAATCCAATTTGGTTCCTAACAGCGCTGACACACCCCGTAGAGAATTAACCATCTTTGATGATGAGGGTTTTGAAAATTCGCTCAAAGTTATTTGTGAAACAATGAAAAGACAAACCCCCCCCAGGCCGCCGCAGTCCCGCCCCCGAATCCATGATGACGGATACTCTAAGGAAATGAATTTTTCTAATACATATCAGGATAAAATTCAACTTTTAGAAAAAGAAAATTCTTCACTGTATAAAAAGTATCTTGAGAAATGGATAAAAAATGATCAAGCATGGCTTAATTCTGCTCAGCTTGCAAAATTAGAGGACGTACTGCCGTCGGATCAAAGAAATGAGGTTTACATTGCTTCTTATCCCATTAGTCTTAGCCGCAACAGAAGTGATGAACTTCCATCTAATACGATCCAAAAAATAAAAAATGGAAAATATACAGAGGTTCTGGTTCCTATTAATATCGACAATAGTCATTGGATACTTGGTCGTTTTAATACAGAAGATCATACTGTCACATTATATGATAGCATGGCAGGCAACCATGAACATGTTCGCTCTAAGATTGAGCAGCTGGCTGTGGAAATTTTCGACTATTCTTCGACTAATGTCACAATTGAAGAAGGAATAACGTCTGAGTTGCAAAATGATGCTTATCAATGTGGAGTTTGGGTTTATCACATTGCCAAGTGCATTATCAATCAAAAGCCTATTTTGCAAGACATCGAAAATGTGAACAAAGAAAACATTAAAACGTATATGGAAAACGAGCGAAAAATGTTTTTCCATTCATTGATTGATGTTTGCTACGAGGAACACTGTCAGGTCAAAAACGAGAATGCTACGCTAGGCGGCAGGATTGTAGTAATAGAAGAATACTAACATCTAAAACTAAAAAAAATATTTTGATCACGTGCAATGCAAATTTACGCGGCGTGTGAATTTTCTTACATGTTCATTCCCTTATAATTTTGACTTCGAATTTTGTACCTGCAGCTTAGAATTTTGCTCTTTACAGGTTTTTGAAACGCAAAGGAGCAAAGACGCAATGCCGCAAAGAATGTTACACTGCCAATAAAACTTTCATTTACACGATTTCATTCACCCCCCCGTGAACAGAATACGATATAATTATCTAATTGCTTGAAATAGAAAAAGAGCATTGCGCTTTTCCAGATTTGGAAGAGGCGACTTTTTCCACGAACCCACAGATTGCGTGACAATTCCCTGATCGGGATTTGTTAATTCCCAAGCAATACAAAGAAGCGTACTAGGATCTAACACCTGCAAAAGCGCTTCGAGAGTTTGTTTATTTTGGTAAGGGCGTTCCATGATAATATGAGTTCCGCTAATGCGCTCTTTTTCTAAAATTTGTTTTTTCATCATTTTTATATCTTTACTGAGATAGCCATGAAAAGAAAAACACTGTCCTGATAAACCGGATTGCATTAACGCCAATGTAATAGAACAAGGTCCGACAAAAGCCTGGACAGCAATCCCCAACTCTTTTGCACGCCTAACAAGTTGAGCGCCGGGGTCTGCTATGCAAGGCAGTCCGCAGTCTGAAACAATCCCCCATCTTTGTCCTTTTTTAAGAGGTTCTAAAAGAAAATCGAGATCATGAATATTTGTATGTTTATTGCATAATGCCAAAGGAATCTCATGAGCGGGTTTTTTGGTCTCAAAACGGCTAAGAAACCTCCTTCCCCCCTTCACGCTTTCTGCAATGAGGCCGTCTAATGTCAAAACAGCTTTATCAACACTGGAAGAAAGAAAAAGCTCATGATGACGATGATCTCCGAGTAAATTAGGGAGCAGTAACAAGCATGATTTCATAGGATCACCAATTGAAATAAAAGTTTTTCCAAGAGCAGATTCGGAGCAAATGCGCCATTTTTTGCAAGCAATTCCGTTTCATCAATAAGTAATAACCCCTTGCGGCAAGCTGCCGCTCCATATTTTTGTGCTTGTTGAATTTGTTTATGCAGCATTTGCCCTCTTAAATAGGGATACCGGCTCTGAACTTCTTCCGGAGGCGAGACCGCTCCCAATAAACGAGTTTGAAATTGTGTGCGCAGCGAGCGCAAAAGAGCAATAAAATTCTCGCCGCTGTTTAACAATTGACAAGCAATCTCTATAGCAAGAGAACCTTGACGGTTGAAAATCGCATCGCCCAGCTGCCAAATATTTTGGACGAAAGATCCGGAACCTACAGCGGCAACATCTCGAGAAGTCAATTCCTTGCGTTCTCCTAAAAAGCATAGAAGTTTTTCCATTTCCTGCTGAAGAAAAAATTTATCCTGATTAACTGTTTTAACAATCGATTGGGCGACAGCTGAAGGGACAGATATTCCTTGCTCTTTGAACCATTGAATGAGAAAGCTGACAAGAGCGGCCTCTTTTTCCCAGGGTTTCTTTTCTTCAAGGTCTAGAATCACTCCCGCCTTTTCCACCTGTTTATAAAACCTTGCCGCACGATTAATTGCAGTTGCCGCAAAGATCAGGTATATAGACGGGTCTGGGTTTGAAAAATAATACTCAAGCAGCTCTGTCTCCTCTTTTTTCAACTCCTGAGCATTCTCGAGAATGATCACTCGTTTTTTGGCGAAAAAATGATAAGCCCCCAATTCCTGCATGAGCTGTTTAAACGAATGCTCGCTCGCATCAAATCTTTTGATATGATGCTCGTCATTGGGTAAATTTTTTAACAGCAAACGAGAAAGAGTTTTTACGATCTCCTTTCGATCAAAATCTTCTTTATTGATTAGAAGATAAACAGGTGCGAAGTGATGCGGGGCAGCTTCAGCAAGATGTTTGTCAAAGCCGCGTTGATTGGTAAATTTCATATGTTAGAGCATAACATGATCAGCGTTGAATTGAGAATATTTTTTTATTCCTATAAACTAAAGAAGCTATTCTTAAAAGGAGAAATCGTTATGGAAAAATATGAGAGAATTTTACTTGCAGTGGACCTTAAACCCGAAGATGACACTCAGGTGTCTGATAGAGCTATGTCAATTGCTAAGAGCACCGGAGCTGAAGTGAGTATCGTTCATATAATAGAGCCTATTTTTACTTATGGAATTCCACCGGGAACGGAAAGTAAATTTGATGAATGGGAAAAAGAACTTGAAGCTGCTGCTCAATCTCAACTAAAAAATATTGGGGAAAAACTTTCGATTCCATCAGATCGGCAATATATGGGTATTGGGCAAATTAGACAACAAATCTTGAGCACTGCCGAAACGATCAATGCCGATCTCATTGTAGTAGGAACCCATTCTAGACACGGCTTGAATAAATTGATGATGGGAGATACTGCAGAAGATATGCTGCATTCTGCAAAATGCGATGTTTTAGCTGTTCATATTAATAAATAAATCCATATTGAGAGGTTTCGAATTGAAACCTCTCAAAAAAAATAATTATAACTTTTCTAATCAAGTAACCGCTTCGCTTATAGGTATTTCGAGACCCATTTGCTCCATATTGTTGCCATATTCACGCGAAAATTCAAATGCACGTCTCCGACCCTCGCTCTCCAATTCCTTATTGAAATTCTTAAATAAAAATGTTTCACCTGTACTCGCCTTCACTTGCGCACCGCAAAAATAGAATTCTTTTTGATCACCGGAAACCACTTGTTCCCAAGTAGCAGGGAATGCTTTTTTAAAGAGATTTTTAATACTTACATCTCGAAAACCGGCTTTATGAATATGACTGATTATTTTGCTTCCACACTTAAAAGATTCAGGATGGTTACGCCACCCTCCCATAATAATGACTTTTACATCCTCTAAAGGTACACTATTCTCCATAAAACGATCAAATATATCACTAATAGACTCAACTTGAGTGGTATCATCAATGTGCGCCATTGCCGCAAAACGTTGTCCATTTTCTGATTCAGCTGTAAAACTCACAACATAACAGGGTCCAAAAGCACCTGTTCTTATAATGCTCTTAGTTGATTCCGGACCTACAAAAGCATACTCTTTTTGATAAACATTAATACAATTAGACATAAATATTTCCTTTTTATTAAAAAATTGAAAGGCAATTATAACAAAATAAAGGATTTATTAAAAAACAAAAAACATAAAACAAATACAAATTTATTTTTAAAATTAAGTTTTTATAAAAAAGGGTTCAATGTATTAAAACTTGCCCGGGTTCGCTTTTTCATAAGCAATAATTTTTGGAATAGCCTTCTCTAATGTTTGTGAAGGCCTCCATTTTATTTCTTTAACAAAATACTGCATTGATGCTTGGGATGCTTCGTAATACACATCCGATTTTTTTTCCCGGACAATCATATTGGGAAAATGACTTTTCAAAATATTTAAAACCTCGACAATCCGCCGCGACTTCCCTGTCCCTAAATTAACTGGACCTGCAAGGTTGGAATCGGCAAGTTTAATCAACCCTTCAGCCGCTTCATCTGCATAAATATAGTCGAAAACCCCTTCTTTCCCATAAACCTCAATAGATTTTTCAGCAATTAAAGATCTGATCCATCTTGAAATCACATCATTTGACCCTTTTCCATACACGCGAAAAATGCGGGCGCTGACTGTAGAAAAATTTGCAAAACGACTAACAAACTCCAATTCCCGTTCATGCAGCAATTTTGCATTTCCGCAAAGATTGCGAGGATTTAGAGCTGAGTTTTCATCAAGAACCGCTCTTTTTTTGGGGGGAGTTTCAAATAAATACAAATTTGGATCATATACAAGATAACTTGAAGCAAAAATCACTTTAGATAAATGCGGGCATTGTTTTAACACGTTTAAGAGAGCATGGCTGACAAGGATGTTATTATAAAAATTCGTTTGAAAGAAAGCGGGCAACTCTTCACTCCTCTCAAAACTTGCAGCCAGATGAAAGCAATAATCCGGATTAAGCTTGATGATCTGCTCTTGATTTAATTGATTGATGTCATCATTCCAATAATCGACATCTTTAGGCCACTCTTTTGGACGAGGCTGAGTGTCGATCACAGTGACAGCAACTCCTTGCTGCAGCAGTTTTCCAACCAAAGGACGTCCAATAACGCCTGCCCCGCCCGTTACTAAAACCTTACCCTTCATTTAAGTTTACATCCATGAATAAGAGAGTCAACCGGACGCCCCTCAATATTTACTGCATGACTGATTCGTTTTTCATACCGAAACCCATGATTTTCAAGTTCTTGAATATGTCCCGGTCTGACATTATAAGTTTCAGTAAACAAACGTTTAATATTGATAGAGTCTAATGCAACTTGTTTAATTAATTCCAAAAATCTTCCAAAATACCGATTATACTCTATTTGATTTTTTGTGTAGCAGCTATTTAGCAAAAAACTCAATTCTCCCGCCCGCTGCTGCCAGTCGATATGGGTAATCCCCCCATAACCGATTAACTTTTTACCTTTAAGAAAGGCAAATAAAATTTGATCGGGATGAGAGTGCGTAAAAGAAGGAACTAAGACATGATTCCAATAGTTGGCTTGATCCTCTTTAGTTAAAGGGCGGGTTGTCTTAGAATGGAAATTTGTTCATTTCTCCATTGGCGAATAGGTTCCAGATCTTCTTGGATTAAAGGTCGCAAAGAAAATTCACCATCAATAAAATGTGTTTGTTTGAGGCATGAATAAGTCATTAGAGAAACAGATCCTCCGGATACCTAACCATTTTAATCTCATTTTCAGCCCTTTCAAAAGGTGGAATAGGTTTGCCGGCAGATTCACAAAAAAACCAATAAAAACTATCAAGCCCCGCTTTTATACTTGCTCTCGAAGCCCCTCCAAAACGTGGGTTGCATTCGAGTAAATAGACTTTTCCGGATTGGGTCTCATGAATAAATTGAAACATCACATGGCCTGATAGATGCAAGCTCTTTGCCATTTTGCAGCATATTTCTTCCAACGTGATCTTGAAATGTTGTTGTAATCTGAGACTCGCCTTGAACAACCAGATTGCGTTCTCGGCAGACAACACCTAAACATTCCCCTTTTTTTGTGAGATACAAATCCGCGCTAATTTCATCGCCTTCTATATACGGTTGGTAAATAGGAGCATCCAACTTGTCGCCGAAAACTTTGGCCTCTTCTAGATTTAATCCGCAGCCTGCCTGCTTTGCGCCGGAGCCATATCGTCTCTTTAACAACATAAAGAGGCGCTTCAAATTCCTCTATAGAGAGGAAGGTTTGTATTGCAGGAATTCCTTGATCTATGCACGTTTTGAAAAATCGGTATTTATCAAGCGCTATTTCAACTCCATCTAAACTAGAGATCATCGTATAAATCCCTTTTTTATTAAGTTCGTCGCTGAAAAGCGCAAAAAATGGAAGCTCTCCATCTCTAGAAGGAATAATATATTGAATTCTTTCATGAATACAGTAAGCGATGAGATCATCGATGGTTAGTTGGTCCAATGACGGCATTTTCCAGAATGTATCAACAAAATACTGTCCAATACAAGAGGAATCAAAATCGCCCCCCGCAATTTGATATTCTCGATCGAAACGCCCGCACGCATTTCTTACAGTATGAATCAACGGAACTTTTTTTGAAATACTCGTAATTAAAACTTTTATCACAAACTAAATCATCTCCTGACAAATCATTTGATTTGGCTCTATTTCAATGCGGGCCGTTTTTCCAATGACATTTTCCAGTTGATTTGCCCCCATTCCTTCGGGGTAATGATGCCTTACAATTTTTAACATTTCCCGACTTATTTTTTCACCCTTTTCAATATGACGCTTAGCATAAATTCCTCTTCTCGCCATAATTCTTTCTTCAATTTCTGAAATTCACGCGGAAGTTTCGCCCCGCCAGCTAGCGCAGACTCTAAAAGTCGAATTTGCTCTACCATATCTGCAAACTGTTCGACTGAGAGTGCAAATGATGATCCGGTCCTTTTCTTGAAGGATCATCTGTAAAATGCTTTTCCAAGACACAAGCTCCTAGAGTGACTGCTGCAATCGGAACAGTATTTCCCGGGGATGATCAGAATATCCTACTTGTGTTTGAAAGCCTTGCATCATCGTGTACATTGCACGAATATTCGTTTCATCAATTCTAGCCGGATAAGAAGATACACAGTGCATCAATACAATATCTTTACATCCGGACTCCCAAAGCACTTTGAGTCCATCTTCAACCTCGCTTAAAGTCGCATGCCCCGTGGCAAGAAAAACCGGACGGTCGCTTTTCCCGCTGCCTTTAAAAGCTCATGGTAAGTAAGATCTCCGGAAGCTATTTTAATTGCCGGGACATTTAGGTCGATCAACCACTGCAAACGTTCCAAATCAAATGGAGTTGAAAGAAAGTCGATACCTAAACGATCGGCCTCTTGGCTTAATTCTATATGCCACTCATAAGGAATCGATAATCGGTTCAGTACATCCCATGCCGGATCAGCTTCCCAACGATTACTGACCATTCGATTATGATTAAGAAGATTTTCGACTTGAAAAGATTGAAATTTAACAGCATCGGCTCCCGCTTCCTTTGCCTGTTGAACCAACATTTTGGCTCTTTCCAAGTCTCCATCATGATTGCTTCCAATTTCTGCGACAATGTAAGCGGGATGTCCTCCCCCTAATATCCGTTGATTAGGCATCTGTATATGAGTCAATTGATTATTCATAGCGCGGCTCCATGATAAAAAGCTTTTCCTGAATCGGCAAATATTGCCATTTTACATCATTGTATGATGAAAACACCAATTTAGGCAAAGTATACAAATTATTAAGAACCTGTTCAAAATCCCTGGAAGTTGTGATTTTCAGCGAATTTTGCTTTGTTTTCGCAATCTTTAAAGTTTGCGCATACTTGGAAAAGCAGAGGAGTTTTAACGATTGCAAAAACAAAATGAAAGGCGCAAAAAACACTTTTTCAGAGATTTTGAACGGGTTCTAAGAACTGTTTTATCATTTTTTAACATTTTGCCGCATCTCTTTCATTTTCTTGCGCTTCCACCCTTCTGCAGTCAGCAAACGTTCAGGTTCTGCTGTTTTCACGTTCGTCGTTTTAGCTCTATTCTCTTTTTTGGCAACTACAGATTTTTTAGACGTTTTTGCCGCCGCTGCCGCCTTTTTCTTTTTTTCAGTCATAAACACCTCCACATCTATATTTCTCTGAGGCTTTTGCAAAAACCTCCTGTTGAGGAATACATCCAAGAAATGTGCCAAATTTTGAAACACGAGCGGGTATATAATACCTATTCATAAATTCTGTTTTTATCTATTAAAATACTAATAGAGTTAGGTATTGTTAATGATTGAAAATGACCCGGAACTTCTCATCAAAAAAGCAGATCTTGCCTACCGCAATGAAAGCTATCTGCAAGCTATGGAAATCTACGTGCAGGCTGCGTACCACAGCATACTTGCCGAAACCCCCTCTCCTACAATATCTGAGGCTGTCGAAAAGACAATTCGGTGTTATCGGAAAATTTCCCCCGAATACCCGGATAATGAGACAGATTGATGAAATCGAACGATTTTTTTTAGTCGTGCGCCATTGGGCCGACCACAATGAAATAAACGACCGGCAAAAGCTTCGAGAGGAAATATACAGGCATTTGCCTCAAGAAACCGCAGATGAAACCCGAGAGGAGCTGCCCGAAGGGGAGATTTTTTCTAAAGAAATAGTGATTGGAAACTACAAAATAGGATTTGCATCAGGCCAGGGAATTCGAAATGAACTAGAAGATACTTTTGCAATAGAACAATTCCCGCTTAAGACAGAGCACATGCATTCATTGCATCTATTTTGCATATTTGATGGACATGGCGGAAAAAATTGCGCACAATTTGCCGCTGAAATTCTTCCAAACATTTTAAAAAGTGAACTTGCGAAAATACGTTCGGATAATGAGATTGAATGGTACAACGCAATTGCACGCTCTTGTATTCGAGTGGATGAAGAATGGAAAAACTTGCCGTTTCAATCTGCTGGATTAAAAGATTTTTCCGGAACAACTGCTGTTGTTGCGCTGCTTGTTGATGAAAAAACCCTCTGGACTGCAAATGTAGGAGATTCCGGGGCTGTATTGGAAAAAGCCGGGAAAGCCATTCAACTTACCGAAAGCGCCAAGCCGACAATTCCAAAGTATTACAAAGAAATTCTATTGCGCGGCGGATTTGTCAGGTATGGCAGAGTGGATGGATCTCTTGACATGGCTCGCTCAATCGGAGATTTATCGCACCCAAGCGTCTCTGCGCGCCCTACTTTGACTAAAGTTGAAATTACCCCTGATCACCACTATCTTATTATTGCGTGCGATGGTTTATGGGATGTCATTGAACCTCAGACAGCTATCGACAGTATTAAACAAAAAAATGCTCTGGAGGCATCAGAGCTCCTGCGCACTCTTGCTTATCAGAGAGGGAGCACTGACAATGTCTCAATCATTGTCGTCAAGCTGTTGTCCTAAACGAAACTTTATCTGACAGTCAAAACTTATCGTACACCTACTGCTGAGGACGAGATTTTTACTCATCACCATTTTAACAGAAACAGTTTATTACAAGTGTCCGATTATATCTCGTTTATTACACATTAAATGTAATGAAACGAGATAGAGCAAGCAATGGTGTCTCCTTTTTGAAGTTTAGACAACCCTAAAAATGCAGGCTGACCCATCAATCCAAATTTTAAATGTTTTACAACATGAGCGTAAGCGTCTAATTTAGCCATCTATTTTGTTATAAAGTGTTTCACGAAATTTTTCAAGTCTGCATCCATAAATATTCTCCTTCAAAAATGGGTTTATTTTACCCCAAATTTGTGTCCAATTCAATTGGATGCAGTATACCCTCAAGATAGCCAGATTAGTCGCTTACAATATCTTGAAGACGTTCTTAGACGCTTTATGAGTCATCCTTATAATAAACTCGAAGATTTATTACAGGAAAATTGGGTGAAAGCCTAAAGGGTAAAATCTCATCTTTTATTTTCTTCAAGACGGGTTCTTTTTACGCTTACCTTCGCTTTTCTGAGGTTTGGATTGACTGCAAAATCTGTTTTGTAAAGATTTTATTAAAATTCTTGATTTTAACTGTTACGTTATGTTACGTTACGACGTAATTTAATAAATATGGTAAAAAATAATGCCTAGTTTTAAAATCATTGATGATATTAGTAATATTAAACTTTCCTCAAATTGGATTGATTCGGTTAAGTTTGATAGTAAAGGTAAAACTGTTGAAAAAAATGGGAAGCAGTACAGGCTAATATCAAAAAAAGAACGTGATTTTACGACTCTAGAAAGGATAGGCCGAGGGTTCCTTGGTGCGGTAGCGGTAGTTTGTACTTTAAGCATTGCAGCATTCTTTTCTAAATTTGTTAGAAACCTATTTACTCAAGAGAAGGCAAAAATCCGATTTGCTGTTGTTGTTCCTCAGTCTTCAAGCTCACAGAAACCAAAACCTGGCAAGTCTCCAAGTGAATATAGCATAAGTGAGAAAGAAGAGCTTCAGAGTGGTGTGGTTATTTCTGAAGAAATGATTTCAAAAATTCAAACCTGCATGAAAAATATTCTTCAACGTAAGGAAGAAGGAGGTGTCAAACTATACAAGAGTCAAGGTAAGCACCGAGTTTTTTCCTTGGATACAGCTCCAGAATATATTTTCAAGATGAACGCTAATTGCCATACCCTCGGTCGAGATGACTCTATGAAGGCTCGCTATCAGGCAATGATTAAAGCTTGGACTGTTTGCCGAACTCATGCGTTAGGGCTGCTTGTAATTCCTAACGCAAAACTATTCACCGTTGAAGCTGAAGGTGAAGTGTATGAGATAATTGCTGAGAAGAAGCTAGACCTAAATCCAAGTGAAAGTGCTCAGGAACAGTATTTTGAAGAGTACGCTTCAAGTTTAAATGAAACAATAAAGCAGCTTGCGGTCTTTATTTGTAAGACAGGGTACAGCGATGTTGAATGGAGAAATAACCCCGTATTAAATGATGCTCCAGACCAGTTTGGTCGTAGAAAAATTGGCCTTATTGACATTGAAGAGATGAGGAGCAAAAAAACAGGACTCTTCGGAGATGATGATACACAGAGACGAGGTTTGGTTAGATGTGTTACTGAAGTACAGGGAGAAAAAGTCAAGGATATAGCTGAAAAATATGATATCTCTACTTCTCGATTTGAATCCGCGCATGCTTGGAGAAAAAAAGAAATTGAAAGTAACAATAAATTAAAAAAGTATTACTCAACACATAATATAACCACGGGTTTTGAACCTTTGGTGGTTGATCCAAATTTACTTGCACTAAATTTGGAAGAAACGGGAGATGTTAAATTGTTCGTGAGAGCTGAGAATGATGAGTTCAATCTCGAAACCAAAACAGTCACTATGAGGGATGTTGTAGAGGAGTTACTAGAGAAAATTAATTCCCTTATTCTTAAAAGTGAGACTAATAGTTCTTTAAAAGGAAAGAGATATATTTTGGTCAATACGAATGACCAGCCATTTAAGCAGTACTATGAATTAGGGTTGCCACCTAATAAATTATCTATCTCAAAAGAAGAAGAAAAAAATAGATGGCTCACTCAAATTATCAACGCCTTGGTTGAAAAAGAATACCTCTTTAAGCTAGAAAAAGTTAACGGTCACGGCTATTATATCCAAGCTTAATTAGGCAGTGTACTCAAAAGATTTTTTCACGTATATAGTTCTTCTGACAGCGGAAGAAAAAAATATGGCTCGAACAATATTGACAGATGAATTATGGAAAACAATCCACCCCTTACCACCTCCTGAATCAGGATACTGGGGGAGACCATCAAAATCTCATAGGATCGTTTTTGTTAACTGAAGATCTGCGTTTCTCCTTTCGCTCTTTCAAATCGCAAAAATGCAAATCTTTTCGGATAGCTTCAAACGCCACCGGGAGTGCAAAATCTCCGTATCGGATCAATCCTGAAAGTATGTTTATTCCCTTTGCACAACGTCCTTTCGCATGAGAATAGTGCCAACAAACAGTATCGTTTTCATCTGTATAGGGCTTTTCTTCAATGGTATCGTCTGCAATAAAAAAACCTCCTGCTTCTTCATGATTTCTTACTTCTTTTTTTACATATTGCCATAGCTGCTTAGACGTGAGATCTTCTTTATGAAGAAACCGTGTGATTTGGTCATGGCTAATATCTCCATCCAAAAGTTTTGATAAGCCTGTTGCTGTTGCATATTGATTTTGACTGATTAGGTAATCGGTGTAGATATCTAGCAATTTTCTGTTCACAGCAGTCTCCCAAAACAAATTTTGGAAGAAAAATACTACTTAAAAAATTCTATTACAAGAACCTAGCGCGTAACATGAGTTCGTGATGAGGGAGTCATTGAGTCCACGGGAAAGGGCAGGGGTGCAAAATGGAAAAAAATCAAAAATATTATTTAACTGATTTTATACCTTATATAGAATTGATAAATTAGATTTCATAGAGCACCGTTTTTCAGGAGCAATAGAATAGCTTGTTTTTGGTTATTTTTTTGTGCTTGTCCAAGTGGAGTTAGTCCGCCCCATCCTTGAAGGTTAATGTCAGCTTCATGACACAAGAGGAGTTCAAGTATTTCAATTTTTCCCTCGTTTGAAGCAATATGTATCGGAGTACACCCGTTATCTGCTGGAATGTTAGGGTCTGCCCCATTCTCAAGCAGTAACTGCACAATTTCAATATGGTTTGCAAAGGTAGCAACACAAAGAGGAGTATTTCCATCTTTTCCTCGTGCATCAATTTGTGCTTTGTAGTCTAATAATAACTCAACAAGATTACGATCTCCCGACTCTGCGGCCATATGCAGTGAGAAGTTACCATCCTGATCAGGCACATTAGGGTCAGCACCGTTTTTCAGGAGCAATAGAATAGCTTGTTTTTGGTTATTTTTTTGTGCTTGTCCAAGTGGAGTTAGTCCGCCCCATCCTTGAAAGTTAATGTCAGCTTCATGACACAAGAGGAGTTCAAGTATTTCAATTTTTCCCTCGTTTGAAGCAATATGTATTGGAGTACACCCGTTATCTGCTGGAATGTTAGGGTCTGCCCCATTCTCAAGCAGTAACTGCACAATTTCAATATGGTTTGCAAAGGTAGCAACACGAAGAGGAGTATTTCCATCTTTTCCTCGTGCATCAATTTGTGCTTTGTAGTCTAATAATAACTCAACAAGATTACGATCTCCAAATTTTATTGCAATATGCAATAGATAGTTGCCATCCTGGTTCGGGACATTGGGATCTGCACCTTGTTCAAGCAAAAGATTCACTGCAGCATCATCTGAAGCTTTGGTAGCAAGAGAAAGAGCATCGTTAAGTTTTGTTTGAGTTTCATTTTCAACAACAATTTCGAATTGTGGTAGAGTTTGTCTTCTTGATAGAAAAAAGTGGAAAGATCGCATCCCATCTATTTTATAGAGACTATTGCAGGAATATAACTGAGCTAATCGATTTAATTGAAAGAAAGGGATATTCAGTAGAGTTTTTTCGTGATCTAACCTTTGGGAGTTGTATTCAATAAATAGAATGCGATTTGTAACTGACTCAAAACTTAATTCGTTTTTTTGAAGAAGACTCTGTTTTTTTAATCTCTCAACAATCTTGAAAAGAGTAGCCAAGAATTGCTTTGCCTCAACAGCTGTGGGAAGAATCGTTGATGAGTACCCATACTCTTTAGCTCGCAAACGAAGTGAGTAATCTGTAATTTGCTTAGCATACCTACAAGTCAGCGATAAACTTGCTTGGTCTTTGATTGGTAGATAATTAAAAATCCGGATGTGCAATTCCCAAGGGATGGGCAACATTGGCTCTACTGGTGAAGTTGTAATTGGCTGTACTGGTAAAGTTGGGCCATAATCATTTCCAAACAGCCAGGACCACATAGAAATTTACTCTCACTTGTTGGTATTCTAATAAACAAATAGCGTATCATAACGGTGAATTTTGAGGTAAAATTATCGAAGACCGTCCTCATATCCAATTTTAAAAGAAGTAAAAAGATTGTAGCTCATGGAAAATTCCCTTTCCAGCATATTGGCCTTAAAACATTTGATCCAATCAGCAAAGGAAGCTAAGAAACTAAAATATTTTCTTGGTAAAATTGCCATTTACATTCTTCCGTTTTTGGAAAGACATCCAGATTTTTCAGATTGGCGAGATCAAATGGATACACTTCAAACAAAAGATTTTTCAATCCTATTTGAATTGGATCAAAATGCTGTGAAGGAACTCGAAAAAATTTCGTATCCTAAACGAAACTTTATAGACGATAAAAAGCTGCTTGTAGATATGCGTGAACCATTTAACCTACTAGCAGACGCAGCTTCCCGTCCAAGAAGATGGGGGCGGTTGGATTCGAACCAACGTAGACCGAAGTCGAGAGGTTTACAGCCTCTTGCAATTGGCCGCTATGCGACACCCCCTATTAATAGATTGCTGGCAGTAAGACTTGAACTCACAACCGTCCGATTACAAATCGGGTGCTCTACCAGTTGAGCTATGCCAGCTAAATTGAATGGGAGTTATATCAAATCTCTTGATTTCAATTCAAGAGTTATTCTGATCTTTTTCATTTTTTTTTACTTCCTCACTCTCTTTCAAATACTCATTCAACGCTTGTTTTGCATCAACATTAGGCATATCTTCTGAATTAGAAAGCCTTCCTGATAAAGCTTCTTTCAATGAGGAAAATGCATCCCCTTTAACTGCCTCGCCGAATGTACGCTCCATCAAATCCGGCATTTTTTTCATAGAACCGCTGCTAAGAACCGAGGCTTTAAATTTACGCTTGCCGAGAGGCAGTCTTTTATTCCAGCAACACTGTTTGTATTTTTTTCCGGATCCGCAGGGACAAGGGTCGTTTCTTCCTACTTTTGACATTTTTTATTCCTCATTATTATTGACTTATGATCTGGTTAGAGAATAGACTATTTACCTGCAATTTGCAACTACTACAAAATATTTTTCACTAATCCGCTTTATGCCGTTCGTGTTTCAAAATTTATACCGGTCGCGCTCTCAAAATTTGGTCTTTGGCAAAGAGAAAACCTCGTGGTTGAACGATTGCAAGTCGTTCAATATTGATTAATATTAAGCGACTTGCGATCGTTCAACCGCGAAAGTTTTCTCAAAGCCAAAATCTCAAATTTTGAAATACGAGCGGTATAGGATTTTAAACAAGTTTTTAAATGAGAGAAAGCTCCAAATCATGAATATAGAAATCCCTCGTCCTCCTTGGACAAAATTAGGAAAAAAAATTGAAAGCGCCGTTAGAAAAGCGCTCTTCGATTTTGAAATGGCAGACAACAAAATCGCAGTAGCGCTTAGTGGAGGAAAAGATAGTCTGACTCTGCTCTTTATGCTTTCAGCGATCTCAGGGCGCGGTTTTCCTCGCTTTGACCTTGCCGCAATCCATGTCTCGGGAGAATTTTCATGCGGGGCGGGCGTTGATATCCCTTATCTTAAAACAATTTGTCAAAAACTCGGAGCAAACTTCATCGTAAAAGAGTCGACACAGAAACTTGAAACACTGGAATGCTATTCCTGTTCCAGAGAAAGGAGGCGACTGCTTTTTGATGCAGCAAAAAGCGTAGGCGCAAAAACAATCGCTTTTGGCCATCACCGCGATGACAACGCGCAGACTGTTCTTATGAATATGTTTCATAAAGGAGAGTTTTGCGGAAACTTGCCAAAACTGCATATGATAGACTATGATCAAACCATTATACGTCCTTTGACCTATATTGGCGAAAATGAGATTTATCGATTCGCTCTGCAACAAGGATTTGCAAGAGTAGTATGCGGATGCCCTGTGGGTCAAAACTCCATGCGTAAAAAAGTGAATGAATTGATCAATGAAATTGAGGTATTATACCCCAATGCTCGTGAAAATATTGCAAGAGCCGGATTACGCTATGGATCTGAAAAAGCCAGGAGAAAATAAATATGAAAAAACAACACCCAAGCGAACACGAAAGCCGAATACAAATTGAAGGAGTTGAGATCGCGCTCGGATTCCCCGATATTTTCGACTTTGAATGGATAGGTCAAAAAGATGTAAAGGATCAACTTCTTGCCGCATGGCTTGTTATCGATCAAGACGATATTCCCCTAAACCCTCGTATTATAGGAAAACCCGGTGTAGGAAAAACAACGCTTGCCTATGCGGCAGCTAAATCTCTTAACAAAGACGTTTATATCTATCAATGTACAATGGATACCCGTCCCGAAGACCTATTGATTACTCCTGTCGTTGATCAATCCGGCGGGATACGCTACGCCGCATCGGCTCTTGTTACTGCAATGATAAGAGGGGGAGTTTGTATTTTAGACGAAGCGAACAGGATGAGCGAAAAATCTTGGGCATCGCTTGCTCCTCTGCTTGATACAAGGCGCTACATCGAGTCTATTGTTGCGGGATTAAAAGTTGCGGCAGATCCAGAGTTTAGAATCTGTGTTACAATGAACGACGATGCTTCAACATATGAAATCCCCGAATATATTCACAGCAGGCTTCAACCGCAGATCTATCTCGAATTTCCGGAAGCAGAAGAGGAAAAACGTATTCTGCGCGAAAATCTTCCGTTTGTAGACGAACATATTATGAACTATGTCGTAAACTTTTTACAAAACGCCCACAATCAAAATGAAAATTATACCATCCGAGACGGGATCAATATTGCTCGTTATGCCGCAAAAAGAATCGAGAGCTTAGATGGAGGAAGAGAAAATAAGGACAATCTTCTGCGTCAGGCGATCATTATGACCCTGGGCGAAGAAGCGTTGATGTATATGCCGTGAGAGAAGTTTTTACAATTCAAAAAGACCGCATTTTTGCAATCCCGGTTATCCACTACACAATGGAGCTGGCAGGCATTGTCCACCAAGCTTTTCATGAGATTAAACCTGACTGTGTTGCTGTAGAATTTGCCGAGACCATGCAACTTCAAATACTGCATGCAGCTTCGCGCTTGCCCGATATCAGCGTCGTTTTAACCTATGACAAAACCCGCTCTCCTATTTATTATCTATCAGAACCTTGCGATGCCGGTTTCGAAGCTTTGAGAACAGCTCTTGAAAATCAAATCCCTGCTTTTTGCGTCGATCTTGATATCAATCATTATCCAAAAATTAAAGAGCCGCTTCCGGACCCTTATGCAATTCAACGGATCGGACTTAAAGAATACTATAAAATTTATTGCGATATTTCCAAATCTCATAAAGCTCTGCATACAGAAGTTGACGAAAAGAGAGAGTTTTATATGGCAAAACGCTTAAAGGAGCTCTCTCTGTCTTATGACCGCATCCTTTTCATCAGCGGAATGGCGCACACTGAAAGCATTTTAGAAAAAGTCAACCGCCGCTGCTTTCCGGAACTATCTCATGCGGCAAGAGAAGTCATTGAAATTTGCACCCTCACAGAAGAGTCTTGCCGCGATGTAATGGGAGAGTTTGGCTGGATTTCCACTATGTATGAGGAAGCCCGCAACGATTTTCAACAAGGCCGCTCCTGCCATTTTCCACCGGACAGGCAAAAGCTTATTTTTCAACTCTGTAAAGAAGCAGCATACCGCTACGAAGAAAACGAAGGATTTGAATTTCCCGGTTACAACCTACGTAATTTAATGAAATTTGCACGCAACTATTCTCTATTCACAAACCGCCTTATGCCCGATCTTTTTCAAATATTAACAGCTGCAAAGGGATGTGTTGAGCATAATTATGCCTATGAAGTATGGGAACTTGCAACTGAATATCCCCTCTTGAAAAATATTGATAATCTTCCTGAATTAGACCTCTCTATAGAGGAGATCTGGGGGCATGCCAAGCATATCCGATTTCACTTACGGCAGCCGGGACGAAAAGAGTTTAATTTCCAACCCAGAAAAAGAGATAAAAGAAAATTCCGCTTTGAACCGCCGGGTCCGTTTAGCATCTGTTCATACCCGCCGGAAGATGTTGCAATTGAAAATTTTGGCACGTTTCTACAAAAAAAAGGAACAAAACTCTATGCCGAAGAGGGCGGCCAAACCATTCCTTTTACCACAAGCCTGGAAGACGGCATTGATACGCGGGAAACGATTCGGCACTGGACAGAAGGAAAACTTTATATCAAAGTAAGAGGAAGACCTCCCGCAGGTGTTGGTTCAATCTGTGTCATCTTTGATGAAGACTCGCCTTCCGAAGACAATCCAAAGCAAGAAAAATATCCTTGGCGAACAACCTGGCTAGGGGAACACGAACAGGAATCCGATATGTCATTTTATGCAACACCTATGGGGCAAAATGTAATTGGACCGGGAATCACGCGATGCGAATATGGAGGATTCATGATGTCTTACCCTCCAAGGAGGATGTATGATATCTGGAGTGATACCGACTACAGAGGATGCCGTTCAAAACCGGAAGCATTGTTAATGGGAGCAATAGATTATGCAATCAAGCCGATTATCGTCTATGTTGCCGCCAAGCCTCCTCCAAGCCGCTTGAAGCAATTTGCAAAAAACTATGGCAAAAAGGTGATTTATATTCCAATAGGGCAGCTGTCTCCCGTTGTGCTCAGAAAAATTCGGACTTTTCATGTTCTTGACGGTCATGATAAACGAAATATTGCAAGCGAATATATCGATTAACGAAAAACCAAGAGGATATAACAATGAAACCCAATGTTCTCATTACAAATGATGACGGAATCCACGCACCCGGCATCAAACACCTTTGGAAAGCTTTAAGAAATATTGCAAATGTCACAGTGATTGCGCCGGCCCAAGACCAATCTGCAACAGGACTTTCCATTACACTGCGCGAACCACTAATGCTTCGCAAACAATGTTGGGAAGATCACGAGCAAACCTACAGCATTACGGGCACACCCGCCGACTGCGTCAAAATGGGCATCAGCATCATCTTAGATAGAAAGCCTGATATTGTTGTTTCAGGGATTAACCGCGGCACAAATGCCGGGAGGAATTTACTTTATAGCGGAACGGTTGCCGGTTGCATTGAAGCTGCATTAAACGGATTGCCGGCCATTGCATTTTCTTGCCACGATTATCATGAAGCAGATTATTTTGCTGCAGAAACCCATATTCCAAAAATTTTTCATCACGTTTTAGAGCACCCCCTTCCCAAAGGAACTTTACTCAATGTAAATTTTCCAAGCAAAGAATTGAAAATGATCAAAGGCTTTAAAATGACACGGCAAGGAAAAGAGTATTGGCGCGAAGATCCAAGCGAGCGATGCCATCCCGTTGATAATGGCACATATTATTGGCTAGGCGCAAAACTCGAGCAGTTTGAAGAACATGAAGATTCAGATATATATTGGCTGCAAAAAGGTTATGTAACAGCTGCGCCGATTCACATTGATGAACTTACCGACCACGAACAAGTTTCCTTGCGTCGAAAGGATTTTGAAAAACTATTTTTCAATTAATACTCCTCTTAGAACCTGTTCAAAATCCTGAATTTTGAGAGCGCGGCCGGTATATATACCTCTTCAAATTGAAGAATCGGTAACAAGAGAGAAAAATTCAAATAATCCTGTAAAAAATAAGCTGTTTCCTCCCAAATAACAGGCTGCTTGGCTGTGTACCTAAAAGACCCAGTAGGCTACAATGTCTCCTTTCAATTTATGCTTGCTACGATGGATTTTTTTACCACAGAGCTCACCGAGCCCACAGAGAGAAGAGAGAATGACACTTTAACTGGTGAAATTATAGGTGCAGCCATAGAAGTTCATCGAAGTTTAGGGCCTGGACTTCTTGAGTCTGCATATGTTGCATGTCTAGCCTATGAGCTCCGTTTAAGAAAATTAAAAGTGGAACAAGAAGTACCATTACCAATTTTCTATAAGGACGTTATGCTCGATTGTGGATACCGGTTAGATTTAGTCGTGGATGATCAAGTAATTATAGAGGTTAAGTCTGTTAAGGCATTGACGCCCTTATATGAGGCCCAATTGCTTTCCTATATCAAAATGTCTGATTACCATAAGGGCTTGCTAATCAACTTCAATGTGAAAATGCTGAAGGATGGTATTCGAAGAATGAGAAATTGAATTCTCTCTGTGATCTCGGTGAGCTCTGTGGTAAAAATCAAAAAAGCTGCCTAAGTTGGAGCGCCGATGGCTCTGAATCTATCACGTATTCTGCCAGCAAACTCTTGCCCAAAAACAGACGTTGGATCCAGCCCCGATATATTTTCCAAAAAGCTCATTATAGCCTGTTTAAATTCGTGAAAATCTTCGTAATACGTGTTGTACAGCACTCGTTCTTTCATCCATTTCCAAACCCGCTCAATCGGGTTTAAATTTGGACTGTAAGGAGGAAGAAAATGTAAGTTGATTTTAGAATTTTGGAGATGTGAAGTTACACTCTTATTTCGGTAATAGCGAGCATTATCACAAAACACATGTATTTTATCCTTAGTTAGATAGGCGTCCTCAATCTTCTTAAGGAAAGAGATAGTAGATTCGGCATTCAGCGTCTTATCTTCCTGAACATGCAATTTCGATGAAAGTAAATCAACAGCACCAGAAAGATTTAGTCGAGATCTTCCGCTATTTGCAGCAATTTCCTTGCGTAATCCTGTCTTGATCCAGCCATAGGTCACTTGAGTATTGTGAGTAGGATGCACTCCATCCATAAAACAAATCGTTTCTCCATCTGTCAAAGACCTTTTTAGTTGTTCGTATTCCTCAATCCATTTCTCTTGACGCTCCTTATCTGCTTTACCTGGAACGAGGGCTGGTTTTTTATAGGAAAATCCATGTCGATGCATCCAATTGCACAGTCCTGGCACGGTATAATCAATTTTGAACACTGTTTTTACATACAACAAAATATCTTTAATATAGAGATAGGTATGCTCTTGTAAATGCTTTTCAAGCTGTTCTGATTGATCTAAAGAGAGCTTTTCTACAGAGCCACCATTTTCCGGTTTCAACTTTTTTGACTCTTTATAATCTCGAATGTGTTGGCGAATAGCGTCATCAGAAAGTAAAAGGGCTTCTGCGATTTGCATAAGAGTCCACCCCTTGTCGTAAAGCAGAACAGCTTTGATGCGATCACAAATTCGTTTATCCCTCTCTTTTTTATGTTGGGCCACCAAATCGCTTCGTTCGTAAACAGTAAGGAAATTTCTCATGAAAAGAATTATTACGTATGAATGAATTTTGGAAAAGGATTTTCAGAAAAACATCTCTATCCTGCCAGTGGAAATCCCGGCTCTTGAATCAAGAGAGGTATATAATCCTGCCCCCTACTCGGGTATATACCCCTCAGGAAAAATCTCTTCCCGCATCTCGACAAACCGCTCATTCAACATAAATCCTTGAATGTAGGGCCAGGCATCCATATACCGTTTTTCCACTACCAGCTGCTCGACTTTTTTGCCGTCGAAGCCTTGAAAATTGCGAAAAGAAAAACTTGTCGTACAATTCTTGATAAATTCTTGTAATTTTTCTTTTAACCATTTGATATGCAATTTCGGTAAAAAATATTGGCGGGAAGCTTGAAGAATTTCAGGAGGCGCGCTATCTTTTGCCGCGAGACGTAAAATCTCTTGAGTCCAGCCATCAAAAACAACGCTTTGAGCCGGCAGAGCTAAGCAATAGCGAAACAAATCAGGATCTAAATAAGGAAATCGCACCTGCACCCCATGGGCGCTCGATGCAGCATCAATTTTCCTTAATTGCGACTGCAATACCCCGCAATGCATAAGAAAATATTTTGCCTGAAAAAAAAGATCGTGCTCAAGTAAAAGTTGTTGTTCACTTTCCCAATAAGGCAAGGCAATTTCCTCATAACTATCCATCAAGCATTCTTGATTAAGATTTTTAATAAAATCATTTTTTGAAAGTGATCGACGGGTTTTAAATTTCGAGACTTTTGGCAAACAGCCCGATAAAACCCATTTTTTCCACAAATCACCGTTTTTCAAAGCGCGCCTTGCAAAAACAAATTGATTAATGCCATCGGATGCCAGGCATTGAATTCCTGCTTCATTTCTTCCCAGCAGTTCATTTGCTCCTGCAGCATCCATTGTTAAATGGACCTTCGATTGCGACATCCCCCTATAAAGCAACCATCTTTCTACCGAGAGATCTTCTACTGACTCAAAAGCATAAATAAGATTTTCAATATCTTTTACATATTCATCCGGATTAAGGGCAAACGAGTTTAACTTGATGGAAGCCAAGTCCTTTACAAGGCGTTTTGCACGGCTTGATTCATCCAAGTTGACTGATAGCTGTTCGCTAAGCATCGCCAAAATTTCACCGGGTGCTTTTCTTGGAAAATCCATTGAATGCAATTTTCCCATCTCCGCCAATATTGTCGAAGAATTCAAGCCTCCGCTTAAGCAAATTCCCATTGGGATATCGCCGCGCATTCTTAAACGGCAAGCGTTTTTAAAAAGTGTATGAAAAATTTCAATTCTTTCCACAGGATTGCATGGGATAGAAGGAAGGCTTTTTATAGGTTCCCACCATCTAATGCTTTTAGTTTTTGCGCTGTTGGCATTAAGTTGTAAAAAATGTCCCGGCAATACAGCGCTCACCCCCTCCCACGGCATGCATTCTGTAGCATGAATCAGGGGCGCATTTGCAATCGCGGAAGCAAAACTATCCGGGTTATAATTTAATTGAACAGACTCAATTCCAAGTAAAGCCTTGACCTCCGAGACGTAAGCAAATTGCTTTTTATCAATATAGTAGTAAAGAGGTTTAACCCCAAACGCGTCTCGCGATAATGTAAGAATACGTTCATGAGCATCCCAAACAGCAAATGCCCATATGCCGTTGAATAGTTGGACACACTCCGCTCCCCAAGCAACAAAGGCTGCCAAGACGACCTCTGTATCAGATTCTGAATGAAAACAATATCCTCTCTTTGCAAGCCCCTCCCTTAATTCAATAAAGTTATATAATTCGCCGTCAAAAGAAATCCAATACCTGCCGCCAATAGCGCCCATCGGTTGTTGTCCTCTATCAGACAAATCAGTAATTGCCATACGGGTGTGCCCCATGCCGAATTCACGATCCAAATGAATCCCCCGCCCATTAGGACCTCTATGATGGAGAAGATTTAAAGAGCGTTTTAGATCAAGTTCTTCAACATAAGATCCATCAAGTTTCACAATTCCTGCAATTCCACCCATATAAATCCTTATAAATTATCAATACGTTTCCTACATTATTCGATATAGGTCGTGTTTCAAACAATTTAAGCAAGTCTTATGCAGTTCATTCTAATATCTGTTTTCTTTCAAACATAGTTTTGGCAGCCGTCAATAACTGCCCAAAAACGAGCGGGATTTCTATTTGTGTGTACGCCGGCAAATAAGCCTTGCGAATTGTTGATTGACCAAATGTAAATTCTTATTTACAATGCAAAATTTGGCAATAGAAGACCATGGAATTCCGTTGAATATTATCGTTAATTTTTTTGCAACTCTTGGCGATTATTTCAAATTGATTGCTCTTGTCATTTGGGAAGCATTTAAAAATCCGCCTAAGTTTAGCCTCATTCGTAACCAAATGTATGAGATTGGAGTACTTTCTCTGCCGGTTGTGGCATTTACAGGGTTTTCCACAGGAATGGTGCTTGCCGCACAGTCATTTTTCCAACTCTCTGATAAGGGGTTGGCAAGTGCGACCGGATTGATGGTGACAAAAGCCATGATGGTTGAATTAGGTCCTGTTCTAACAGCCTTTATGGTGACCGGACGAGTCGGAGCTCGATGTGCGCAGAACTTGGAACAATGAAGGTAACAGAACAAATCGATGCTCTTAAATCAATGACAGTCAACCCATTAGGTTACTTAGTGGCTCCCCGCTTTATTGCAGGGATATTTATGCTTCCGCTTCTTACCGTTTTCAGTACGATCATGGGGATTGCCGGAGGATATCTAATCGCTGTCTATTTTTATAAAATGTCATCCAACAGCTTTTTAGACCCTCTTCCTACACATATCACTAACTTTGATTTTTTCAGCGGCTTAGTCAAAGCTGTCGTTTTTGGAATCGTCATCATTACAATCTCCTGTTACCGAGGAATGACAACCAAAGGGGGCGCTGCAGGGGTTGGACGCGCAACAACTAATAGCGTTGTGATCTGCTACTCTGTCATTTTGCTTGGCAACTTTTTCCTCACATTAGCTTTAAACGAATCCAACCAATATCTTTCTAGTTTATTCGAGGAATTATTTTGACCATGATCAATGCGAAAGATATTTGGAAAGCCTACGGCAGTCTTGAAGTCCTCAAAGGACTCAGCCTGTTTGTTAATGAAGGAGAAACTGTTGTCATACTTGGGCGGTCCGGAGTTGGGAAAAGCGTCTTATTGCGGCAAATCATTGGTATTGAAAAACCTGATAAAGGAGTTGTTGAAGTTCACGGGGAAAATATATGGAGCCTTTCCAGAAAAAAAAGAGAAAATGTCACCCGTCATATGGGAATGCTTTTCCAAAGCGGAGCTTTATTTGACTCAATGGATGTGGAAGATAATACAGCATTTTATCTTCATCAGCACTGCCCTGAGCTGAGTAAAAGCGAGGTCGCCGACAGAGTTGATGAAGCTCTTTGCATGGTCGACTTGAAAGGTACCCAAAGCAAGATGCCCTCAGATCTATCCGGAGGCATGAGAAAAAGAGCCGCATTAGCTCGAGTTGTCGCCTACCGCCCGCGGATCATACTCTACGATGAACCGACTACAGGACTGGACCCGATTACCTGCATGCAGATTAACGAGCTGATCAATAAAACGCGGGAAGAACTGCAAACAACAAGCATTGTTGTCACCCATGATATAAGGTCGGCAATGGAAGTGGGAGATAGGTTAGCGTTTCATCACAATGGAAAAATTGTTCATATCGCCCCGAAACATGAGTTTACAAGAATTGATGATCCAATCGTACAACAGTTTTTCTCAAACGCAGCTGTGACAGAGCAAATACTGAACGGTTCATGAAAGGAGAATAAAGAACCATGCAAGATCGAATGAAAAACATGCTTATTGGGATCTTTATCATAACTGCATTAGCAATCATTGTATTCATGGTGATCTTTTTACATCCCTATTCAGGCGATGAAGGGCAGATTTTGCGCGTGCGATTTACCGATATCGACAAAGTCAATGTAGGAACACGGGTGACATTTGCAGGCAAACCCGTTGGAGAAGTTACAAAAATCCAAGCGCTTCCTGAAGTCAGGCTGGGAAGAACAGAAAAAAATGGAGATGTCTATGTTTATCAGCTGACTCTTGCTGTCGACAGCAATTTAAAAGTATATAATTCTGATAAAATTTCTTTACGGACATCCGGACTCCTTGGTGAAAAATCCATATCGATCGACCCTGAGCCTATTAAACCCGGTCAAAAACTGCGCCTTGTCAACGATGAAATTATTTATGCTCAGGGCACTGGATCCGTTGAAGATACATTTAACGAGGTCAAAGAAGTTGCCGGCAGATTTGACAAAGTCCTTGATTTAATTACAGAAGCTCTTCAAGAATTAAAAGATCGTAAAATGTGGGAAAATCTGGCGGATACAGCTGAAAATGTAAATGAGATTACCGCACGGCTTACAGAACAATGGCCGGATGTAGAAGATACAATCGTTAATCTCCGCAACACAACATCTAATACAAGCGATATTACTGATAAAATTAATTATGGAGAAGGAACTTTAGGCCGTCTTATTTCTTCAGAAGACATGTATTTGAAAGCAAACTCGATTTTAAGTAAAGGAGAAACCATTATGGATGATATTAATCACTACGGCATCTTATTTCACTTAGATAAAGGTTGGCAAAGACTGCGCGCTAGAAGGTTGAACTTAATGCAAAAATTGCGCACACCACAAGAGTTTCAGAATTACTTCAATGACGAAATTAATAAAATTTCAACATCCATTTCACGCGTTTCCATGGTGCTTGATAAATCTGAATGTTATCCTTGCCTTATGGACAATTGTGAATACCAAAAAGTATTTGCAGAACTTCTCAGACGCGTGGAAAGCCTTGAAGAATCAGTGAAAATGTTTAATATTCAAGCTGTGGAGTGCGAAGTAAAAAAAACAGAATTATCAGGATGTTATTAGGCAATGGAAAATTTCCCTTACTCACAAATTGAAAAAGGCACACTTATGATCGCAACACCCGATATCGAAGCGGGGATTTTTTTCAGGAGCGTTGTGTTGGTTTGCGAACACAATCCCAACGGCTCCTTCGGGTTAGTGATCAATAAAAGCCTGGACCTGGAATTACCGGAAGAAATTATTAAAACAGAACAGCTAGCCAATCCGAATATAGGAGTCAGAGCCGGAGGTCCTGTACAAACAAATCAAATGATGCTGCTGCACACATCTCCGAGTGCCCCTCAACAAACTTTGGAAGTCTGCGAAGGAGTCTATTTAGGAGGAGATCTTAGTTTTTTACAAGAAACGATAACCGATGCCCACGGTCCATCGGTATTGCTGTGTTTTGGATATGCGGGCTGGGGATCCGGCCACCTTGAAAGAGAATTTCTTGATGGAGGCTGGTATCTTTACCCGGCTACGCAAGAGTTGATTTTTACTATTCCTCCCGAAAAACTGTGGCAGACAATTTTGAGAAGGATGGGTGGAAAATATGCAACCCTTTCAATGATTCCCGAAGACTTAACCTGGAATTAATCCTTGATAAGACAGAAATAAGAGCCCCCATCTTCACTGAAATAGTCAAGACATAATCGGACAGTTGATGCTGTTCGATTGGGTAATGACTGTCAGACCAAGTCTTGGCTAGGACAAATTAACTCATCCAATTAGGAAATTAAAGATAGGTTCTTTTGACGTTTACCAGTACGAATCCGATTTTACTTTCTCTTGTCGATTTACCTCATCATTTTTTAAATCTCTTACTCGGTCTTTAGCAATTCTTAAACCATCATTAGCCTTGCTTTCAGCGATTCCTATTCCTATCATATATCCGGCCATACGCCGCATTTTTGCAAACAAGCCGGTTTTCTTTTTAGCGGTTGTTAAATTTAGTTCCTGGATTGATTTATCTGCTTTTTCTCCATATCTATGCCTGTCTTTAGCCAAGCATTCCATCGTATTCTTAGAATATTTTATTGCTAATAGCGCCAAATCTACCCATATCTTTATTTACTGGCAACACAACTATTACCCCTCCTTCTATTTATCGATACAAATAGTTAACATAATTATAAAAAACACAGTAAAACCTTAAATTAAATTTATTATTTTCGTATTTATACAGATCCTATTTTAAAACTTATAATTTTAATTTTAAAAAAATATCTAACAACCTTATTGTACTATAAAAATTAATTTATTGTATATTTGTAAATAAAAATAGAATCAAAAACTAAATTATGTATTATTTTTTGATTGTTGATTTTTTAATAAAATTTTTTTTATAATTAAGTTGCAGATCATTTAAAATAATGTATTTTTAATTAAACAAAGGTAATTAAAATGTCTTTTGAATTAACGAGAGTAAATGAATTGTCTTATATGTTAAGCTTAGATGGATATAATAATAAAATTGTATTAAATTTTGATAGAAAATCAATTATAAATGATGATTATGAGATGTTATATAATATTTCTGAAGAATTTTCTAAAAGAATATTAAGGAATAAAGATAAAGGATTTATAAAAAATACACTATCAATAGGAGATAAAAAATGGAAAATTAGTCAAGGTGAGGAAAAAAAAAGTGGAATTTTACTAAAAATTCTAAAGATATCATACGATCATAAAAGACCTGTCATTCAATTAAATATAGAAAAAATCGACAGTATTGACCCTATAAAGTCTCTCTTACCATCACCAGATGTAAAAGAAAAAACAAGCCTGCTGGATGAAATACAAGGGTTGGAAAGTAAATCTCAAAAAAAAGAAATACAGGATTATAATGCCAATCACTCGTATCAAAGTTATAAAAGCGAAAGAAAAAAAAATCCTGAACTTTTACCTTGTTCCAGGGAAGAATTTAGAAATGGCATAAGAGGTAAAAGCCGCCTATTTCCTCAAGAAGCCAAAGGTTTTAATCAAAGGTCGATGGCTTCAAGCGGATGGACAACTCTTTCAAGTCTAGCTTTTCAAAGGTATGAAAAAGAATACAAGGGTACAGACGCATTTACACCGGAAAAGTGCCGTTGCTGTCTTATTCTTGATGAAAACAATGTGCTCGCCTTGCAAAAAAAATCTTCAAAAATCGAAAAACAAAAAACTGACAATAAAAGGACTGTGGAAGCTTTTTTTGACGCGATGAAAAATGAATATGGAAATAAAAAGATAGACGACATCTGCTATCTTTACGATATCGATTATACAACAATGATTGAACAGGGAGATCCATTAACACCGGAACATGTTTTCAGATTAAATATCGGGGTTAATGATATCGAAATCAATGACTTGGAAAATCTTCAAAAAAAACTGCCCGATTGGCTTGAGAATTTTGAACACACAGCCGGTTTATTTCCAGATGATGATGTAGAGGACATCATTTCTAAAATGAAAGTTAACCCGCTCTTTAATGCTGAAATAAGAGGCTTGCTTCGAGCGGTTCAAAATGATTATGAAAGTCTTAATCCACAAAATGTAGCCGGATGGGTAAGAAATTTAACGCAAAATGACACTATTAGCGAAATGACGCCTTCTGACTTCAATAAACTAGTTTCAATTTATTCAATTCCAAACTCCGATAAACAAAAAATGTATACCGGAAGAGAAATCTTCTTTCCCATAAAATCAGGATATACGATCGCTGAAACAGGTATGTATAAGCCCTGGATTGATGAACTTGAGTTGCTGCAAACATTTACTAATCTAGAAAACACCTCCGATTGGGAATCCTATTATGAAAAGTTATCTTATGTTGTTTGCAAAAAACATTTGTTTCGAAAACATCCTGAAAGCGGATACAAAGTAGGAGCTGTAATCCCCGCTCCCATGTCAATTGATGGAGAAAAACGGTGGTATTGTGTGAAACAGGCACTTCATAATGGATATGGGAAATTAGTTTATTTACTTGAGCCTGTTTGTCAAGACTCAACCCTCCCTACTGTAAAGCTGTACAGGAGTACATCAAGTGATAAATACGCAGCTTTTGGAGCGAAAACGATCCGTACCGATTTAAATCCCTTAAATCCGCCCGGATACGAAGGAAAAAACAGAACGGATCATTATGAGAATTCTGTAATCAAAGAGCACACGATACCTGTATGGGTTGGTTATCTTGAAATGGGAAAGCGAACAGAGCTTGAATCTATGGATGATTGTAAGAAAACCGCAGCATATTTATCAAAAGCAAATGAGACTTTGTATCTGTCTAAATCAAGAGAAGTAAAGACGCTCTCGCTGAGAGAAATTATCTCTCGCCATGAACCTATTCTTAACACGATGTTCCTTGAAAGAGAAATAGATCGCAGTTTCTATACAGAACTAAAAAATTCCTACGTAACTAGCGACGCTTTTCAATTAGACTCTGAAGGCTTTCAGGAAAAGCAAAAAGAGGATGCAACGAAGCTAGTTGCCCAAGCCGCTAGATATAAAGATGAAGTGATTAAAAATAAGAGCCCCCATCTTCAACTCCAGGCTATATCTGAAATTAATGACTTGATCGACGAATTAACGGATAACATTATAACTAATCAAGCAAGAACTCATGAGTTGCTGCAACTTGAATATTTTAGAAAAAAAACAATTAATAAGCTGCTAAGTTATCAAAACGAAGTTGATGCAGCGATAAAATCACACGACATAGGGCAAGCAAAGGAGAGTTTAAACAATTGGATTAACGCTCTTAATGAACACGCGATCGAAAATAACGAACAGCTTAGTGAAAAAAAAGTTAACGGTTTAACAATGACCGGCCATAGCTTAGGCGGTGCAGGTTCGCAAATTTTTACAGTTTACTATCTGGTAGATGGATTGCGCGTTCCCGTTCCAAACAGCAATTGGAATGTATTCTCATTTGATGCTCCAGGGGTCAATAGAGCGGATAATCAAGCGTTTAAGGAATACCTTTCCAGATTCAACGATCTTTTTGAAAATTTAGACAATAGGGTTTCTATTTACCAACAGTTTGAATCCAAAAGCCCATTCTCTGGCCCGGGTGTACCTTTAGGCTCCGCAGAAGATACTCAAGAAGCTGCGGTCATTCTTTCTGCATGTAACTTTGAAGCCTGTGTTTATACAAAACATCCTGACGCTAAAACCCTCGCAATAGCTTTTTCCGATAAAGTCCATGGAACACAATTTCATGAAGGAAAAGAGGGAATTGATTTTAGTAAAGACCAGATACTCCCCCACGAATTGCCTAGTTTCAGCTCTGATTCTAGAAAAACCCCAAAATCTGAAATTTCACCTACTCGGTCAAGTAAATCTCATTGGAACTATCCTATTGCCCCGGAAACTATCGAAGGCGCCAGATCAAATTTGACGCGTTATTATAGTCCAAATCTTCTGACATCAAATGACTGGCCCGGAGATGATCCGAATATGATTCGTTATCTAGATCCGGAGGGTAACTTTGTCGTTGATGAAAAGGGGGTTGTTTATTAAACGGAGAGATGATAAAAATTGAAATAGTCAAGACATAATCTGACGATTTTGATATATTGATATTTCTATTCAATATGAGGAAAATTTTAGGAATTGGGAATTGGGAATCTCCCTTTTTAGAGAAATAGATCAAAAAAATAAAAAAACAGAATTCGTTTTTTTCCTTTTGTGAATTTAATCACAAAACGAAAACTCTTTGCGAAATGTTTTATCAATTTGGTGTTTTAGGAGGGGGATTTATAAAGCTTTTTTCTGTTGCTCTTAAAGCTTCTATTTTATTAGTTAAAGTAAATGCAGACTGCCTTTTAGACCATCCTATTCCTTGTATATAACCGCGCATACGCCGCATTTTTGCAAACAAGCCGGTTTTCTTTTTATCGGTTGTTAAATTTTTAATTGCTTTATCTAGGTTCTTGATTGCGGCATCTGCATCTGTTCTCCTGTTATTCAACGTATGCTTCTCATATTTGGAATCCAGCAGATTGAAAAAACACTCATTTGCTTTATCATACGCTTTAAAAAGCTCCTGCCTCGCTGTAGGAGAAGCCTTACTTAGCATTTCTTGATTAACCCCCTCCATCTTACTTTTGATGTTATCAAATCTCGCCACATCATTTCTATCAGAAGGTCGCACATACATAACCATCACCCTCCATTTTATTTATTAAAGTAAATCTTTATATAAATTTTAAAAACACATAAATCCAAACAAAGAAATTAATTAAATACAAAATCAAATTAATTTAAATTTATTATTTTTTATATATAAAAATTTTATTATTTTTTATAAATAACAATAAAGTTTAATTACCATAAATTCATTATACAATAAAAATTAATTTAACGTAAACATATAAATAAATATTTGTAAGGCCAAAGTAGAAATTTCCGGTTTCCTCCAAAGTAGAAATTTCCGGATCATATAAAGAATTGGAGAACAAAATACATACTAAAACAGGACTGCTTTATTTTGACTCTCATAGCTTTCAGAGCAGACTTGCTCACCGCCTGAGTAAAACTTATGAAGAGACTTTGTCTCTTCCGATTTTCTACTAAACCAGACCGAAAGGCATACCCCAGAAAATCAAATGATGTTTCTGTATATTTTTCCTTTCTGTTCACATCTTTGCAATAGACAATCTTTGTTTTCATCGGAAGAATTGCAAAAAATAAATAAATTATACTTTGGTATCAAGCTCGCCTTTTCTATAACCGTCGGTTTAGCCTGCATTGAATTATGCAAAATAGGAAAAATAAAACTTATTTTAAAAAGTAATAAAAAACCGGCTTAAAGCCGGCTCCTTATATCCCAATTCCAAAATAGGTGTATAAAAATTAACGCTTAGAAAATTGGAATCTTTTACGCGCTCCCGCTCGACCATATTTCTTGCGTTCCTTTTTCCGAGGATCGCGTGTAAGATACCCTTTCTCTTTAAAATCAGGTTGCAAGGTTTCATTTTCACTTGCAAGAGCTCTTGCAATTCCTAAACGAATAGCTCCTACCTGGCCTTCAATTCCACCACCCTTGACTCGAATGACTAAATCATGATTTCCAATCCCGCCTATACCGGAAAAAGGTAAAAGGATTGCGCTCTGCTGTACTTTTAATGGAAAATACTGATCCATAGGACGCCCATTAATAACAACACTTCCTTTTCCCCGGCGTACTCTTACTGAAGCTACTGCAGTCTTTCTCTCCTGTCGCAATTGATTCTTCCACTTATACCTCTTATATATTTGCTGTAATTGGTTGTTGAGCATTCATGTGATGGTCAGCGCCTCCAAAAACACGTAAACGACGTATTTGTTTTCGCCCTAACTTAGTTTTAGGCATCATGCCTTTAACGGCATGCTCAATAATGTATTCCGGTTTACGAGCTTGCATTACCCGATAAGGAATTTCCCTTTGGCCTCCGACATGGCCTGTATGATATACATAACTTTTTTGAGCTTCTTTGGCTCCTGTAACAACGATTTTATCGGCATTGATGACAATAACTCCATCTCCTCCATCAGTCGAAGGCGTAAACGTAGGCTTATGCTTGCCCCTTAAAACTTTTGCCACTTCCGAAGCAAACCTTCCCAAGGTTTTTCCTTCAGCATTTAAAACAAACCAGTTGCGTTCAACTTCTTCTTTCTTTTGAAAGAATGACTTTTGCTCTTTTTTTCGGTTCTTTTGCATCATTAACTAATTCCCAAGCGTAATCTGTTAAAATAGATAGCAGAAGCATACTAAAAAATCTACATTTTTGCCAAGCAATAAATCCGTTTATGCCGATCATGATTGAAAATTGACGACAGGCATCGACATAAATTTCTCCTGGCCATAAAGATGGTATATTTAATAGAATGATACATTCTTAAACTCAACAAGATATAGACCTGATGAAAAAATTGAAAAAGTTCTTTGTTCGCACTTACGGCTGTCAGATGAACGAGCTGGATACCGAGGTAATCGTAGGGCTTCTGGAAAACCGAGGGCTTGAACGCACAAACAACGAATCGCAGGCGGATATACTCGTCTATAACACTTGCTCAATTCGCGATCTTGCAGAAAGAAAAGTAATGGGAAAACTTGGAAAAATCGGTAGAACCCGTCAAAAAAATGCGATTATCGGAGTGACCGGATGCATGGCTAACGCAAAAAAAGATACGCTTTTTAGAAAACTTCCGCACATCGACTTTGTACTGGGCACGAATAATATACACGATCTCGATAGTGTCCTTGACGACGTAATTGCTACCGGTCAAAAAAGCTGCCGCACAGATGAAAAATTTGCATTTGAACTCGATTATATCAGCGCAAAAAGAGACGATCAACTCAAAGCCTTTGTTTCCATCATTAGAGGATGCGACAAATTCTGCACCTATTGCGTCGTTCCTTATACAAGAGGTCCTGAAGTCTCCCGCTCCCCTGACCAAATCGTTGAAGAGATCAAACAACTCGCTGATAAAGGCTATAAAGAAGTCACATTGCTAGGACAAAATGTTAACAGTTATGGAAAAGACCGGGCTGAATGGAACTGCTTATTCCACGATCTTTTGTACCGCATCGATAAAGAAACAGGAATATCAAGAGTCCGTTTTATGACAAGCCATCCGGTAGACATTACGCGTCAGTTAATGGAAGCGATTCGCGATTTAAAAAGTTTGTGTGAATTTGTACATTTTCCTATTCAGTCAGGTTCAAGCCGTATTCTTCGTAAGATGCATCGCATCTACACTCTTGAGGAGTATAAAGAAAAAGTACTCATGCTCAAAGAGATCGTACCCAATGTCTCCTTAGGCACAGATATTATTGTAGGTTTTCCAACAGAAACCGAAGAAGAGTTTCAAATGACCTATGATGCGATGAAAGAGATTGAATATTCGGTTGCATTTATTTTTGCCTACAGTCCGCGCAAAGGGACCCCGGCCATGCGTTGGAAAGACGATATTCCGGAAGAAGTTAAACAAGAGCGTCTTCAGCGTTTGATGCTGCTGCAAGACGATATTGCTAAAAAACAGCAGCAGGATATGCTGGGTAAAGAAGTTGAAGTTTTAGTTGAGCGCCTTAATACTAAAGATAAACAATATGTCAAGGGCAGAACGCGTTGCTGGAAAAAAGTCATTTTTCCAGGCTCCCAAGAAATGATCGGGACCTTGCAAAAAGTAGTTATCGATGGATACAGCCACCAAACTTTAATTGGAAAGCCAATCTTGTAAAAAATCAAAGTGAAAGGCGCAAAAAACACTTTTCAGAGATTTTAAACAGAAGTTCTTAGCCTTCCTTAAGAAAGTTGTAAAAGCGTGGACTCTCAAAGCCAAAACCCCAAATTTTGAAGCTGCGGCGTCTTCTTCTTGACTTTTCTATTTCTTGTGTATACAATGAATGCTTGCAGCTTTTTGCTATGATTTGAATTTTCATCTCTTGCACATTCAATTTTAATCATCAAAATAATTAATCAAAAAATGGATAAACACAAATTTGGACTTCTTAAAGGAGTTTTTATTCCTAATGTCACCATGATGTTTGGAGTTATACTATTTCTTCGACTTCCTATCATTGTTTCACATGTAGGATTATGGCAGCAGCTGGGGATTATTGCTCTTTCCCTTGTATTCATGCTGATCACGAGTTTTTCGATAGCATCCATTGCAACTAACATGGAAGTGGGCACAGGCGGTGTTTACTATTTAATTACGCGTACATTAGGAATTGAATTGGGCGGCGCTGTCGGCCTTGTTATCTATATGGCTCAGTTGATGTCTATAGCTTTGACAACCACCGGTTTTGCTTATCTATTCTGTGAAATTTTCCCCAGTACGAGGCTGTCTACATCGAAATCCTTGCTCTTTGCATACTGACCTTCCTTGCATGCGTTTCTACCTCGCTTGCCCTTCGCACCCAAATTTTAATTTTTTTTCTTATTATTTTAGCTATCGTATCTATACTTTTTGGATCCGCAGATTGGATTATTCCCCCCAAAAATATGACTCCGTTTTTCTCAGGAGGAACATTAAGTTTTTTAGCCGGTTTTGCATTATTTTACCCTGCCCTTACCGGAATTGAAGCCGGCATGGCTCTTTCCGGCAATCTAAAAGATCCTGCCCGATCTCTTTGTTGGGGAAATATTTACTCTTTAATTTTTGTTGCCGGTATCTATGCAATCCTTTCTGTTTTTGTTTATATCAATATTCCTTTGCCTATATTAAAGGCCGATCCTTTTGTTTTGGTATCATTTGCATATAGCTCAAAGTTAGTCATCTTAGGTGTTTTTTGCGCCACCCTTTCCAGCTCTTTGGGCAGCTTAGTCGGAGCTCCGAGAATTTTGCAAAGCTTGGCTGCAGACGGAATCGTTCCTGAAATTTTAGGTAAAACATTGGGTAAATACTCCGAGCCCATCTGGTGTTTGCTGCTCACGAGCTTTTTGTCATTATTCATTATGCTATTTACAACATTAGACCAAATTTTACCCATCTTCACGATGATCTGTCTGATTACTTACGGAATGCTAAACTTTATTGCCGCAATTGCAGAACTCATGAATACTCCAAGCTGGAGGCCTGAATTTCGTATTCATTGGTCCATTCCTACGTCAGGAGTTTTCTTGTCTTTATTTTTAATGCTAAGCATTTCTCCCGGCTGGTGTTTTACAGCGGTTCTGCTAATAGGTTCGATTTTACTTATTCTTCAATCTCGAAATCTAGAAGCTAGTTTTCAAGATTTACGAGAAAGCGTTGTGTTTTTTTTCTCACGATTTGCTCTCTACCATTTATCTAATCCAACTGAGTATGCACTTGTATGGCACCCTCAGCTTCTTGTATTTTTGTCTTCTCCGACACAAGCGCAAAAACTAGTACACTTAGCGCATCAATTAACCAGGCGAAGCGGAATTTTAACCTTTGGTTTAGTCGTGCCAGAAGATACTTGGTCGTCAGCAGAAAAAATCACAGCTTCTAAACAATCTTTGGAAAACTATTTTATCAAACAAAACATTGGGTGTCTGCTTGAAGTCTTTCCTGCCGCCTCTCAGCATGAAGGAATGATCAGCATGATCAAAGCTTTTGGAATCGGCCCCATTCAACCCAATACGATTTTTTACAATTTGGATGAAGAACAACCGGATTTCGATAAATTAATAGAAGTCGTCGAAACATGCCGCACCATGCAGAAAAACCTGCTTATATTTAGAGATAGTTTATCTGTATCGGACAAAAGATTTATAAAACCATCGCTTAGCAAGAAAAAACGAATAGACTTGTGGTGGGATGGCACATCTAATGAAAGTTTTGACTTAACGGTTTCACTTGCAAAAACCTTGTATGATTGTAAATCCTGGAAAAGCACAACGGTCCATTTAAATGTTCTTTCCCCCCATAGCGACGCTTACGATCCTTTAGAGGAGTACATCAACAATTTTATCACCAAGAGCCGCTTAAAAATGACTCCATATATTCATCATGAAAAAGATGCATTTGATCCTTTTCTATTTGTTGAAAAGTACTCAAAAAATGCAGATTTAACTTTTCTTTGTTTAAATCATTACGATATTGGCATGACTCAAGATAAATACAAAGCATACTTAAAAAAAGTCATTATTCAACCGCCAACTTTAGGAGTCTGCGCATTCGTTATTTGTTTTGATCAGGTCGATCATAGTGAAATTTATTACTATCCTCAATCATAGAAGTTTGACTTTTGACAAAGAAAAGCCCCTGAAAAAGCACTTTTTCAGAGGCTTTAAACAAGTTCTAAATCACTTATTCCAACTCACCGCTCATAATCACGCCGCACGCAATTCTTTTACCGGAATTACCGGAAGGGTCTGTAGTTAAATCATCTTCGTCTGCATGAATAACAATAGATTTGTCAATAATGGAATTTTCACCATTTAATTTTAATCCCTTAATCACATGATCGTAGTAAGCAAACCCATAAGAATTTGCATCAAGATTTCCTAGATCTCCTTCGTGCCTTTCTTTTGAATCGGGACCTCCGTGCTTTTTATGAAAAGGATTAAAATGGCCCCCTGCAGAACTTGCGTCAGAAGCAGAACAATCACCGTGCTCATGAATATGAAATCCATGTTTTCCCGGGCTCAATCCCCCTATATTTGCTACAATGCGGACCCCTCCATTGACAGCAAAAAAATCAACTGCTCCGACAACATTGCTTCCGCTTTTCGCCTGTACGACAGCAAATGCTTTTTGTACGGGACCCTTATCTATTTTTGGCGTTTTTGAATCATCAAACTTTGCAGCGATTGAAACATCATGCTCTTTTTGTTCATTTTCATGGTTTTTCTCGTTTTTATCCTCTTTTTGCTCTGCACAGCCCGCAAACAGCATGCAAGCTAAAAGCGTGTAAGCTACCTTTTTCATTTATCCTCCAGATAATTGATCATTTGAAGAAATTCAGACTCCGTCAACACCTTCACTCCTAAAGATTTAGCTGCTTCAAGTTTTGAGCCTGTAGATTTGCCTGCAAGCAGAAAATCTGTTTTCCTGCTCACAGAACTTGAAACCTTTCCGCCCCTTTCTTTAATAAGCCCTGCAGCTGCTGACCGAGTAAAGTTGTCTAACACTCCTGTTAATACAAAAGTTTTCTTATTAAATGGATGCCTGATCGATGTTTTTCTTTCAACCTTTAGTGGAACAACTCCATATTTTTTTAACCTTTCTATTTCCCGGATATTTTCCGGATTTTGAAGAAATTCAAAAACTGATTCAGCGACTTTTTCCCCAACTCCTTCGATATTCATCAGCTCTTTTTGTTCCGCGTGAAGAAATGTATTTAAATCCCCGGCATAATTTGCAAGCGCTTCTGCTGTTCCGGCCCCAACATACTTGATTCCAAGAGCCATGATAAAGCGGGAAAGCGCAACCTTCTTTGATTCCTGAATACCTTTTAATAAACGGTCAGCGGCTTTTTCCTTAAACCCCTCAAGCTGGATGAGTTGCGGGGCATTTAATGCATAGACATCGGAAGGACGCATAACAAACCCTTTTTCAATCAATTGCTCAACAACTTTTTCTCCTAAATTTTCAATATCCATCCCATTTTTTCCGGCAAAGTGAGTAATACGACGCAATTTTTGCTCTGGACATCCTTCAAGATTTGGACACCTGACAGCTACTTCGCCTTTTATACGAACAAGAGGCGTATGACAACTGGGGCAAACGGTAGGCATTTGCCATTTAATACTGCAGTGCTTTCTTTTTGATGGATCAATGGCAACAACTTTAGGAATCACATCGCCGCCTTTTTCAATAACGGCCAAGTCGCCTACTCGAATATCTTTCCTCTCAACTTCTTCCTCATTATGTAAAGTCGCTCGAGATATGGTGCTTCCTGCAAGCTGTACCGGCTCAAGCAATGCAACAGGCGTAATCACCCCTGTGCGTCCCACCTGAACAATAATATTTTTTATGATTGTATAAGCTTGTTCTGCTGCGAATTTATAAGCAACTGCCCATCTCGGGTGTTTTCCTGTTGCTCCTACGTCTATTTGTTGCTGCAGATTGTCCAACTTGATCACGATTCCGTCAATTTGGTAGGAAAGTTTAGGGCGAACCCTCCGTATTTGTTCAATAAATTCCCAAATAGATTCTCTCGATTTACAATATTCGTGATATTCCAACGTTGGGATTCCGTGCTGATTGAGAAAACGATGGACTTGATATTGAGAGTAAATTCCTAGAGGAGCAGAATCTGCAACCCCATAAAAAACAACTGCAAGCTGTCTTTTTTCCGCCGCCTTGGGATCGAGCAGTTTTAGAGAACCGCCTGCAGCATTTCGCGGATTTGCAAACAGCGGCCGGCCCGATTTTTTTCTCTCTTCATTAAGAGCTTCAAAAGCTGCAATTGGCATATACACTTCGCCCTCTAATTTCCAATTCGTTAGGAATGTGTTTGCCGACCAATTGCAAAGGCAGGGAAGATATCGTACGCATATTGTGGGTAATATCATCGCCCAATTTTCCGTCGCCGCGAGTCAAGCCTTGCACAAATTGTCCATTGCGGTAAAGAACGCTAACAGCAATTCCATCCATCTTAAGTTCACAACTAAACGGAGGAAATCCTGTGTCAATGAGTTTTTGCATTCTTTTGATAAAGTCGTCAACTTCTTCTTCATTATAAGTATTTGCCAATGAAAGCATAGGAACACGATGCTTGACCGATTGAAATCCTTTAGCCAGCATTTCTCCTACTCGTTGAGCCGGAGAATTTGGATCAACCCATTCAGGATGCTGAGATTCGATTTTTTCCAGCTTTTTAAGCAGCTGGTCAAATTCCTGATCGCTAATAATTGGAGCGTGGTCAACATAATACCGTTTATTGTGCTCCCAAATATCTTTGCAAAGAGCATCGTAATCTTCTTTTTGCATACAAATCACTTTATTTCACTATTTTTGACAAAGAAAACTATACAAAAACAACAAGGAAATTGCACGCAATACATGAACATGGCCTCGACTTTGCAAAATTTATTGATATGCAAGGTATAGCCGGCAGCGAACTCAAAATTCGGGATTTTGAGTTCGCGGCAGGTATATACCGCTCGTGTTTTAGAATTTGAGATTTTGGCTTTGAAAACGCCTCGTGATTGAACGATCGCAAGCCGCTTAATATTAATCAATATTGAGCGGCTTGCGATCGTTCAATCACGAGAGCTTTTTCTTTGCCAAAAACCAAATTTTGAAACACGAGCGGTATAGTGTAAACAAGGCCTCATCCGCGAGTTTACTTCCATTACAACTCACATCTTTGTTTACCGAAACTTCACCTATAGCATTACTCCTATACATGTCCGTTTCGCTGCATATCCAATAAATAGGCAATTGATAAGAAGGGAACGTTTCATCCCTTAAGAACCTGTTCAAAATCTCTGGAAAAGATTGCAAAAACAAAGCGGAAGGCGCAAAAAGCATTTTTTCAGAGATTTTAAACAGGTTCTTAAGGAACGGAGCGATTCCTCGTTGATTTACTTAAGCTGCTTTAAGCTAGCATTCCATCTGTCAATTTTTAATCTAACCATTTCTTTTTTTCTAATGTCTGAAATGTTTTGAAAACCTGGATTATTTTGAATAGTATTCCATATCTTTTGAACTTTGGTAAGATCTTCTATGCGATTTTGAATCTCGGATTTAAGCTTTTTAATTTTCGTTATTTTCTTATTAATCTTTTCATCAAGCTTTTCACAAGAAATTGTCAACTCTTTAAATTGCTTAAAAATACATACGACAAGATAGGTTGTCATGAGAACTAATAGAACGGCACCCATAGCAACTGGCGCGCCTCCTATAACAAGAGTTTCGATGCCGATTAGCAACCCAAAAACAATAGCAATAACAGTTAATGCTACAAAAGCAATAGCGGCAATTGTCAGAGCAGTAATTTTGAGAGCACATTTTGTTTTAAATTTAATAGGCTGAGTTTTTTTTTCTTTAAGAATAGAACAAACGTTCTTTTTACTTTCTTTTAGTTTCTCTAATTTGCGTGATGTTAAATGAATATTTTGAAATTTTTCATCTATAGACTGCATTGTAATTTTGCTAAAACCAGCGGTTTCCATTGATGAAGAATTTTTCTCAGCACTGTCTTCATCAAAATCGTTGTAATTACTATCAAAAATGAAGTTTTCTAAATAAATTTCATTGTCTCTATTTCTTAATTCTAAATAAAAATAACTCATATCTATTCCTGACTTAACTTAAGTTTAGCGCGCTATTTTATCATATTTTTATTTTAAAATCAATTATATTATTTCTATTTGTAAGGCCAAAGTAGAAATTTCCGGTTTTCTCCAAAGTAGAAATTTCCGCTTTTTCTGTTAGATTGAGCAATTAGCTCAACTAGCAAGAAAAGGAGGGGTAATATGGAGGAGATGATTACCATGAGTAAAAAGGAAGTTGATAGATGTGCTGTTTTAGAACAGGTTAGAAAAAAGCAACTCAATCTTCCGGTAATTTTTTTAGAAAAAGGAGAACACGTATGTCTCAACCATTTTCTGAAGAACAAAAGCAGCGGTGGAGAGAAAAAATTATTTTTGAAATCGATCGAAAAAATAGTTTTGATTTGAACGGAATTGAATAAGTTCATTTACCGAATAAATTTTCCCTTTATCAATCCTGCTTGTACGAAGACGAAAACTTTTTACTTGCTGTTGAAAGTAAAGCGGAATTTCTTGATCCGCTCTGCAGCGGAAGATCATTCGTTTTATCAGTTTTTTACACCATTCTATATCTAAACTGCCTAGTAAGCCTAAGTTTAGAGAAACAAACCGACCTGAATGAAACTGCACAGGCAAACAAGGAAGAATTGAAATAAATGAACCATGTTCTATCAATGCCTTTCTAAGACGTTTAGCTCCCTGTGCAATTAAGGCAAGAGGCGATGGCGTTCCGGAAACTTTGGGAATTTCAACGCCAAGATATTGCTGATTCTCTAATAAAGGGTTAAAAATTCCTTCAAATCCTACATTAAATAAAGTGAGAAAATCGGTATACAAGGTTTGTCTATCATTAGGTATTTGCTCAAGAAGCCCTGCTGTCCCTTCATGATGAACAAGAACCTCAGGAATAAATTGGGCTAATCTCAACCAGTGCGGCGCAATTTCTTTAAGATCACAACGCCGTTTAATCAAGCACCAGTCTTGTTTCTTGTGGACGCCAAGAGACAAACGTTCAAATGCCGGCGAAGACAGCGAGGGCAGTTGACTTTTTCGACTTCCTCTTGCTTCAGCAAAACGAAACTTTCCATGGTCGCTCCACAATCGAAAGCGATGGTATCCTTCGCGATAAAACCCCCATATCCAAATGCAGCCTTTTTCTAAATCCAGCTGAACTGTGAACTGTTTAACAGGTCCTGTAAGCTCAAGAGGAATTTCATGCCCGCCTACTCTTATAAGCGTTGGAAAAGCCTGAACAATTAGCGTAGTTCCCGGTAAAACTAAACGTGTTCCCGGCTGATGAGAAAAGGGTTTTAAACGCTCGGCAATCGTAATTTTCATTATATAACTCGTCCAATCAACCCGGAGGGAGTATTTTCCACACATTCAACCTTAATCAGCTGATTAGACTGCAAACCTTCTTTTGCAATCAGCACAGGAATGAAATTATCCGTATGGCCTGCAATCATTCCACGATGATGGAAATCATCGCTTTCTGTTAATACCCATAAATATCTGCCAACATACTTTTGCCGCAAGTCGAATGCAAGATCTTCACTCAACCTTAACACCTCTTGCTTTCTCCTTTGGATCACATCAGAGCGCACTCGATCAGGGTATAGAGCGGCGCGCGTCCTGGGCCTTGGGCTGTATGGAAACATATGGACTTTAGCGAACTTTACTTCTCTTAAGACTTCTAATGTTTCTTGATGATCCGCTTCTGTTTCTCCGGGAAATCCAACAATCACATCAGTTGTAAATGTAAAGTCGGAACATGCCGAGCGAAGGCGCTCAACAGTTTCCATAAACATTTGTCTTGTATACTTGCGATTCATTCGCTTCAATACCACATTGGAGCCTGATTGGAGAACGATATGCATTGACGGACAAGTTTTTTTTCCGTTGATAATTGCATCCAGCATCTCATCATCAACTTCATCAGGATCAATTGAAGAAACGCGAAGCCTTTCTAATCCGGGCAGTTGATCAACTTCTTTCACAAGTTCTGCTAATCGCCTTTTAGGAGCGGTGTTGCCGTCAAAATCTCCAATGTTTATTCCTGTGAGCACAATCTCCTTGTACCCATTATTGATAAGTTCTTTTGCTTCTTTCAAAATATCTTCCATAGAGCGCGATCGCGAACGCCCTCTAACATAAGGAATGATGCAATACGTGCAAAAAGAGTTGCATCCATCCTGCACTTTTATAAAAGCTCTTGTGTGCGCTTCAAAATTTGTTATGGAAAACTCAGGCAAATCTACTTCCGGGAATACATACTGCAGCAGCGATTCTTTTTCGGCGTTTTTCACAAGATGGGCCACTCCGCTAAGAGACCGTATGCGTTCCGGCTGTTTCTCAACGGAGCATCCTGTAACGACGATTTTAGCATTGGGATTTCGCCTTGCCAATTGCCGTATTTCATGCCGGCTGCGGCTGTCCGCAGATTCTGTTACTGTACAGGTATTGACAATGCAAAGATCCGCCTCTTCATTTTCATCGGCAAGCTCATATCCAAGTTGATACAGTTGATCTTTATATGCCTGAGATTCATATTGATTGGTTCGACATCCCAGTGTGACTACACGAAATTTTTGACGTTTTTTATTGTTCATAGCATGATAGTATATATGAAAGAAACCCAAAAAACAACTCCTCAAATTATAATTATCGGCGCGGGCCTGACAGGCTTAAACTGCGCTTATCATCTTGAAAAAGCAGGACTTTCTCCTATACTTCTGGAAAAGAAAAGCCATCCTGGAGGAAGGATTTACTCAGAAAATATCAATGGATTTATCTTGGACAGAGGCTTTCAGGTCGTCTTGAGTTCCTACCCTGAAATCAAGGAAAATTTTAATTTTTTACAGTTGAATGCCAGACCATTTGATTCAGGCGCCATCATTCAGCATCCATCTCTTGGATGGATCCCTATTTACAACCCAAGATTTCATCCTCTTGGCTGGATCAAGTCAACACTAAAATACCCGCGCCAGATTGTCGGGTTTACAAAAATTCTTTTTGAATTAAAACGTTACGAAGAAGATCCTCGTCATTGGAAAATGGGTATTTTAAGCACAGAAGAGCTCCTTGAACATCTTCAAATTTCCAAAGAGATGATCGATTCCTTTTTTCGCCCTTTTTTTGGAGGTGTCTTTTTAGAAAACTCTCTTCATACTCAAGCTCCGATATTTATGAAACGCTTTCGCCAGTTTTTGACAGGAAGAGCCTATCTTCCCTCTGAAGGAATGGGAGCAATTCCCTGGCAACTGGCGAACCGGTTAAACAAAACTCAGATTCACTATCAAAAAAATGTCATTCGAATCGAGGAGCATTTTATTGAATTGGAAAGCGGTGAAACTTATCGCCCCGACATCATCATTTGCTGCTTTGATTCCCGCACGACAAACCAATTTTTTCCCTTAATTCCTTGCCATGCAATGATCGGTATCACATGCCTTTATTATTTTATTGATTCCAACCTGATAAAGCCTCATAAAATGTTGATGTTGGGAGATCTTAAGGGACCGGTCAACAACTTATCGATTGACAGCGCTGTGCAGCCGTCTTATGCGCCAAAAGGACAACACCTATTATCTGCTACAGTTGTCGATAATAAATGGCAAAAAATTCGAGATCTTGAAAGTTGCGTACAACAGCAAATCAGCGATTGGCTGGGGGCAAAGCCGTCTCATCTCAACACTTATGTCATCAAAACCGCACTTCCTTCTCAAGACCACCCTCCTCCACTTGTTGATTATCATCATCCACGTCATGAAGGGATTTATATTGCAGGAGAAGTGGTCGATTCCGCTTCGATTAATGGAGCTTTAGCATCCGGCAAAAAAATAGCGCATAAAATTATCAATGATCTTTCGGTTGCAACCTGAATTCAAAATGCAAGTGTCTAATTGCATAAATTCATATACGTCGGGTGTGTGAAAGCCCCGGAGTTCCTCGATCTCAAAAGCGGTTGTATTGTCTCATACTGCTGTAAGTGTAGGCTGTAAGCTCAATTTGCTAGAGAGCTCGACTTTGCAAAATTTTGCATATCCTTCAAACGTACCGGTTCCACAAAAACAATTGAAACACAGAGGCTCAAAGACACAGAGAATCTACCCGTTTATTACACGGGTTATTCCATTTTTTAAATGTCCGGAACCAACATTTATGAGCAGGCCAAGCCTGAGGCCGGTTAAGCGAAGATAAGCGAGGAGTTGTGCTTGATGTACAGGATTAGCTTTTTCGGCAGCTTTCACTTCGACAATGATTTTATCTTCAACCAAAATATCAAGAAAAAGGGGATCTCTTATTTTAACACCTTTATACCGCTCGCGCCCTCAAAATTTGGGATTTTGGCTTTGAAAAAGCTCTCGTGGTTGAACGATCGCAAGCCGTTCAATATTGATTAATATTGAGCGGCTTGCGATCGTTCAACCACGAGAGCTTTTTCAAAGCCAAAATCCCAAATTTTGAGGGCGCGAGAGGTATAACAGCAGAAAAGACAGCGTGGTATGACAAGGAGGCCATCTCGTTCTCTGATTTAATCAAGCGATTCGAACTCGACTGCGGAGAGATAATTTATTTTTCAGGAAGGGGGATTCGACACCTTCCGGAGAAATTAAACTGGAGGAACACGAGGTTTGGAGGGACTGGTTGGTGGAAACCTTGGAGCTAGCGGTCTAATTTTTTGCAAAGTCGAGAGAGAGAACTTTATAAAATCTTAATACCATAAATTTATTATTAAAAACAAAAAAATTATTAAATTAAGGATTTTATAAAAAAATGGAATTTGATTATTTTATCACGAGAATTGACACAAACAACACCAATACCGCTGACTTACTGATTACGCCTTTAAGATGGCTCGTTGGTGGTCGAAGGTATATGGCTATAAGAAATGGCAGAAGCGAATTTTCACATGCTATAGCTTACGAAAAATCACATCCATTAATAAATGTTGTGAAGAGAATTGTTGGATTGATTGGCACAGTCGTACTTTTTCCAATTGTTGGCATCGGATTGGCCTTAAAAGCATATCAAATATCCGATATCTCAAAAGAAAATTATGCATATATTACAAGCATAACAACTAATAACAAAGCAAAATTTCTCTCCAAAAAGGCTATTTCTATTGCGCCAACACCTATACCAATGCTTCCGCAAAATGACCCCCAAGTGATAGCTGCTGATCTACAAGAACTTGTTAATTTATGGAGTTCAGCTGGAAAAGACCACTCTGAATTCCAAGAAATTTCCAATCAAATAAGGAGTTGGGTAACTGATACAGTACCGGATCCTAGTAAATACAATTATATCAGTCAAGAAACAGCCCCTGCCGCCTCAGCAGAGCTACAATACTATCTAAAATTATTAATTATAGAATTAAAGGCTAAAAATAATCAAGATATAACAGAGAGAGTCATTTTGGAATTAATCAATGCCTCGAAAAAATGCTCGCCTACCTGGTTGGAAGTTGCGACAAGAGAGTACCGAAAATTAAAGAGCGGAAATTTAGTCAACCAGCAAATTCTACAGTATTTAAGAGAAGTAAAAGAAGATTTAATTATGGAATACGCTAACAAAAATGAACAGGATTCACAATGGCATGTTATTAACTATGCCCGATGGATTCTTGGAGACGAATTTGGTCTTGATAGGTCTCACCTAGATTATGATTCAGTCATTCAACAAAAAGTATTGGAAGATTACCCCAAAGAAAAGTGTAGAGAAATTTTCTACAGCATTTTCAAGCTAGAAGAGATTACTCCTCGTATTCAGGCAAAGATTGAAATGGAATACGCCGGAACAAATTTAAGTATTCAGTTTTATGGGCAGACTTTATCAGAGATTGCTGATAAACATGCTGCATCTTCAGGTGTTGACATAGAATCTGATAACTATGACAGTCTCCTCTACAGCATGAGTACATTTTTTGATCTAAGAGACGACAAACATTACATACTGAATAATACTGGAGTAGAGGCTTTACTTGAAATCCTGGGCATCGTACAGTAAAAAAGGCTTCTTGCTTAAGTCATTTTATACTGCTCGCGCCCTCAAAATTTGGGATTTTGGCTTTGAAAAAGCTCTCGTGGTTGAACGATTGGAAGTCTATCGTTTTGCAATACGTTTAGTTGTTTTGGCAGATAAGAATCCGGGCAGGGGGCACGGGCACGCACAGAGGCAAGGGATTCTGCTGCCCTGCGTGAACATTAACAGAAAAACTCTATACGAAACTATTGTTGAGGAAGTTGTATTGTCATCGTCGCAATAAGCGAAACTGTAAAAATACACAATCCTTGAAATAATAAGGCAGTTCCGGAAAAAGATGCGGCCGCCAAAAGCGTCGGCGAAAAGCGATGCCATTGTGCTGTAAGCATAAAAAAACCAACATTTGCAAAAAAATTGACGGTAAATTGGCAAATTCTTGTAATAATCGTAGGCCAAAAACCGTTATCATTAAAAAAATATTTTACAACATAATGAATAGGTTTACTTGCAAGCCAACCGGAGGCAGCGCAAACGACTCCCCCATAGACTCCTCCGGGATATACCAATAATCGGGCAGCAAGAGCTCCCGAACCTGCAGAAAATCCCCCTTCAATAAGGTTTGCTGCAATTTCATAACCGATATGATTTGTCATTAATTCCTCTCAATCTTATTCTCCTTTAAAAATCCCAACTTCTCTTAATGAAACAAATGTTCTCGCCCCTACTATAATGTGATCTTGAACAGGGATTCCCATCAGCCGGCCTGCCTGAATCAAATTCTCTGTCAGCTCTAAATCTTCCTTGGAAGGTGTAGGATCTCCGCTTGGGTGGTTATGTACAATAATTAAACTTGCCGCTTTATGGCGGATCGCTTCATAAAATACCTCCCGCGGATGAATTAATGTTTGCGACAGAGTACCGATTGATACAGTCTTTTTTACAATCAAATACCCCTTGATATCTAAAAGCAGCAATTGCAAAATCTCACGAGATTCATGCGCCAACTCATCTTTCACATAATAATAGACATGTTGAGGATTCAAAACTCTGTACCTAAATCGGTAACCGGGATTGTTGGCACGCACTCCAAAAGTCACAGCCGCTTTCAGTTGAATCGCTTTTGCTTTTCCAAGCCCTCTAATTTGCAGCAACTCCTCGATTGTAGCTGCAGCCAGCTTCCGCAGAGTCCCAAATTGTTTAAGAATATTTTCAGCCAATTGTAAAACAGAAGTCCCCCGTGTTCCGCTTCCCAAAATAATGGCCAATAATTCTGTTGAAGAAAGCGCATCAGCTCCTAACTGCTGCATTCTTTCCCGAGGCCTTTCGGTATCCGGCAACTGTTTAATTGTCATCTTCAACATATTTAGAAAATCTGCCGACATATTGAAAAGGGATATCGACTTGAATTAAAACGTCATTGTCCTCGTAATCTTGCTTGAGAACGTTCCCCATCTTCATCACTTCACTCACAATTGCATAATCTTTTTGAGGAATCTTAAGAGAAATGATCTTTCTTCGCTTTTGCAGCTCGTCAACCATTAAAGTGATTAAGTCATCAAATCCCTCCTGCTTAAGCGCAGATATTGTGACAGTCTTTGGAAACCTAACGCGCAGCTTTTTTAGAATCGAATAGTTTTCTGCTTGATCGACTTTATTTGCCACTGTAATCGTGGGCTTGTCTTTAGCTCCCAATTCCTTCAAAACTTCCATTGCAGCTTCTGCCTGTTCAAAAGCCATAGGGTGGCTTGCATCAATTAAATGGATCAATATATCAGCTTGAACAGCTTCTTCAAGCGTGCTGCGGAAAGCTGCAATCAACAAGTGAGGAAGCTTGCGGATAAAACCTACTGTATCTATCAATAAAACTTCTTGGTTATTTGGAAGAGTGAATTTTCTAGTCGTCGTATCCAGCGTTGCAAAAAGTTTATCCTCTGTAAAAATACCGGCTTCTGTCAACGCATTCAACAGCGTCGACTTCCCGGCGTTTGTATATCCTACTATGGCAAAAGTCGGTATTTCCGATTTTTCCCTTTGCATGCGTTGCGTTACCCGATGAGCACGGACTGCGTTGATTTCTTTTTGAAGCTGCAAAATTCGCGTTTTCAACAGCCGCCTATCTATCTCTATTTGTTTTTCACCCTTTCCTTTAAGGTAAGCTCCTCCTCCCGCCGTAGCTTGCTGCCTTGATAGGTGGGTCCACATCCTCTTTAAGCGAGGCGACAAGTATTTTAAACGGGCAAGCTCTACTTGCAATTTAGCTTCTCTGGAATGCGCTCTTTGAGCAAATACCCCGATGATCACCTCAGCTCGGTCGATAACGGGTATCTGATAAATTTTTTCCAAATTTCTTTGCTGGTTTGGAGCGATTTCATCATCAAATACAATAACATCTGCATTAACTTTCTGCTTTAACTCGTCAATCTCTTCTACTTTTCCGGAGGAAATTAAAGTAGAAGCATTAAACTTTCTTACTTGGCAAGGAAACTTCCCAACAGCTTCAATTCCATATGTTTCACACAATAGCTCAAGTTCATCAAGATGCTCTCGGCATACGCTTAATTGATCCGATCCTTGGTAAACCGCAACCAATAAAGCGCGTTTTTCCCGCTTGATATCTTCATCGCCTGTTTTTTCACGTATCTGTTCGTACATAAGTGTTTTTAGTATTGAAATTGAAAAGACAAACCATCGTATGCTAATTGGACATTGGAAGGCAAGTATTCATTCGCATGTTCATGATCCACCTCATGTGCAATATGGGTCAGCCATGTCTGCTTTGCACCTGCTGCGCTAGCAAATTCTATTGCCTCGCCTATACTAAAATGAAGCCGGGAAGAGCCGAAGCGAAGAGCGCTGAGAACTAAAATATCGATTCCTTGAAGATCTTCAAAAATAGACGAAGAATAGTCTTTGATATCGGAAATAAACGACAAATTTCCAATGCGAAATCCATTAACAGGCATTCCTGCTTGATAATAGGTCAAGTATTTCACTTCGATGCCAAGAAAATCAGCCTTCCCCCTCTCTCCTTCCAATATATGCATGTCAACTTTTGAAACTAGCTGGTGTTTTTTCTTATTACTAAAAATATAATCGAAACGCCTCTTCAAGTCATCTGCTGTTGCAAGAGACGTTAAACAGGGTATTGGGTCTTGGCGCCTCATGGCATACACGCGCAAATCATCAAGGCCGGCGGTGTGATCGTGATGAGCATGAGTAAAAATCACTCCGTCTATATCATCGATGCGATGCCTCAGCGCTTGCGTGCGGAAATCCGGTCCGGCATCAACGACAATTACTTTTTCTTTAAGCTTTAGTAGTAATGAAGGGCGCAGTCTTTTATTTTTTGAATAAGACGAGCTGCATACTGCGCAATGACACCCAATAATGGGAACTCCCATTGATCCTCCCGTGCCCAGAAAAAGCAATTCCCCCATTAATCGCCTCCAACTGCCTTAAGAACTTTTTGATAAATATCTTTATGCTGAAAATACGCCCACTCGGAATATTTCTGTTCCTGCCTTAACTTAACTCTATAGACATCGCCTTTTGGAGAAATTTGAACTTCCTGAAAAACCTGATCATTTGGAGAACCCTCTTTTCTGACAACAATCGACATAATCGCCGGGTTCGATTCATAAAACCTTTCTGTTACTTGATCGCCGGGATAGGTTTCGCTTTTGTCATTTTTAATCAAATGATAAAATTTTTTGTATTGATCAAGAGTTAATTTTCTCTTATCCCAAGTCTGTTTTTTTTCATTAAAGTTCAAAAATTCAACCCTGTTGAAAATATAACGAACCCCTCCTTCCTCAAAATTAAGTTTTTTCGCAACTTCAGAATTAATAAGAACATCGTTGAGAGGGAAACTCACTGAGGGGTTAAAAAAGTAAAGAAAAAAGCCGGCAACAGCAATTGCTGCAAGCACTCCGAGAAACAACACAGAAAATAGCCGGCGAATAAGATTCCATGCTGTAGGTTCTTCCATCATTTTCCCTCCTTAGAACCTGTTTAAAATCTCTGAAAAAGCGCCTTTTGCGCCTTTCACTTTGTTTTTGCAACCTTTAAAACTTCTCTACTTTCCCAAGTATGCGCAAGTTTTAAAGATTGCAAAAACGAAGCAAAATTCGCTAAAAATCACAATTTTCAGAGATTTTAAACAGGTTCTTAATAATTACACTGACCACGCCCTCAAAATTAGGAATTTCGACGCAAACGACACGCCTTGAAACGCAATCTGTTTCACTCGACTTTGCAATGTCGAGATGATACAACTGTTTTCTGATGATAACCAAATAGAACTTGCATTTGCAATGATATTTATACCCAATTATACTAATCGTGTTTCAAAATTCGGTTTTTGGCTTTGAGAAAACATCAACTTAAAATTGCAATTATCGGGGCCGGCTTTTCCGGGATTGCTTCAGCTTATTTCTTGGCCCGGAAAGGGTATCGAGTCAAACTCTATGAATACAGGCCAATCGGTGAAAATGCCTCGGGGATTTCTGCAGGGCTTCTCCATTATTATACAGGAATAAAGGCTAAGCCTCCAAAAGATGCTAAAGAGAAACTGCAATGCTCAATTCAATTGCTGGACGCTGCAAGCGTTGCTTTGAACAGGCCTGTTTACTATAAAACAGGTTTATTTCGTCCGGCTCTAAATGATAAGCAAGCACAATTTTTTCAACAAACAGCCTCTGAAGACTCAATGGTTTCCTGGTTGTCGGCCGATGCGATTAAAGAAAAATTTTTTCCACTTTATCCCTTTTCGGGAATATGGATTGAAAACGGATTTCAAGTAGATACAAAACAATACCTGTCAGGGCTTTGGAAGGCATGCGAACAATTTGGAGCGGAATGGAGAACTCAAAAAGTAAAATCAATAGATGAACTGCAAGAAGACCTCATTGTGATCGCAACAGGCGCTTCACCGTTTAAAGAGCTCTCATTGCCAATACATCCTGTTAAAGGGCAGATTCTTGAAATTGAATGGAATCACACTCTTTTTTTTCCTATTAGCGGAAACATTTATTTGGTGCCCGGATCAACAAATAATAGATGTTTCATAGGAGGGACATTCGAGCACCGGTTTGCTGCTGCAGAGCCAAACATTGAAATTGCAAAAAGTTTATTAATCCCCAAACTTCATCATCTCTGCTCTGACATAAAATCTCTAAAAATAATTAAATGCCAAGCAGCTCTTCGGGCATCTACACCGAATAGAAAACCGATTCTTAAACAGATAAACACACGTACTTGGATATTGGCGGGAATGGGCTCGAAAGGGCTTCTTAACCACGCATATTATGCAAGCCGCCTTGAAAAAAACATTGTTGAAGCCATTTAGAACCTGTTCAAAATCTCTAAAATGCGCTTTTTGCTTTGTTTCTACTACACTAAACAGGTCATAAATCGATTGAACCGAAATTTTGTAAAAGTCTTACAAACTTTTGTAATAATATTTTGGACGAATAATAGGCGTTCCTTTTCCGCCTCTGGCTTCCACTCTCTCATAAATCAATTGGCGGCTAATCCCAACAACTCTGGAAAGTCCAAATAAAACCGTGTAATATTCCGGATAAGGAAAACCGGCGGCCGTTAAAACAGTCCCGGAAATCGCATCAACATTAGGATAAGGATTTGAAATTTTCGGGTTCTCCTTTAGCACCTTTGGTCCTTCTATCCGAAGCATTCTCGTGATTTTAACCAACGGATGATGCGGAAAAAGTTTTTCTGCAACATCGTACAAAACTGAAGCTCTTGGATCTTCAACTCTTAATACTGCGTGGCCAAAACCAAAAATCAACCGATCTTCGGCCAATAAATTGCGAACGTAATCTTCAACTTGCTTGGGGGACGCATCTTCTCCGACTTTTTTCAATACTTCTTGTACAAATGCCAAACTATCTTGATTAGCTTTTCCATGACGCGGACCTGCCAGAGCGCTCATTGAGCCTGCTAACGACCCATATAAATCTTGAAGCCCCGATGCGATCCCTTTTGCAATAAAAGCCGACAAATTTCCTCCGCCATGATCGTAGTGCAACACATTAAAAAGCTTCATCACTTCTGTCAACTTCTCTAAATTCACATTGGGCACATTCAACATTTGAGTAAAATTTTCCATATACCCAAGTTCAGGATTCGATGCGCACACGCCTCCCCAGCCTGCATGATGATTAATCAACAGCGCAGCAATTATTGGAATTTTAGCGACAAGATTGATTGCGTCTTCCGTCCAATCGCCTGTTCCTTCGAAAGTCGAGGCAAACGCCAAGGCAGCAATAAGATGCTGCATCGGATGTGCAGGCCTTGGAAAAGATAAAATGCATTTTTTTAATTGGTCGGAAACTTGACCTCTTTTTATTAGTTCCTTTTTAAAAGCATCCAACTCCTTTTCATTGGCTTCTTTTCCATGATAAAGCAGATAAATCACCTCTTCCGGAGAGCGTCGAGAGAGCTTGGATACAGCTTTCCCTACATAAAAAAGGCCTTTTTCCGGATCAACAGAGGAGGTTGTGCAATACCCTACAGGATAACCGCGCATTCCTGTTTCAAGATGGTCTTGTGTAATTTCAAAAAGCACTTTCGACATTTTATACCCCCTTGAATACAAGCGAATCGACAGTTCGTCTTTCGTTAAGCAATTCTCTCTCAGAAGCTTTTATCCTATCTCTAAGAATATCGTTCCAATAAATTCCTCTAATAATTTCGTAATCTCCATCGCCTTTTGAGCGGCATGGAAAGGAAAAAATAAGATTTTCTTCAATTCCATAAGGGTTTCTATCAGAACAAACACCCAATGAAAACCATTGTCCATCAGGAGTCGGTGCAACTAAATCGCGAACAGTGTCAATTACAGCGCTTGCTGCAGACGCAGCTGAAGATTTTCCGCGAGCTTCTATAATCTCTGCGCCTCTTTTTTGCACTGTTTGAATAAAAGTATGTTCGATCCACTCTTTATCCTGGATCACTTCCGGAGCAGGGCGGCCCGAGATTTTGGCATGATAAAAATCAGGAACCTGGGTTGAGGAATGATTCCCCCATATCGTCATATTTTCCACATCTGCTATATCAACCATCGCCTTGCGCGCCAATTGATGGGCTGCGCGATTTTGATCCAGCCTGGTCATCGCATAAAAATTTTTTCTTGGTATTTGGGGGGCATTATTCATGCAAATAAGCGCATTTGTATTACAAGGGTTGCCAACGACTATGACTTTGACATCTCTATCAGCAACATCATTTAAAGCTCTTCCCTGCTCAACGAAGTTGATGCCGTTTTCAAGCAAAAGATCAGAGCGTTCCATTCCAGAGCTTCTTGGTTTGGCGCCGACTAGCAAAACATAATCAACCTCCTTAAAAAGCTCGCGATTGTCACAACCTATTTTAATTTCTTTTAGCAAAGGAAAAACGCAATCTCTTAACTCCATTTTAACGCCTTCTAAAACCTCCACAGCTTCGGGGATTTCTAAAATATGCAAAGAAACAGGCTGATCTTTTCCCAGCATATCGCCATTTGCGATTCTAAACAGCAAGGAATAACAAATTTGTCCGGCACCACCCGTTACAGCAATTTTTTTGATCGGTTTTAGCATGCGCCCCCCAAAAAATTTAACATTTTATTTCAACGGTATAAGCTTTCGATAGATTTTTTGCCACAACCTTGCTATAATAATCCATGTTTATGATGGAAACTACTAAGAATCAATTACTCTATTTGACAGAAATTTTTTGCAGCATCCAAGGCGAGACAAGCCTGTCCGGCATACCGACAACTTTTATTCGGCTGTCGGGGTGCAATCTACGCTGCAGCTGGTGCGATACTCCCTACTCTTTCAGTAGAGGAAATCAGTTAACATTAACTGAAATTTTAGACAAGGTCTGCACATATGGAGTCTCCCATGTTTGCATTACCGGAGGAGAACCCCTTCTACAAAAAAACATTTACCATTTGATGCGCTTATTATGCGATGAAGGATATGTCGTTAATTTGGAAACAAGCGGTTCATTAAGCATATCTCAAGTCGACTTCCGCGTGATTACAATTCTTGATATCAAATGCCCCGGAAGTGGCATGAGTCAAAAAAATGCCTGGGGAAACCTTGCAGCTCTTAGACCGCATGACGAGGTAAAATTTGTGATCAAAAATCGTTTAGACTATGACTGGGCATTAGGAGTTTGTGAAAAATATCAACTTTTTTCCCGCTCTAAGCTTGTTCTTTTCTCACCCGAACACAATAACATGAATCCTCAAGAGCTGGTTAAATGGATTTTAAAAGACCGGCTGCCTGTCCGTATCAACTTGCAAATTCATAAATGGATATGGGACTCTCAAACTCAAGGAGTGTAAATGAAAGCGATCATTCTCTTTAGCGGAGGATTAGACTCAACTGTTGTTTTAGCAATGGCGTTATCTGATAAAAAGGATTGTATGGCGCTCAGCTTTGATTACGGCCAAAGGCATCGCATTGAAATCGAGCATGCAAAAAAAATTGCCGAACATTACCGCATTCCCCATAAAATCATCACAATTGATCCTGACTGCTTCGAAAATACCGCCTTGGTTAACGACATAGAGCTTCCGACCCATCGAACTAAAGAAGAAATTGCAAAAGATGGAATTCCTTCAACTTATGTGCCGGCCCGCAACACCCTCTTTCTTGCCTTTGCCGCCGGACAAGCAGAAATTCACAATGCACAAGAGATTCATTGCGGCCCCAATTTTTTAGACCAAAATCCTTATCCGGACTGCCGGCCTGAGTTTTACCAAGCCTTTCAATGTGTCGTTAATATAGCAACAAGGCAGTCTGCAAATGGGGCGCCTCCTAAAATTATCACACCTCTAATTAGTTGGGACAAAAAGCGGATCGTTGAAAAAGCAAAAACATTGAATGTACCGATTTCTTTAACATTTAGCTGTTATGATCCAAAAGGCATCCATCCATGTGAGGTTTGCGATGCCTGCATGTTAAGAAATGAAGCTTTGAAATAATCTCTTCCAATCCAATTTCCAGCGTCGAAAGTTTTCCGGCAATCCACTAAGAGGTCTGGATATTAGGAATTTCCGTAAAAATAATAATACTCGACTTTGCAAAATTTTGCATATCCTTCAAACGTACTGGTTCCACAAAAATAATTGAAACACGAGCGGTATAACAGCAGAAAAGACAGCATGGTATGGCAAGGGAGGCCATCTCGTTCTCTGATTTAATCAAAGCGATTGGAACTCGACTGTGGAGAGATAATTATTTTTCAGGAAGAGGGATTCGACACCTTCTGGAGAAATCAAACTGGAGGAACACGGGGTTTGGAGGGACTGGTTGGTGGAAACCTTGGCGCTAGCGGTTTAATTTTTTGCAAAGTCGAGTACCAAGAATTATTGTCTGGACATCTTCTTTATTGAAATTAATTGATTGGTCCAATAAAACAACAGAAAGTAGAGGGTGTCTTCAAATTCAAATTTTAATCACATACCGGCCGCATTTCAAAATTTGGTTTTTTCAAAGCCAAAATCCCGAATTTTGAAACACGAGCGGTATAAAATATTGAAAACAAAAAATATTTACGAGGTTATTAAATTATGAAAATAACACCTAATTCTCAATATATTAAAGATTGCTACACTTATAATATGCAACTTCCTGTAATGCAAGCAAGTATAATTCCTGAATTATTTCAAAATTTCATTAAACAAATTATACGTAAAAATCCAAAAGAAATTACAAATATCCAACTTGTTTGCAAAGTTTGGCGGCTGCAATCAAACAAATTTTTATTTTGGGAGCCAATTCTACGGAAAATTTACAACCCTTCCATATTCCTAAAAAAGTTCGGCTTCTATTATCCGGTAGAAAATCCACAAGACCCATTTTTTGCCTATATGGCAATTAAGCACATTTACCCTAAATTCTTAAATATTAAAACATTAAAAGGACACTCTAAAGCTATTTATGGAGCTGTGATTTTAAAAAAGGGAGGCATTCTAAGCTGGTCTGCCGACAAAACGCTTAAAATCTGGAATATTGACTTGGATGAACCTCTTGTAAAAACTTTAAAAGGACACACGGATTGGGTACAGGGCGTTATCGAATTAAACAACGGAAACATTCTAAGCTGGTCTGCCGACGGAACACTTAAAATCTGGAACATTGATCTAGATGAACCTCTTGTAAAAACTTTAGAAGGACACTTCAGGTGGGTGCAGGGCGCTATCGAATTAAACAACAGAAACATTCTAAGCTGGTCCGCCGACGGAACGCTTAAAATCTGGAACACTGATCTGGATGAGCCTCTTGTAAAAACTTTAGAAGAACCTTTGGATTGGATGCAAGGCGCTATCGAATTAAACAACGGAAACATTCTAAGCTGGTCCGCCGACGGAACGCTTAAAATCTGGAACATTGACCTGAACGAGCCTCTTGTAAAAACTTTAAAAGGACACTATGAAATAGTTTATACCGTCATCGAATTAAACAGCGGGGATATTCTAAGCTGGTCTGCCGACGGAACGCTTAAAATCTGGAACATTGACCTGAACGAGCCTCTTGTAAAAACTTTAAAAGGACACTTGAATTGGGTGCAGGGCGCTATCGAATTAAACAACAGAAACATTCTAAGCTGGTCCGCCGACGGAACGCTTGAAATCTGGAACATTGACCTGAACGAGCCTCTTGTAAAAACTTTAAAAGGACACTTGAATTGGGTACAGGGCGTTATCGAATTAAACAGCGGAAATATTCTAAGCTGGTATGCAGACGGAACGCTTAAAATCTGGAACATTGATCTAGATGAGCCTCTTGTAAAAACTTTAAAAGGACACTTGAATTGGGTAAAGGGCGCTATCGAATTAAACAGCGGGGATATTCTAAGCTGGTCTGCCGACAAAACGCTTAAAATCTGGATGAGGGACACAAATACCGAATGCGAGTCTATTTAGATTTTTGTTCTAGGAGAGATTTTAGGAGAACTAATAATCAGGATAGTTATACCGCTCGTGTTTCAAAATTTGGGATTTTGGCTTTGAAAAAACCTCGTGGTTGAACGATCGCAAGCCGCTCAATATTAATCAATATTGAGCGGCTTGCGATCGTTCAACCACGAGAGCTTTTTCTTTGCCAAAAACCAAATTTTGAATCACGAGCGGTATAAAGTAAAAAATTTAAGGTTTTATATTATGATAACAAACAACAATAATTACATTAAATACCACCATGCTTACAATATGGAGCTTCCTGTAACGCAAGCTAGTATAATTTCTGAATTATTTCAAAATTTTATCGAACAAATTATATGTAAAAATCCAAAAGAAATTACCAGTATCCAGCTTGTTTGCAGGGTTTGGTATCAACAGTCAAACAAATTTTTATTTTGGAAGCCAATTCTACGAAAAATTTATAATCCTTCCATATTCATGCAAAAGTTCAGCTCCTATTACCCGATTGAAAATCCACAAGACCCTTTTTTTGCCTATATGGCAATTGAACACATTTACCCTAGCTTTTTAAATAGGAAAACTTTAGAAGGGCACTCCGGAATTATTTATGGCGCTTTTGAATTGAACAACGAAGACATTCTAAGCTGGTCTGCCGACAAAACGCTTAAAATCTGGAATATTGACCAGGATCTGCCTCTTGTAAAAACTTTAAAAGGACACTTGGGTTTGGTACAAGGCGCTATCGAATTAAACAGCGGAAATATTCTAAGCTGGTCTGTCGACGGAACGCTTAAAATCTGGAATATTGACCAGGATCTGCCTCTTGTAAAAACTTTAAAAGGACACACAGGAAATGTCTATGGCGCTATCGAATTAAACAACAGAAATATTCTAAGCTGGTCTGCCGACGGAACGTTTAAAATCTGGAATATTGACCAGGATCTGCCTCTTGTAAAAACTTTAAAAGGACACTTGAGATGGATACAGGGAGCTATCGAATTAAACAGCGGGGATATTCTAAGCTGGTCTGCCGACGGAACGTTTAAAATCTGGAATATTGACCAGAATCTGCCTCTTGTAAAAACTTTAAAAGGACACACAGGAAATGTCTTTGGCGCTCTCGAATTAAACAACGGAAACATTCTAAGCTGGTCTGCCGACGGAACGTTTAAAATCTGGAATATTGACCTGGAACGGCCTCTTGTAAAAACTTTAGAAGGACACTTGAGATGGGTACAGGGCGCTATCGAATTAAACAGCGGAAACATTCTAAGCTGGTCTGCCGACAAAACGCTTAAAATCTGGAATATTGACTTGGATCGGCCTCTTGTAAAAACTTTAAAAGGACACACAGGAAATGTCTATGGCGCTCTCGAATTAAACAACGGAAACATTCTAAGCTGGTCTGCCGACAAAACGCTTAAAATCTGGAATATTGACTTGGATCGGCCTCTTGTAAAAACTTTAAAAGGACACACAGGAAATGTCTATGGCGCTCTCGAATTAAACAACGGAAACATTCTAAGCTGGTCTTTAGATAATCATGCATTTAGACTCTGGGAGAGAGATAAATAGTCGACCCTGAAAAAGTCCCTTCGGCGAAAAAATAGCCTTTTTACAGAAAAAGAGATCGACTCCTTGTCCAACCCTCAAGGGGTTGAACGCGTCGTTGATCCCATATTCTGTTTCAAAGATCATAAAACAGGAATAAGGCCTTGAGATAATCTTACTTCAAGTTTTCCGGATACCCCCTTTCGAACTCTGAAAAGAGGACTTCTTTTCAAAGTCAGCGAAACAAATAGATCGGGAAAACTTTCCCAAGTCAAACTAAATTCTTTCGCAAGCAGCGTCTTTAAACAACCTAATTCATAAACTGTATTTTCTTGATAAAAATAACTTTGCGCCGTTTTGCATATTTTCAGATACCACTCAGCGCTTCTTTGGTCAGGGCAATATACTCGGTCTGCAACTTCAAATAACGAAAATGTAAAGGGATGTTGATCAAGAAAGCACACATCTTGCAAAAACTTATCGATTTTAGGCACAAGTTCCGGCTCTTGTGCAATCCGCTCCAATCTTTCAAGCACCTCATGGATATTAACAACTCCTCCTCGTGCACGAATCCAGGGAAGAAGAAAAGTTTTAGATATGCGGGTAAGTGCTGCTTTGGTATATGACCGAATATCTTCTCGAGACAATTCTTTTTTCGCATCATGAATCCAATCCGCCTCTCTTTGGTTCTGCAAATTTAGAGACTCCATTTTTTCAAAAGGAGATAAAGGGTAATACTCTGCCAACCCATAGGACTTAAGCAAAACCGCTATTTTTTTTCTTTCCAAGCCAACAGTGATTCCTCTTAAGAAAGAGGCGAATTCAACGAAAAAAGCGCGTTCAAACGATCTGCCGCCGGTAAACTCCTTTAGCTTTTGTTCAATTTCTTCTATATATCCTTGCCCAATCCTTTTACTCATCACCCAATCGCGAAAATCTTGATCAAGCAAATCTTTTATCCTCCGGATGCCTTGATCCGTGCAAACAATTTCTGTCTTCCGGGATAGATGCAAAACTTGAATCGGCTCTTCTAAGAAAAAAGGAGAAATCCAAGGCAAAAATTCATCTCCTAAGCTCAACATCAACTGACCATCCCACAGTCTTTCATTTTCTTCAAAAGCGCGGGAAGTTGAAGACTGTTCTGAAGCAGCAGGGGAAACAGAAATTTTTTTTACAGTAGAAAGGTCGATCGTCTCAAGAGCATAAATTTGCTCCAGCCCATGGGTATAGGCCTGAGAGGGAGTATTATATTCGAATGAGTTTTGAGAAAGTTTCATAGCATCTGCAGCCAACATAATAACCTAAGAACCTGTTCAAAATAGGCTTTTGATTATTATCGTGTTTTAAAATTTTCGACCCCGCCTGTATACCGATCGCGTCCTCAAAATTTGGGATTTCTCTCTGCCAAAAACCAAATTTTGAGGGCGCGATCGGTATATAAAGAGCCTTTATCCAAATAAATGATTTTTACAAGAAGAATAAGATGATACCTGTCTTTCGACAATTTTGCAAAGTCGAGTTCTTAATTAATTTTCGAAGAAAAAAATAAATTAAAAATCTCTCTTGACAACCCGGACAATCTTCTCTTCTAATACAAATTATGGAAGAAATTATTGAACAAGGACTTCCCTACTCAGAATCGCTGATTTGGAAGCTTCAATACAATACCTATGAAAAAAGCGGGCCGCGTGCCTGGCAAATTACAAACAACCCTTTTATAGCGCGCAGCTATGCCTGGCAGACAACTGCTGCTATCCGGGATTGGGAAGATGAATTGGATCCAAAAGAACCTCTTTACATTTTGGAAATTGGAGCCGGCGCAGGAAAATTCGGCTATCTGTTTATAGAAGAACTTAAACGGATACTTCCCGTCGGCCAACCCATTTGCTATATTATCAGCGATAACGTCAAAAGCTACCCGGATTTTTGGGAAAAACACCCTAAGTTAAAACCTCTTGTTGATGAAGGCGTTCTTGACTTTGCGCTTTTTGACCCCGCAAGTTCTTCGGAATGTTATTTAATTAAGAAAAAATTTGTTCTCAAAAACTTAAAAAATCCATTAATAGCCATAGCCAATTATTTTTATGCAACGCTGCCAAACGATATTTTTCTCTATCATAAAAAAAAGCTGCATGAAGGGTCTCCCGTTCTTTCGGGAAAAGCCGCCATTTTAGAAAATTTGAAGCAAGATCCTTTAAAAATCAAAGAAGTGGACATTAAGTTTACATTCAATCCCTCTTTGCTTCCCAGCAGATATTCAGATGATCCGGGATTTGATCTCATCATTGAAGCGTATCAAGACAGCATTAAGGAAGACACACCCTTTCTTCTCCCTATACAGGCTCTTAGAACGATCCGAAACTTAAAAACTCTCGCTTCAAATAGATTGCTTCTTCTATCGGGCGATAAAGGAATTCATACGATTAGTGAACTTAAACTTTGTTCCGACCATCGTCCTGTCTTTGCCGATTGCGGAGATGCCAATGTTTCTGTAAACGTACACGCAATGAAGCTGTACACAGAGTTTCTTGGAGGATTTCTCATCGACTATCCCCGTCCCCCCGACACCGATTATGAAAAGCTATATTTCAGCAACTGGCTTATCTATTTTAATAAACCGGGAACACGATCTCAGGATTTTTTCTATTCTCTGTTTGTTAATGGGTACACACCTATTGAATGTTATAAGATGACCAATCAGCTGCTCTCCGGAAAAGACGCTTTTGCCGTTAATCAAATTCTCTCATTTTTTTCACTAAGCCACTACGATCCCCAACTTCTCTATTTTTACAAGACACTGGACCTCCAAAAACTATTTTATTCATTACAGGAAGCAAATCATCATGTTCAATATGAAATAATGAAAAAAGTTGAGAAGCATTTTTTTTGGGTCAACCGAAATGACAATGAAATCGGTTATTTACTCGCTCAAGCTTTTTATTATATGAAACAATTTGCACATTGCAAAAATCTATTGCATTCATTAATAGAGCTTTCCGGAGATTCAGCCCAATACCGCTACTTTCTTGGCATGTGCTATCATGAAGAAGGAAAAAAAGATCGCGCTGACCTTGAATTTAAGCGCACTCTTGAACTCGACCCCTCTCACCCCTACGCAGAAAAATTCTTGACTTAAACCTTCAAAATAAAGATTTTATAGATATGGAAACCATACGCGATTATTTCTCTTCTGTTGAAAAAAAACTGTGGCTTGTTACGCTGTTTTCTATTGCAGCCGGAATGATTCTAACAGTTATCTCCGTTCTCCGTCTATGCAGCGCAGAATGCGAAGAAGGACACAATTGGCGCCTTTTCGGCTTTCCCTTTGAGGCATTTGGAATGCTTTTTTTCATTGTCGCTTCTATCAATCATTGGTTTGCTCGCAATCAAGGAATTTACAGTTTTTTACAATTAATTCTTTTAAGCTCTGCAATTGGAGCAGAACTTTACTTTATCTATGTTCAAAAATTTCTTATTGGACATTGGTGCCCTATTTGCTTAAGCATTGCCGCGTGTTTGATGATCGCATTAATTGCTCAAGGATTCAGAGAATACCTATTTATTAAAAGATTTCAGGAGAAAGCTATGTTACTAAAACTGAGAGGAATCACCTCAATAACCGCTCTGTTCGCCGGGCTTCTTGCGTCATTTATAGGAGTTGCAAAATACAACGCAGTTGAAGCCGCTCAAACCTCGATTAAAGAGCACATCGCCTTTGGCAACCCAAACAGTCCTATTGAAACGTATTTCTTTACCGACTGGCAATGCCCTGCATGCCGAAAGTTAGAGCCTCATCTGGAAAAAATCGTCCCTGATATTGAACAAAAATCCAAAGTTTTTTTTATCGATCATGTCATGCATCCGGCATCGTTGAATTTCATCCCCTACAACCTTTCTTTTGTTATACACAATAAACCACAATACTTAAAACTCAGATCCATGCTGACAAAAATTTCAGAAACAACAGAGGAGCCAACAGAAAAACAAGTCGAAGAAGGCGCTGCGAAATTAGGCGTTGCTTACGATCAGTTAAATTATGCAGATATTGCTCTAGCGATAAAATATTACAAGAGACTTGGAGAAAAGTTTGAAGTCGAAGGAACGCCTACGGTGGTAATCATCAATACAGACACAAAAAAAGGGAAAAAACTTGCCGGCAATAACAAAATTACCGCACAAAATATCCTGCACTCTATACAACAATTAAATAACCTTAAATAATTTTTATGACTGCTTCGACTGCAATGCACGCACAAACTTTACTGGATACCATCGGACGCACGCCATTAATCCGGTTAAAAAAAATTGTTCCTTGCAATACCGTGCAAATATTATTGAAACTGGAATTTTTCAATCCCGGATTTAGCATCAAAGACAGAATTGTCAAGTACATCATCGAACAAGCTGAAAAAACAGGGGTGTTAAAGCCCGGCGGAACTTTGATAGAAAACACTTCAGGGAACACCGGCGCAGCTGTTGCGATGATTGCTGCTGTCAAGGGATATTCTGCAATTTTAACAATGCCTGATAAAGTTAGCATAGAAAAGCAAAACTCCTTAAAGGCTTATGGCGCCAAAATCATTGTATGCCCGACAGATGCTCTTCCATCCTCTCCGGAACACTATGTCAACAAGGCAAAAAAACTAGCAGAAGAAACGCCAAACAGCTTTCGCCTCGATCAGTATGATAATCCCCTAAATTCAAGAGCTCACTATCTCTCAACAGGCCCTGAAATTTGGGAGCAGGCAAAAGGAGAAATTGACTATTTTATTGCAAGTGCAAGCACCGGAGGAACAATCACAGGAGTTGGAAAATATTTAAAAGAACGCAAACCGGAAATTAAAGCGATTATGCCTGATCCGATCGGCTCAATCTACTACCCATACTTCAAAACCGGACAAATCCCCAAAGATGCAAATTGCCGCTACTTGCTAGAAGGTATCGGAGAAGACCACATTGCAAAAGCTCTCGATATGAAAATCGTTGATGATGTCGTTCAAGTTTCAGACAAAAACGCTTTTGAGACTGCGAGAAAACTAGCAAAGGAAGAAGGAGTTCTGGCCGGAGGATCTACGGGGGCCAATGTTTGGGCGGCTCTTGAGCTGGCCAAAACACTTTCGGAGCCTGCTACGATTGTCGCCATTGCGCCGGATAGCGGAATTAAATATCTGAGCAAAATCTATAACGATGAGTGGATGAATCAACAGTATTTACAGTAAGAATCTAAAGAGAATTCTATGAAATTTAAAACACGGGCCGTGCATGCAGGATCGGAGCCTGATTCTGAGACAGGCGCTGTAATGCCTCCGGTATACCTCACGTCGACATTTGAACTATTAGCCCCCGGAGTGAATAAAGGCTATGATTATACACGGGCTAAAAATCCGAATTTCACCATGCTTGAGAAGGTGCTCGCCTCTCTTGAAGAAGGTAAATACGCTACAGTATTTTCTTCCGGGATCGGCGCGCTTACAGCGCTTGCATCGAGATTAAAACCCGGTGATAAAGTTGTCGCGCTAAGCGGCCTCTATGGAGGAACATATCGTTTTTTTACAAAAATACTTCATCAGTTCGGAATCCTTTTTGAAGTTGTTCATGTCAAAGACATAGACCTCTCTCTTAAAAAAAAGCCTGCCTGGCTGCTTTTTGAAACCCCCACAAATCCCCTTTTGGATATCTACGACATAGAAGAGCTTTGCTCTAAAGCAAAGCAGTGCGGAGCAACAGCTGTTGTAGATAACACTTTTGCCTCCCCCTATTTTCAAAATCCGCTGCATTTGGGAGCTGATGTTGTTTGGCATAGCACAACCAAATATATTGGAGGCCACTCGGATGTCATTGGAGGGGCAATGATTACAAACGATGCCGCGCTTAAAGAAGAGCTTGACTTCAAAAGGTTGTCAATGGGTCTAAATCCCAGTCCTTTTGACACTTGGCTTACACTTCGCGGAGTAAAAACACTTGCTTTGAGAATGGAACAGCATCAAAAAAATGCAAATGCTTTCGTCGAAAGGTTATGTACGCATCCCTTGGTAAAAAAAATTTATTATCCCGGCCTATCCTCTCACGCCAACCATCATATTGCAAAAAAACAAATGAGAGGGTTCAGTGGAATGGTTTCACTTGAGTTTGATATTTCAAAAAAGCAAACATTAGAATTGCTTAAAAATTTTAAACTCTTTACGTTAGCTGAAAGTTTAGGAGGAGTGGAATCCTTAGTCAATCACCCGGCGACAATGACTCACGCCTCCATCCCTGCTGAAAAAAGGCTGGAAATGGGAATAACAGACGGTTTGATTCGGTTTTCTTTAGGCATAGAAGATCCTCAAGACCTTGTGCAAGATGTCATACATGAACTCGATGAATTAAATGAATCACGATCGGTATAACTATAATGAAATCTTTTCCTTCTCAAAAAAAACTTGTCGTAGCATCTAATCGGCTGCCTTACTATCAAAGCGAGCAAAATGAATGGCTGCGCGCTTCCGGAGGATTAGTCAATGCGATAGAACCCATTATTTTAAAAACAGGCGGAGCATGGGTTGGATGGGATGGAAACTACTCCGATGAGTTTATGAAGCATCAAGTCAACACTCTTTCTCCTTCCACCTCGCACTATCCCGATTCTTATCAGCTTCACAGCATTCCTTTAACGAGTGAGGAGGTTTGCCAATATTACGACCATTTTTCCAATGAAACGCTGTGGGCCTTGTTTCACTATTTTTTTGAAAAGTGCGCAATCAATCACAATGCATGGGAATATTATCAAAATGTAAACAAGAAGTTTGCCTATTATATTGCTACAATTGCAGATCGCAACTCCATTGTTTGGATACAAGACTATCATTTACTATTGGTTCCCAAATATCTGTATACTTTAAATCCCGATATCAACGTTCACTTTTTTCTTCATATTCCCTTTCCGCATATGGATATTTATTCCATCTTGCCTTGGGGAAAACCCATTTTAGAGTCATTGCGTTTATGTCAATCGATCGGATTTCACCACCCTCAATATCTTAGCAACTTTAAAGGAGTTCAAAAACACGAATTTGGCAGCTCTATTGATGATCAATGTTTTGCAAATCCTATCAGCATCGACTACCACCTCTTCAACAATGCAAGCAAAAAGCAATCTGTTGTTGAAAGTAAGGAAAAATTTAAAAAATTAATGAACAACCAAAAGATTATTCTTGGAGTTGATCGAATCGATTATTCAAAAGGGATTCGAGAACGCCTTCTGGCGATTGAATCCCTCTTATCAAAAAATCCTAAATGGAAAAAGAAGTTTATTTATTATCAACTCGCTGTTCCAAGCAGAGAGAATGTCTGCAGCTATCAGGAACTAAAAAAAGAAGTCGATGAACTTGTTGGGAGAATTAATGGAAGCTACTCGACAGATGCTTGGCAGCCCATACACTACCACTACGGAACAGCCCCCTTTGAAGAACTTGTCGCCCATTACCTGGCTGCAGATATCATCTTGGTTACTCCGTTAAGAGACGGCATGAATCTGGTGTGCAAAGAGTACATTGCTTCGCACTCCGATGAGGACGGGGTGTTAATTCTCTCGAAATTTGCAGGAGCATCTGCTGAACTTGATCAAGCGTTGTTGATTAATCCCTATAGTATAGAAGATGTGCAAAAAGCTATTTTGCAAGCGCTTCAAATGCCCAAACAGGAGCGTCAAAAAAGGATGAAGCAGATGAGGCATCAAGTTTCAAACTTCGATATCAACATGTGGTGGAAAAAGTGCATCCAATATTTTTAAGCCTGTGCAGCAAAAACGACTCCAGATTTGCAAGCACTTCAGGATTTTTATGACCTGATTTTAAAAGAGAAACATGAATATCAGGCAAAACAGGCAGTTTCTCCCCCTTAATCACTTGCAAAGGCCGCTTAATTAATTTTCTAGGCAAGACTGTAACCCCCATTCCGGCTTTTACTGAAGCGATGATGCCGGCATGGCTCGGACTCGTATAGACAATCCTCCAAGGAATCCCAACATGTTCTAACGACTTAACCGCCCGAAAACGATAGACGCACGGCTGAGGAGAAAGAACAAGCGGCAATAGAGGCTGATTGCACAGAAAGTTTAAATGCGATTCCAGCCCTGCCCATTCCAGAGGCTCGGACCACACTTCTACACCGCTTGGAAAATCCTCAGGAGCGCTCATTTTGACTAAAACCATATCTAATCCACCCTCTTTAAACTTTGAAAAAAGATTCAAAGTTAAATCACATTCAACATTCAGCAAAATGCGAGGGTGAAGGCGGGAAAAATCCATCAAAACATCAGAAAGAAATACTGCGGCAAAATCTTCGGGGATTCCAAAGCGAATCTCCCCTTCTAATTCCGGTTGTTTAAATCGATCCAGGACTTCCATCTGCAAAGAGAACAGTTTTTCAGCATACTCAAAAAATATCTCGCCATCCATACTCAAGACAGCCTTTTTTCCTCTTTGAAACAACTGAGTGCCCAGCATTTTCTCAAGCTTGCTTATTTGCTGTGTGACTGCCGACTGCGTGCGGTTGACTTGTTGCGCAGCTTTTGTAAAACTCCCTGTTTCTGCAACTGCTATAAAGCAATGCAAGGTCAAACTATCCATTATTAGATTTCCTAATTATATCGATTAAATTAATTAATTTCTCTTATTTTAATAAAATCCATTATGATTAGCAATAAAAAAATAGGGAATGGAAATGGATCCGCTCGCATTTGGACTTCTATTAACATTTTTACCACTGCTTGGCGGAGTCGTCATATTCTTCGCTTCCAACCTTCAAAAAGGCGCCGTTTTTTCAACATCTTGCGTCTATGCCGGGTTTTTTCTAAGCATTTGTTTATGGATTTTTGGAACTCCCCATATGAAAACCGAACCGATTTTCGGATTATCCCTGACTCCTCTTTCCCGGATCATGATGACATTGGTTTTATATATCAGCGCGATTATCCATCATTATTCGATCCGGTATATGAAGGGGCAAAAACTCTTTGCAAGCTACATGTGCAAACTCGGTTTTCTCACCTCATCAGTACTATTTTTGATGATGGCAGACCACCTCGTCCTGCTTGCTCTTTTTTGGTCGATAAGCAACCTTCTTTTGACCGCGCTTATGATACACGACCAAAGACGTCCTGAGAGCAAACAAACAGGAATTCTTGCCGCAAAAGGATTTCTTATAGGATCGATTTCTCTTGCCGCGTCATTTACAATACTTTATTTAAAAACAGGATCGACCTCCCTGGAAGATATTATCAATAGACAGCATCTTCTCAGTTCTGCGGCAAGAAATGCTGCAGCAATTCTTTTAGCGATAACAGCTGTTATTCAATCCGGGATATTCCCTTTTCACAAATGGCTGTTAAGCTCTTTAAATTCTCCTACGATTGTCTCTGCATTCATGCATGCGGGCTTAATTAACGGAGGCGGTTTATTAATCATTCGTTTTGCACCCCTTTTTAGTCAAAGCTCTTTGTTAATGACAGCGATTTTTTCCATCGGATTTGTCTCATTATTTTTAGGTTCAATATGGACGCTGATTCAACATTCGGCAAAAAGGATGCTGGCTTGTTCAACAATGAGTCAAATGGGTTTTATGTTCATTCAATGCGGTTTAGGCCTCTTCCCGGCTGCCGTCGCGCATTTATGTTGGCATAGCCTATTTAAAGCCTTTCTATTTTTACAAAGCGGATCCGCTTTAGAAGAGCAACGCTTAAAATTTGATCAGGGGGCAAACCCTAGAGTCTTTATTTATGCGTGTCTTTTCGGAGTTCCCGGAGCCTTTGCATTTGCAAAGATTGCCCATTATGAAATCACTGCAGTCAATGGATCTTTAGTTTTAATATTTTTTGCCTTCATCGCAACAACTCAGGCGGCGTTGACGATCATCAGGACAAAGCTCAATATTTTAAAAGGAGTTTTCGCAATAGCGTGCAGCTGCATATCAGGGACAATTTATGGAATAAGCGTCGCTGTCGTAGAGAGCGCTTTACCCAATTTGAATGCAAACGCTATACAACCCTTGACATCGCTGCACCTTATTTCCATCGCAATTGCCGCACTTTTCTGGACGATTTTAAATTTAAAATTCAAACACTATTTTTTACAGACAAACTTTTGGAAAAGCACTTATGTGAGGCTGCTGAATGCCTCTCAACCGGATCCGTCAACATTAGCTTTATAAGGAATTGATTAGATGACTTTAACTTTTACTTCAAGTGAATACAGGCTTTTCGATAAAAGAGATAATCCTGGAATTCAAAACAAAGATCATGTCCATTCAGCGCCTCTTGCAAGTATTGTAGAAAAAGCCTCTCAAATCATCCCGCCCGCCTGGTCATTGAAAACATTTATCGCAAGAAATCCTCTCGAAGGATTAGAACACATCCCATTTGCTCAAGCTCTAAACGTTGGAGCCTTGATATTCGGCAACAGCAATGAAAAAAAAGTCAACTGCGAAATGATAAAATGGTGCCAGGCATTCTATGATGAGGGGCAGGCCGCCATACCGATGCCTAATAAAGAAAAGGGTTTCTATGGAGCATGGCTTGTCTTTAGCAAAGTACGACAAGCACCTCAAGCATAAAATAATGTGGATAAAAAAACTTCCTCAAGATTCTGAAGAGGCAATTAAATATTGCCTTAAGGAGCTGCAGATTCAAGAAAAGGAATGGGAATCATACCTTAGCCATGCATTAACTCAACTCCCCGGTTGGACCGCATACATAAAAGGTCGTAATAAATTAGTCGATTACTTAGCTGTACGGCTTGCCACTGTAGCGATTCTTGTCAACGACAGACCTTTAAGGTACTCGAAAAAAGACGCCGAAAAGCAAGCTTTATTCAATTCTTCTTCTTATTCGACCCCGAAAACGAGTGAAAAATACAGGTTAACCCGAATCGAAATGCAAGAAAAGAAATACAGAGAGCAACTCATTGATAAATTGAACCGCTCAATAAAAAAACCTGATAAGAAAAAAAAACCCGACGCTCAACTGGTATTTTGTATTGATCCAAGGTCTGAGCCAATTAGAAGACGCATTGAAAAGCTCGGAAACTACGAAACGTTCGGATTCGCAGGATTTTTTGGCTTGCCTATTCGTATTCTAAAAGGAAAGAAAGAGGCGCCGATCAATTCTTGCCCAATCCTTGTAGAGCCGCAGCATAACGTTTTTGCTTCAGGCAGCGCAAATAAACGCTCAATATTAAAAACCTTGTATAAAAACCTTAAGTACCAATTTGGCACAGCGTTTGCCTTAGTTGAAACAGCCGGCTTTTACTGCGGCTTGGCTATGATTTGGAGAATGATCATTCCAAGGGTTGCCCATAAATGGCTAAACCGTATCCGGCATCCGGTTCAATATGATCTAAACCGGATCCCATTTGAAAAAAAAGTGCTTTATGCTGAAAATTTATTGAGAGGAATAGGGTTGACTCATTCCTTTTGCAAGCGGGTTATTTTTTGCGGACACGGCAGCTGTACAACGAACAACCCATTTGCATCAGCTTTAGACTGTGGAGCATGCGGAGGAAACCATGGAGGTCCTAATGCTCAAATAGCAGCAGAAATCCTTAACTTGCAAAACATTAGAGAAAAACTTTCCGAACAAGGAATTTGTATTCCTGCAGAAACAACATTTCTCAGCGCTTTTCACAACACCACAACGGATCATTTCCATTTTTTAAATCACACAAAAGAGGACGAAACGCTTGCAAATTTAAAAAGGCATTTACTTGAAGCAGGAAAAGAAAATACGCTCTCCCGCTTCAATACCTCTAATTTCTCAACCGGGTTAAAGCGTTCAAAAGACTGGTCGGAAGTCCAGCCGGAGCAAGGACTTGCGCAAAATGCTTCCTTATCGCCGCCGACAGGCAACTCACTTATGAATTAGATCTTGAAGGCAGATCTTTTTTGCACTCCTATGATTGGAAACAAGATACAGAAGGAAAAATACTTGAAGGAATCCTTACAACTCCTTTGATTGTGGCATATAGAATCAATTGCCAGTATTTTTTTTCCGCCTTTGATTCCACAAAGTATGGAGCAGCTGACAAGGTAGTGCATAATGTTACGGGCAAGATTGGCATTATCCAGGGAAATGCCAGCGATCTCAAGCTGGGCCTGCCTATGCAGTCGGTTTTTTTCTCTGAGAATTGCCTAATTCACGAACCCATGAGATTGCTTGCAATCGTGCAAGCTCCTCTAAACAGAGTGAAAAACATTCTTGCAAAGCACCCTCGATTACAAAATCTCGTTCAAAATGAGTGGATTTTTTTAAAAGTCCTCGATCCGGAAACTCAGAAAATTTCATCGGTTTTCTCTATGGAAAAATGATTTTAAGGGTGCGGGCGTTTTTTTTTATTCTGATTTCAAGTTGTTTGATCGAGATTGCCTAATGCGGTTTGGAAACTCTCAAGAAGTTCCCGAGCTGAAGGTCTTTCTTCAGAAGGACCTACACCGGCAATGAGCACATCTGCAATGTCATCAGGAATGCCGCGTTCTCTTAATTTTTCTTTTATGGCGTTTTTTTGCCTATCTTCCGATATAGAAGTTGCATATAGGTTGGTTTTTCTATCATAATTCGGACTGAAATATTTCCTCAAATTTCCTTCTTCCACCTCCAAGAAGTTCGATAATGGTTTTTGACATTGCAAAAACATCACGTTTTTGGCAAATCTTGCAGATTACTTATTTCCCACTCGCCCTTTGGAACATATATACGAGCCCCACTATATTTTTCTACTTTATCTTCTGTAGCAAGACCAAAATCTGCGATTACAAATTTTTCCGGATTTCCCTCGTGTCTGTTTTGTATAAGCAGTTTCCCAATTTTATATCTCGATGAGCATATCCTTTCTCATGTATGGTATCGAGGCCCGTAAGCAGTTGTTTGCAAAGATTAAGACGTTTTTCAACTTCCAGACCGTGAAATTTAGAAACTTTCTTGAGATCGCCATCCATCAGTTCCGTGCGGTAAAAGACGATTTGATCATCTCCAGTCCCGATGGTGACAACTTTATGGGGACGTGATTGTATGCCAATGACTTTGTCATCGCCAACTGAACCCATATTTAACCTAACCATTTGGCTTATCTATACAAACACAATTATAACATTTTTTTATTTATTAAAAATTAAATTATTTTTATATGTAAGGTCAAAATAGAAACCTTCGGATTTTTAGAAAAAATTAATTAATTAAAGACCAAACGGATATACATAGCTCAATTGAATAATTTGAGCAGAAGAAGGAAAATTATATGCCCAAACCCGCTGTTTCAACTCTAAAAAAAAGTCTCCATAACAAAAAGTCGAGAAACAGGCAGCTGTACCCACATCAACAGAACGATGTTTGATAGGCCCATACCCATGGAAATGTTGATTAAAATTAATCCCCCTGTTGCCAAGCCCCCACAAAAGATCGGCAAACAAACGCCATTGCCAGGCAAACTCCACATTTTTTTCCCAAGCTATTTGGGCAAATGTCCATGGAGATCCTCGACCCCCCTCCCCAATTCCTCCAACCAGCCACCAACGGGAAGACCATTCACTTTCCCAAGAACATTCCTTTCCGACTGATAAAAACAACTCCCCTTCAAGTTTTGAATGATGAAATAATCCATACTGTTCAACAGCATCTCTTGAAGCAGCTATCAAAGAGGCTCCAAATGTCACAGAAAGGCTATCTCCTACAATATCATCTAAATACTGATATTTGCCGGTCAGCTTAAAAAAATCCAGGCCGCAGTTTAGATCATTTGTTCTGGCAACAGCCCCCTCTAATTCAAGGCTATAGCTGGAAAAACATCCATATAAGCCTGCTCCAAGAATATGATCATTTCCCGTCCTGTGAAGCGATCCCTCCGAACTTTGAATTTTATCGTAATGCTGATAGATATATTCAATGCGAGGATATAATTCTAAATCTACTTTGGTCCATGGCTTATAGTCTGTTGCCTGCAGTTGAGCGATGAAAATCGTAAAAAAAATGAGTAAACGACTCAATCAAGATACCCCTTTTCCGTAAGATCTCTTTCAGCCTCAAGAGCTGCCATACAACCGGTGCCGGCAGCTGTCACAGCTTGACGATAGACGAAATCCTGCACATCGCCGCATGCATAAACCAGCTCTTTTGATGTACGCGATGTTCCGGGGGTCACTTTAAGATATCCATTGTGGTGCAAATCCAATTGCCCATTCAAAAAAGCTGTATTGGGGGTATGGCCGATAGCAAAGAAAACCCCGCCCGCTTCATGCATCTTTTCTTTCTTGCTGCGCACATGTTGAATAGTCACGCTTTTAACAACATTATCCCCTTCAACTTTTGTGATCACGCTGTCCCAAAGCACTGTGATTTTGGGATGATTCAAGACTCTCTCCTGCATAATTTTCGACGCTCTAAGCTCATCTCTTCGATGTACAAGAAAAATTTCGCTGCCGAACTTTGTTAAAAATATCGCTTCCTCGCAAGCAGAGTCGCCGCCGCCGATGACGTAGAGTTTTTGATTTCTAAAAATCGGCATCGCTCCATCGCAAACAGCACAGGCAGTCACTCCTTTTTGCCAAAATTCACCATCTCGCGTCCCGGGAACATCCAAACGCTTAGCGCTCGCCCCTGTAGCGATGATTACGGATTGGGCTTGATAAGAAAACTTATTCCCTTTGACTTGATAAGGAAACGTTGACAGGTCAATACTTGCAACATCATCTGCAATCACTTTGGTGCCAAAACGCTCGGCTTGCTTGCGCATTGTCATCATAAGTTCCGGCCCCATAACCCCTTCTGAAAAGCCCGGGTAGTTTTCTACATCGGTTGTAATCATTAACTGCCCGCCGGCAGGACCCGATTGAAATCCTTCAAATAACACAGGGTCTAAGTTAGCTCGAGATGCATAAATTGCCGCTGTATAACCTGCAGGGCCTGATCCAATGACAACAACTTTTACTTTTTCCATTTGATTCTCCGTATAACCTTAATTCCAAAAACATTAAGAGACGTTCTCTGAATTACTAAACCGCCATCTTGCACTAAATTTCTCCGGGAAAAGGTAAACTATACCAAATATTCAAAAAAATTCCAAACGACTGATTATTTTTCTGAATATTCTTTGATGTGCACATCTCTTTGCGGAAAAGGAATTTCTATGCCATTTTCCTTTAACGCATCGTCAACAGCCCACATGAGCGCTGATCTTGATGTTTCATAAGGTACCGGAACACTCATATCCACCCATGCAACCAGCTCAAAATTAACCGAAGCTGTCTGCGAATTCAACCAACCATACCTGTGGATCAGGATAACGAAAATCATCCGAGTGGACAAACGGGAGCTGCTTGACCGCATGAATCACAGAACTTCTGACTAAATCTTTATCAGTGCCGTAAGCTACGCCGAAAGGAATGCGAAATCTTCTAACACTTGTCTTTCATTGTCCAATTTGTCAATTGCTGCGTCGTTAGACGGGAATTAGGAATCATAACCTCTGCACCGTCGAATGTACGAATAATGGTATTTTGCAAATTCACAGCAGTTATTGTGCCCAGTTCTTTATTCGGAAGCTCAATAATGTCTCCTACTTTCAAATATTTTTTCAATAACAACATAAAACCTGAAGAAATATTGCTTACAATCGTTTGCAGCCCAAATCCGATACCAACACCCAAAGCTCCTGCGACAATCGCAAGATTGGTAAAATCCAAACCGATAAAGGTAAGAGCGATCAAAAATCCAATAACAATAATCGAGTAATGGATCAGCCTAAGAACAACATATTCTGTTGATTTAGAAAATTTTCTTACGACAATACGGCGCTTGATCAAAATCATTTTAAGATAATGAGAAACCAAAAACGACAAAACCACAATTAATAAAGCTTTACCAAGAATCATCAAGGTAATCGGGCGTTCTTTCACACGAAATAAAGTATATTCAGCCCAATAAACAAAGCTGTCTGCAACATCGGACCAAAAATTATTCAGAGTAATAGACCAGGTTTGGAAAAAATTTTTCTTCTGCACTAATTGGTTCTGAACTCTGCGCAGTAAAAATCCACTAATTTGGATGTTTTTCTCCAAACTTTCTAATTCCGCCAAAGACTTATCCAATTCAAAATGAATATTTCCAACTAAACTTTGACGATCTTTGGATTGATCTTTGTTTTTTTGAAGAGCTTGAGCTGCCATGCGGCTGACATGCGATTGATTCTCTTTAATCTCTCCAAGCCAAAAATCGTGCTGTTCTTGAGCAATATCCAATATTTTTTTCCACTGATCAATTTGCGTTTGAACATCTAAAGAATTGCTTTCTTTACGGTTTTTAAGCATGTCAACAAGAGCTAACTTCATCTTATCGATGATCATTTCAACATTTAAATTCTCAACAACAACCGACTGAGCAAGTGTCTGATAATTTTCAATATAGAAGTCCTTACGACCTGATTCAGAAATTTTGAGGCTTGCTTGTTTTTCCAATTGTAAAAGATCTTCTTTAGCTGCAGCCAATGACTGCTCCAATTTTTGCAAATCTTGATTGATTTCTTGAGAAACCCCGTTTTTTAACAACAACCGCATTTCAGCATTTGACAATTCTTGACCCAACAATTTTTTTTCTTTATCTAAAAAATTTAAATATTTTTTTTGTCTTTTGAATTCTAGTTGCTGCAAAGCATATTCTGCTCTTAGCTCTATAATTTCTACTCCCGTATTGAGTCTATCGTATGAAGCATGGCTTAACGTTTGGTAATAAAGAATCAATCGATCCAGTTTTGATTGCATGCGGGAAAGGCGTGCATCAAGAGCATTTGTTTTGCGTTGATGTGTGTCGATTTTTTGTTTTGTATTTTGCAGACGGATAAAAATTTTTAAAAACTGATCAAGCGTATAATGCTGAAGCAGCTGAAGTTGCGGCTGCCTCGAAGGCTCCAACTCCTTGCTTTTTTGCGCGACAAGATCAAGTACAAGCAAAGTCTGATCGATTTTAGAAAAAACTTCTTGATCTACATTTTTTTTTAAATTTTTCTGCAGTCCTCTAAGCTCATTTTCAAATATTTTAATTCGTTCCTGAAGGAGCTTGCTGTCGGAAACATCGAAATACTTCCACCAATCTTGTGAAAGTTCCAAAGGATTGGGAACCGGGGGATTTTTATCCGTTTTATCTTCGGAATGCAAAGAACAGCAGAAAACCAAAGACGCAAAAAACAAAACAAAAGAGAAAAAATCGCGATTTGCCGCCCTATTTTTACCCCTGTAAAAAATCATTCGTATCATCCCATATGTTTTTGCAAAAGAGCCTCTATATCCTCCAGAGCAAAAGGCTTGGTAAGATAGTCGTTCATTCCGGCATCAAGGCAACGATCCAGATCTTTTTTAACATGATTTGCCGTTAATCCAAATATCGGAATCTTTTTACCTTTAGAATTTTGTCTAATTTGTTTTGCAGCTTCATAGCCATCCATTTCCGGCATTTGCAGATCCATAAAAATCGCATCATATGGATAACTTTCTACACAGCTTACTGCTTCAACGCCATTTTGAGCTGTATCGACATTGCAGCCTAACCGACACAGCATTTCACAGATCATTTCAAGATTTATCTCATGATCTTCTACAACTAAAACGCGATATGGTTTGTTGTTCATTTTTTACTCCTTGGCAAGCATGCCCAATTATACCGGATCGTGTTTCAAAATTCAGGGGGCCAAAATCACGAACCTTGAAGTTGTTTGTACATATAAACGAAGTTGTTTGTACATATAAACGAAGTTGTTTGTACATATAAACATTCTTTTAAATAAGCCGCAACAACAATAAGCCGCGCAAGGGGAGAATTATTCATGAGGCAGCTGATAAAAAACACAGAGGCGGCAGAGGATGCTAAGCACGTTGGCACATAGAAAATGAAACCTTAATTGAAGAGTATGAAATGACAACTGAATAAACTTAAATTATTATTTCACGGAAATTCCTGATTTTTTAACCAAAAGGTTGATTTGAAATTCACGTAAATGCATAATGACCTGCCTCTGCTTTTTTGCAAAATTCAAAATCGAACGATTTAAAAACTCTTGTCATGAAATAATCATTTTATTATGCAATTGATCAAGAAGCAGATGGCAGAAATTTTATCAAAGCCCGAAAAATACAAGCAAAGACTTAAGGGTAAAAGTTTAACATGAAACATTTTAAAAGCGAACGTTTGAAAAAATTAGAATCCGAGCTAGCGGATCTGGAACAATGGCTGAAACTTGACTTGGTTCCCAAAAGGGATATCGATAAGCATAATGAAGAAATTCAAACGATTAGAACCAAGATTGATGAAGAAAAGGAACGTTTGCAATTCTTGAAGGAAAGCGGGGAAACAGAAGAGTTTATTGCTCCAAAACGAAACCCTGCGAGAACAGGATATACAGAAATGCCGACTCTTCCCGACGTCGAAGTTGGTGAAACACAATCAAGCAGTTACAAAGAAACAAGTTTTGGCGTAGATACGGAACATGGCGAATTTGAAGCAACGCAAGGCGATACTGATTCTGACGAAGACGAAGACCAAACTTTTGACGAAGATGAAGAATCTTACTTTAGCGACCGCAATCGTTGGCGCCGAGGGAGAAATATTATCGATCCCGATGCAGATGAATGGTAAGCGCTCCTCATTGTTCCATTTATCTGCATATCCCATTATGTCAAAAAAAGTGCGATTACTGCCACTTTTACGTCATTCCTAATAAAAATTCCTATAAAAACCTATTAGCTGAAGGAATTAGATGTGAATGGGAATTAAAAGCTCATCTTGTTAAAAATTTCAATATTTGCTCTATTTACTTTGGAGGAGGGACACCCTCTCTTTTAGGTCCGCAGCTCATTTCTGAGATTCTTGCAAGAATTCCGCACAAAAATTGTGAAATCACAATTGAAGTCAATCCGGAAAATGCATCCCTAGAGTTGATGAAAGGTTATCGGGATGCGGGCATTAATCGAGTGAGTATTGGCGTTCAATCATTGGATGATTCACAACTTCAATTTTTATCCCGTCAACACAATGCGCTAAAAGCCATCAAAGCTATTAATGCAGCTTACAATGCGGGTATCGACAATATTTCAATCGACCTTATGTATGATATTCCGGGTCAAACGTTAAAATCATGGCAAAACACTCTCGACAAATCCACTCAACTTCCAATTCAACATCTTTCTCTCTACAATTTAACCTTCGAACCCCAAACTATTTTTTTCAAACACAAAGATCAACTGCAAAAAGAACTACCATCGGAAGAAGAGAGTTTATTCATGTATCAAATGGCAATAGACCAACTCTCCTCTTCCGGCTTTTACCAATATGAAATTTCTGCATTTTGTAAAAAGCTGCGTTCCATTCATAATATAGGATATTGGACCGATCGGGAATTTCTTGGTTTAGGTCCATCAGCATATAGCTATTGGAATGGACAAAGATTTCGAAATATCCCAAACATTAATCGGTGGTACCGAAGTGTTGTTACAGAGAATATTTTACCTAAAGACGCTATTGAATCACTTTCCCCGAAAGCAAGGCAAAGAGAAAAACTTGTGCTTCGACTGCGATTGAGAGAAGGAGCAAGATTAAATGAATTTAACCTTGACCAACAAATAAAAAACACCATCTACAACCTGATCGACAACAATCTTCTTGAAGTAAAAAATAACATATTAAAATTAACGCAAAAGGGAGTTGTTTTTTATGATACCGTGGCCTCAGAACTGATATAACTCAATGACTTACCGGCCAAGCGGCAAATATTACAACCACTTCATATACCGGCCGTATTTCAAAATTCGGGATTTCTCTTTGCCAAAAACCAAATTTTGAAACACGGCCGGTATACTGAAACGTTGCCGCACACTCAAAAATTTAAAAACAACAAAATGTATAAAATAATCATCTTGTTTTTAATAAGTAACATGTGTAAAATTGCATGGTCTGATAAAGAACAAAACATACAATTTTTAATCAACAATTAATACATACCGGTCGTGTTTCAAAATCCTGAATTTTGAAACACGACCGGTATAATCAATAATCAACACGCAAAATGACAATCAATTCCGATCAAGAAGTAAGCAACAAAAATATACCTCCCTCGAACGAGGGTCTTCCGGCAAAGGTTTTTCTCAAACAAACAGAAGAATATATAGAAAAGGTTTTTACACTAACCGAAAATAAGTTTTTCCCTGCGCATGTTCACCAAATCTTATACTCAAACTTAAACCATCTAAAAAATCGATTAAAACAAATACCTATAACAAAAAAACAAAATTTTAACATCGTCAATAAATTGCTTTTAAAGTTAAAAGAATTAAAAGCAAATATAAAAAGAAAATCTGAAATTAGCTCAAGCTCGTTACTGAATATATCCAATACTAATAATGATTTAAATGAAATTAATCAAAATATAATAAACTTAATTTTAGATATATCAAATAATCTTGATGATCAAAAAATAAATCTATTAATAGAAATATTTAAAAACAGCAAACTATCAAATAATGTTGAAATCATTCATTTTTTTACAAATAAATACTTGTCAGAAAATGAAAAATTTTATAATTTACAACAAAATCTCTTCAAAAATCATTCAATTGAAGTTATCTTTTTAGAGAACGATATAAATAAATTAATTAATTCGATTGATGTTATTGTTCGTTATATTGCGAAAGATAATCAATTCCTAAATGAAAATAACATAATTAAACAACTACCGATTACTCTACCTGATAACATTAATGGGAGTTGGGATATTTACACTGAAGAACTGTGCAGTCTTCAGGAAAGTAAAATTTCTGCTAAAGGGTCTAAGCAGCTAATCATCGAATATCTCATGAATTTATTCGATCCTACAGCATCGATTCGCAAATCAATTGCTATTAAACTTTACAACGAAGATAAAAACGTTGTTTTTTTTACAAAAAGATTGGTTCGTATCATAAAATCTCTTCAAAATTTTGGTTTTAAAGAAATCGCAACAGATATTTGCAATCAATTTATTATCCAACCAAACATTATTCCAATTAATTACATCCAATCAGAAAAACAATTAAATTGTAAATTAATTACAAAATCACTTAAAAAAAAAGAAATTGATTATTTCGCTCAGTTTCTTAAAATTGAAATCATTAATCATATTTTAAGAATAACAAATCACACTGAAATTCATGATTCAAACTTTCTAATAAATAAATTTAACAAGTTGCAAATATCCTATTTACATTTTTCTCAAAGTATTAAATGCGGAGTAGAAGGGATTGAATCTACTAAATATCAATCAACCATTATTGAAAATTTTTTAAAAATATGCGCCTCATTGGTTATTCAAGGTGAGTTTGAATTAAGTTTTTTTCTGTTTAAACATATGTTAATCGGTACTCAAGCCAGCTGCTCAAAAGCTTGGAATAGAGTTTTATCAAAAAACACAAATCATTTTAATTTTTTAGAAAAAATCATAAATTCTGACGAAAAATCATTAAATAAATTCATTCTTACGAGAGAATTAAATAATATAATCTGCATACCTTCCCTTTCTCTGGCACAAAAAGAAATATCGGAAACGAAGAGTGAAATTAAAGATTTAATTAAAGATTTACATTCTATTTTTTTATATTACTTTTACAATAAAACTAATTTTACAGACAACTTATCTAACCGTCTTGAAAAAATATTAACAACTGATTTTTATCAAGAATTTGAATTAAATCGCTTATATGAAGATTTATACTTTAAAGTTAAAAATATTTTAAACGAAAATAACAACAACATTTTAGACGCCATTTTATCCACGCAAAAAAAACATTTTTTACTACTGCAGAGCGGTTTGAATATTCTCGATAATATGAATAGAAAACTACTCGCACTTCAACTATTCTATAAAAATATCCCTAGAAGCGTCGGACTTGAAGAATTTTACAAAGAAATTCAGCGGCATTATATTGACTAATCATCTTTAAACTATACCTTTCGTGTTTCAAAATCCCGAATTTTGAAACACGACCTGTATAAATGCATACCCAATCAATTTCAGGATTTCAGAAAATTTTGAACAGGTTCTTAACGGTCATCCAAACGAGCGATAACTAAATATTTGCAATCTGAGACAAAATTGTTTACTCTCAAATCTATGAGCTGCAATCCAAACTTTACCAATCCTCTGCAGGAAATTTCGAGAGTATCTAAAGGACCCGATCCTTGTGTTCTTATTATATTTGGCGCTACAGGAGACCTAACTGCAAGAAAATTAATTCCTGCCCTCTATAATCTTGCCGGATCCGGCCAACTACCCTCTCATTTTGCTTGCGTTGGCTTTGCAAGAAGGGACAAAACCCACGAAGATTTTAGAAGGGACATGCAAAAAGCTGTCAGTCAATTTTCAAGAAATAAACCCATTGACCAAAACCTTTGGCAGTCATTCTCTGATCAATTATTTTATCATCGCTCAGAATTTGATTGGGATGAAGGCTATGTCAAACTGAAGTCATTTCTAGATGATTTAGATTCCAAAATAGGAACGGGCGGCAATCGAGTCTACTATCTCTCAACTCAACCAAGTTTTTTCACTACGATTACAGAGAAACTCAACCATCATGGCCTCATTTATGATATTGATGACGTCAACAAATGGTCGCGTCTGATTATAGAAAAACCGTTTGGACATGATCTTAAATCAGCGCAAAAGCTCCAATCTGATCTTACTCACCATATGGATGAGAGTCAGATCTATAGGATTGACCACTATTTAGGCAAGGAAACTGTACAGAATCTATTAGTTTTTCGATTTAGCAATTCAATATTTGAATCAGTATGGAACAATCGCCACATTGACCATGTTCAGATCACTGTTGCGGAAGATATCGGCATTGGCACGCGCGGTCATTTTTTTGAAGAAGCCGGCTTATTAAGGGATATTATCCAAAACCACATGATGCAACTGCTTTCTTTGGTCGCTATGGAGCCGCCTACAAGCTTAAAAGCAAAAGCAATTAGAGACGAAAAAATGAAGGTCATGGAGTCTCTGCGCAGCTTTCCTGCCGCACATGATAATCATTTTATCGTCCGCGGCCAATACGATTGCGGTTTTGTTCATGGCGAATCTGTAAACGGTTATAGACAAGAAAATAACGTCGATCCCGAATCATTTGTTGAAACTTATGTCGCAATGGAATTGTTTATTGATAATTGGCGTTGGGCGGGGGTCCCATTTTATTTGCGAGCAGGAAAACGTCTTCCCAAACGGGCTACGGAAATATCCATTACTTTTAAAGATACGCCGGGTTTTTTATTTCAAAAACAAAACAGTCGAATTGCTTCTAACATTCTCGTTATTAGAATTCAGCCTGATGAAGGTATTTCCCTTAGAATGAACTGCAAAGTTCCCGGATTATCCAGCCTTATCCAACCGGTGAAAATGGATTTTCGATATAGTTCATACTTTGGGTCTACCCCTCCGGAAGCCTATGAGCGATTGATCTGTGATTGTATGTCAGGGGACAGCACATTGTTTGCAAGAGCAGATGAAGTACTCGCTTCATGGAAGCTATTTACACCGGTGTTAAGTTTTTGGAATGAATCGCCTCCGGATCAATTCCCCAATTACGCGTCAGGAACCTGGGGTCCGATGATAGCAAATGAATTGATAGAAAAATCAGGCCGCAAATGGCGGCTGCTTTAAACTCGGAGTGCTTTTTGCGTCTTTCAGAGATTTTGAACAGGTGCTGAGAGATAAAATCAGGCGCAAGTGAATTTCGAATCTTGGAGCTGCGATCGTAAGTTGAGCATGATACCGATCGTGTTTCAAAATTTGGTTTTTGGCAAGGCGAAAATCTCGAATTTTGAAAAGCGAACGGCATAAGTTTGAGTTGGAATTGTCTCTCTCTAAACCTTTATTAAAGGGATTTGTATGGACGAGAACATAAAAGGGCATCTTTTTAATCTTATTATCTATACTCAAGATGAAAGACGTTCGAAATATGCAAAACAATTGGTATATACCCTTGTTAAAAAATTTCCATCCCGCGTTATTCATATCGATGTGAGGGAAACGGGCAATAATGGTCAAAGCCTAAAAATATCTGATCAAAATTGCGAACAATTGACGATATCTCCGTCTTTTTCAAACTTGAATGAAGTACCTTTTATTATTCTTCCCTATTTAATCCCTGATTTGCCCATCTATTTATTTTGGGGAGATGACCCAACAGCAAACAATAAAATCCTTCCTAATTTAGAAAGACTTGCTACCCGCCTTATTTTTGATTCCGAATGCGCGGCAAACTTGCAAGAGTTTGCGTATAAGATGCTTAACAAAGTCAATACGCTGCACATTGAATTCATGGATATTAGTTGGGCCGAAATTAGCGGCTGGAGGGATGTTATTTCACAAGTGTTTAACACTAAAAGCCAATTAAACTACTTAGAAAATTGCCGGGAAATCGAGATTAAATACAATCAGTTGGACGATCCCTTTATTAAACATGACTCAGTTCAAGCGATCTATCTTCAAGGATGGCTTTCTGCCCAACTTCAATGGCAATTTGAATCATTGAAAGAAGATAAAGAAATTCATATTATCCGCTACCGAAAGCACACCGTTTCCCTTTTGCCTCAAAGAAGGCCGACACTACCTCCGGGACAAATTTTTGAAGTGACATTTAAAAATAATGATGAGTTAAAAACCACTTTAACATTTGCTGATCAACAATCAAAAGTAATGGTTTATATTTCCACGTCCGATCATTGCCAAGTCCCCTTTTCGCTTCAACTTCAACTTATGCAAAAAGGAGTGACAGCCATGAAAGAAATGTTTTATTTTAATCCTAGCGATCACTACAAAAACATGTTAAATTCAGTTAACAAAATCCCATGGGAAAATTTTTAATATGGATATCATTGAACAACTTAGACAACCGGTAGACAATCGCCGCGACATCATCATTGGAGAAGATAAATTCCATACAATTCAATTAGCTGTTCATCATTTCATTCAGGTTGCTCAAAACGCGATCTCCGAGCGCAATGTGTTCCATGTAGCCCTTTCAGGAGGGAGTACGCCAAAAGCCATTTATACATGCCTTGCAGAAGAGCCGAATAAAGATCAAATTGACTGGAGTAAAGTCTATTTGTGGTGGAGCGACGAGCGCGCAGTCGAAGCATCTCATTCAGACAGCAATTATCGAATGGCCTTGAGCGAAGGGTTTGACCGGCTTTCTATTCCTGAAGAGCACCAATTTCGAATGAAAGGCGAGGGAGATATCGAAAAACACGCATTGGAATACGAAAATTCAATTAAACAATATATTGCAAATTTGCAATTCGACTTGATCATGCTGGGTATGGGTGAAGACGGCCACACAGCCTCCCTTTTTCCGCAAACGCACGCTCTTCACTCAGACGGAAGATTAGTCGTTGCAAACTATGTACCTAAACTCAACGCCTGGAGAATGACCTTTACCTATAAACTTATAAACCAAGCCAGAGAAATTGCAGTTTATGTTTTAGGAGAGGATAAAGCGATGATGCTAAAAACGATCCTTCACGGCGAATATTCTTCGGATGACCTCCCTTTACAAAAAGTTGGGACTCCTTCCAATAAAGCCTTATTTATTGTTGATAGTTCTGCAAGTCAAAAGCTTTAAAAACCTGTTCAAAATCTCCGGTAATTGTGATTTTTAGCGAATTTTGAACAAGTTTTAAGAAAGAGAACATCGTTCCGTCATATAAATGATTCATGCATTGGAGGTTTTTTCAAAACAATAAATGAACAAATTCTACTTTAAAGACTTATGGTTAGTCCTGGCAGCATACGGGGTCTGGTTTGCCATATTTTCAGGATTAGAGGAAGTTTTACACGGGAAATTCTGGAAAGTGATACTAGCATCTGCACTAGGATTTCTTGTCTATTTTTTTATAGAAATTTATTTACCTCTTTCAGAAGAACAAGAGTCTAATGATCATAGAGAGTGAACAACCAGCAGATGAAGCTTGCGGGTCGTTCTCACCGGATACTAATTCTTCCAATATCCATGCAGACGCAATATCACTACCATTTGCCCCAAGTGATAAGCTAAATGATCGATAAGAATAAGGATTTCTCGTAAATACGTGTGCCTTTTCTCACCAAAAGGAAGCGAATCTAAAAGATTATTTTTTGCAGCGACTTTTTTTATCTTTTTTAAATCGCTCAAATATCCTTTTACAGTCCGATCCCAATGCATTCGAGCTCCCCGAATGGGCCAATAATCATCCGGGAAATTTCCGGGAGAATAATTGGGATCAATCATATAATTTAAAATATCTTTTTGAGATAGTCTGACATGTTCCAAAAGCTCCCACAAAGTGTAAGGGAGTCCCTTAATAGGAGCATTTCTTATTTGCCTGGGAATTTGCAAAAGCACATCAGCCAGATTTAAATGAGCTTGGGAATGCTCTAGCAACTTTATAAGTGTAAACTGAAGTTCTGAAGACATTGCTTATCCAATGTTTAACATCATTTTTTCAAATTATCACCAATTGTAATGATACCCAATCATGCCGTTCGAGTTTCAAAATTTAGGATTTTGGCAAAGAAAAATCTTCCTCAAAAAGTTTGATAATAATTTCTTTTACAATTCAAATATCTATTTGATATGATGAAAAAAAGCAAGTACCATCAACCCATACCAAAAGGTGAATTTATGAATGTTAACAATAAGATCATTGCATTTATCTTGTTAGTCTTCCCTATCTTTTTTTATTCGGGCAGTCTTAAGGCTATAGACAGCCAAAACAATCATGCACTAGACATTGCAGATCATCATGGCGGGGGTCATCACGGCGGGCATCACGGCGGAGGTCATCATGGCGGACATCATGGCGGAGGTCATCATGGCGGACATCATGGCGGACATCGAGGCGGCTGGGATTATGGCAGTGGAATTTATTTCGATTTTGGATACCCGGGATATTATTACCCTAATTACTACAACGAACCTTATTATTACTACGAGCAGCCCAACGAGCAGCCCTATTATTACAATGAACAGCCCTACTATGAAGAAAGAAACTACAATAATAATGATCTGCAAAATCAACAGCAAGAAAACCAAAACCCTCAAATGCAAAACCCATAGAAAATCTCCTTTTCCATCTACTCCAAGCAGGCTTTTAGGAGTGAAAAAAAGTCTATTAGCCTGACATGGAGCGGATATACCGTTCGTATTTCAAAATCCCAAATTTTGAGAGCGCGATCGGTATAATGGATTCGTTGACATCCTCCTCTCCCTAAAGGAAGAGGATTCCTGTATTTATATTGCACAGGGTAGTATTTCCTTGTGGTTTCCTACTGGTTCCTGCTGCCGACTCCTAACAGAGTTCGCTTGACAGGCTATCACGGCAAGCCCTGCCGCTAATATATTTAATGCACCAACATTGTCAGCATGATTTTCGTAATAGCACTTTCTACATTGAAATTGTGATTGGCTTGGTCTGTTTTGAGAGTCGATATTCGAACAACTTGGACATTTTTGACTCGTATACTGGGGATTAACGTAATGTAGTTCCCCTCCTAGCCACGACAATTTGTAATTTAGTAGATTGCAAAAGATCCCCCAACCTTGATCTATGATGGATTTATTTAATCCAGATTTCGCCTTAACATTTCTGCCTGGCGATTCGATTGATCCCTTTGCAGATTTAGACATATTTTTGATTTGCAGATCCTCTAAGAAAACAATAGCGTGGTTTTTGCTAATTTCTCTTGTGATTTGATGCAAATGGTCTAATCGGCAATTTCGGATCTTTCGATGTTGTCTTGATATTTTTCTTTTTTGTTTCCTCCAATTATTGGAAAATTTGACTTGTCTTGAGAGTTTCTTTTGTGACTTTGCAAGTCTTCTTTCTTGTTTTCGAAAAGAATTAGATGGCTCAAAGTATTCTCCTGTCGAAAGTGTAGCAAATCGAGAAACACCAAGATCAATACCAATACTTGATTCGGATGGATGAACAGGATCTGCAACTTCTAATTCTACTTGTACAGAAATGTACCACCCATCAGCCTCTCTTTTTACAGTGAGATTTTTTTGTTTCCCTTCGATATTTCTGCTTTTGTGAAAACCAACCCAACCTATTTTGGGAAGAAAAACACGTCGGTTTTCAAATTTAAATCCTTGAGGATAGCAAAAACTATCTCCAGAAAATTTCTTTTTAAATTTAGGAAGACGTTTATGAGATTGTTTTCTGTCAAAACCATCCTGAAAAGCTCTTTCAAGATGTTTTAATGTTTGCTGAAGAGGTTGAGAATGAGACTGCTTTAAGAAGCTAAGTTCATCTGTTTTCTTCCAAAATGTAAGCCAAAAGGCAAGCTCTCGATACCACATTAATGGTTGTTTTTCTTCTAGTCTTTTCATGTTAAGCGCTAAGGTTTTGTTCCACAAAAAACGACAACATCCAGCTGTTTGTGATAGTTGTTTTTCTATCTCGTGATTTGTCTTTAACTTAAATTGATAGGCTTTGCGTATTAACATGCGCTCATGTTACATTTGGTCCATGAAAAAATCAACAACAATTAGATCCGGTAGGCACTGTGTTTTTAATATGCATGTTCACTTGGTCTTTGTCACCAAATATCGAAGAAAAGTTTTTAACAAAAAAATTTTAAATGATCTAAAACAAATTTTCTCTGATGTTTGCAATGACTTTGAATCTAATCTCGTTGAGTTTGATGGAGAACAAGACCATGTTCATCTATACCTCTTCAAATTGAAGAATCGGTAACAAGAGAGAAAAATTCAAATAATCCTGTAAAAAATAAGCTGTTTCCTCCCAAATAACAGGCTGCTTGGCTGTGTACCTAAAAGACCCAGTAGGCTACAATGTCTCCTTTCAATTTATGCTTGCTACGATGGATTTTTTTACCACAGAGCTCACCGAGCCCACAGAGAGAAGAGAGAATGACACTTTAACTGGTGAAATTATAGGTGCAGCCATAGAAGTTCATCGAAGTTTAGGGCCTGGACTTCTTGAGTCTGCATATGTTGCATGTCTAGCCTATGAGCTCCGTTTAAGAAAATTAAAAGTGGAACAAGAAGTACCATTACCAATTTTCTATAAGGACGTTATGCTCGATTGTGGATACCGGTTAGATTTAGTCGTGGATGATCAAGTAATTATAGAGGTTAAGTCTGTTAAGGCATTGACGCCCTTATATGAGGCCCAATTGCTTTCCTATATCAAAATGTCTGATTACCATAAGGGCTTGCTAATCAACTTCAATGTGAAAATGCTGAAGGATGGTATTCGAAGAATGAGAAATTGAATTCTCTCTGTGATCTCGGTGAGCTCTGTGGTAAAAATCAAAAAAGCTGCCTAAGTTGGAGCGCCGATGGCTCTGAATCTATCACGTATTCTGCCAGCAAACTCTTGCCCAAAAACAGACGTTGGATCCAGCCCCGATATATTTTCCAAAAAGCTCATTATAGCCTGTTTAAATTCGTGAAAATCTTCGTAATACGTGTTGTACAGCACTCGTTCTTTCATCCATTTCCAAACCCGCTCAATCGGGTTTAAATTTGGACTGTAAGGAGGAAGAAAATGTAAGTTGATTTTAGAATTTTGGAGATGTGAAGTTACACTCTTATTTCGGTAATAGCGAGCATTATCACAAAACACATGTATTTTATCCTTAGTTGGATAGGCGTCCTCAATCTTCTTAAGGAAAGAGATAGTAGATTCGGCATTCAGCGTCTTATCTTCCTGAACATGCAATTTCGATGAAAGTAAATCAACAGCACCAGAAAGATTTAGTCGAGATCTTCCGCTATTTGCAGCAATTTCCTTGCGTAATCCTGTCTTGATCCAGCCATAGGTCACTTGAGTATTGTGAGTAGGATGCACTCCATCCATAAAACAAATCGTTTCTCCATCTGTCAAAGACCTTTTTAGTTGTTCGTATTCCTCAATCCATTTCTCTTGACGCTCCTTATCTGCTTTACCTGGAACGAGGGCTGGTTTTTTATAGGAAAATCCATGTCGATGCATCCAATTGCACAGTCCTGGCACGGTATAATCAATTTTGAACACTGTTTTTACATACAACAAAATATCTTTAATATAGAGATAGGTATGCTCTTGTAAATGCTTTTCAAGCTGTTCTGATTGATCTAAAGAGAGCTTTTCTACAGAGCCACCATTTTCCGGTTTCAACTTTTTTGACTCTTTATAATCTCGAATGTGTTGGCGAATAGCGTCATCAGAAAGTAAAAGGGCTTCTGCGATTTGCATAAGAGTCCACCCCTTGTCGTAAAGCAGAACAGCTTTGATGCGATCACAAATTCGTTTATCCCTCTCTTTTTTATGTTGGGCCACCAAATCGCTTCGTTCGTAAACAGTAAGGAAATTTCTCATGAAAAGAATTATTACGTATGAATGAATTTTGGAAAAGGATTTTCAGAAAAACATCTCTATCCTGCCAGTGGAAATCCCGGCTCTTGAATCAAGAGAGGTATATTAATTAACTATCCTCCAAAAGTAGCTATTTCAAAACTAGTTAATAGTCTGAAAGGAGTTTCTAGTCGGTTAATTAAACGAGATCATAGAGAGTACATTAGTCAATTTCTTTGGAAAAACAACCTTTGGTCTCCAAGCTATTTTTCTGGAAGTTGTGGAGGTGCACCAATTGATATTATCCGAAAATATATCGAGCAACAACAAATGCCTCACTAAAGCGCCTTACATCCTCTCCCTAAAGGAAGAGGTTTTTCGGCGCATTTTGATAAATTTTTACTTGGATCGTCTTATAAGATTTGCTAATATTTATACCGTTCGCGTTTCAAAATTTGGGATTTTGGCTTTGAGAAAACTCGCTTGTGGACGATCGCAAGCCGCTCAATATTGTGATCAATATTAAGCGGCTTGCGATCGTCCAATCAAGAGAGGTTCCTCTTTGCCAAAAACCAAATTTTGAGGGCGCGAACGGTAGTACCGTTATTCTATAATAACTTTCAAAAAACAATTCTTAATGTATTTTTTTTAGCGTTATGAATAAAAATGACTTTTGCAACTCTTTTAGGAATCAACATCTATGATCACTTTTCAAGAAATTATCAGAAAACTTTCTAACTATTGGGAACAAAACAACTGCATCATCCACCAAGGATATGACCTGGAAATGGGTGCCGGGACAATGAATCCGGCAACTTTTCTCAGGTGTTTAGGCCCTGAACCTTATCGCGCCGCCTACGTAGAGCCTTGCAGGCGTCCAACGGATGGGCGATACGGAAATAATCCTAATCGGATGCAGCACTACTTTCAATATCAAGTCATCCTAAAACCCTCGCCTCTTAACATGCAGCAACTCTACCTCGATTCTTTAAAAGCTATCGGCGTGAATCTTTCTAAACACGACATTCGTTTTGTCCATGATGACTGGGAAAATCCTACCATTGGCGCTTGGGGACTTGGTTGGGAAGTTTGGATGGATGGAATGGAAATCACACAATATACCTATTTTCAAAGTGTAGGCGGGCTTCCCTTAAAACCCGTAACCGGCGAGCTTACTTATGGACTTGAAAGAATCGCCATGTACCTGCAGAACATCGATAACCTGTTTGATCTCAAATGGAATGAACACTTAACTTATGGAGATATTTATCATCGCAATGAAGTTGAGTTCAGTCATTATAACTTTGAAGAAGCGAATACTGACATGTGGTTTTCTCACTTTGATAATTTCGAAAAGGAAGCAAAAAATCTCATTAACAAAAAACTTCCTCTTCCGGCTTATGATTTTGTAATGAAAGCCTCCCATGCTTTCAATATTTTAGATGCACGCGGGGCCATATCTGTTACAGAACGCACCCAATACATTGGAAGAATTCGAGATCTTGCGAAAATGATTGCTGAAAGTTATGTTGAAAATAGAGAGGCTCAAGAATTTCCGCTTATCAATAAGTTTCCGGGCATCATCCATGAACCTCCCAAAGTTCCTGAAATAAGCGGCAAACTTCTTAATGCAACAGCAAATGACACCGAAGACTTTATTCTAGAAATAGGTTCAGAGGAGCTTCCGGCAACATTTGTTTCCATGGGCATGCAAAACTTAAAACAGGAAATTACAAATCTGCTAAACAAGATGGACCTTGGCTATGCTGAAATTCACGCCTACGGAACTCCTTGTCGATTGACTATCCATGTCGCCGGCCTACAACTTATGATAGAAGAAAAATCAGAAACAAGGCGAGGACCTCCTTTCGACAGAGTATTTGACGAAAAAGGACAGCTTACTGCAGCAGGCAACGGATTTTTCAACTCCATCGGAAAAGATCCAATTTCTCTATCGGATCTTAAGCTGGATGCAGAGCTATTCACACAAGAACTTAAAGGCAAAGACTACCTATTTGCAAAAATTGCAGTTCCGGGCCAGTCAACAGCTCAAATTTTGAAAAATGCGCTGCCGGGCATCATTCTCAACCTGGATTTTCCCAAAAAAATGAAATGGGCTGATCTTGAAATCTCCTATGCCCGGCCATTCAAATGGATAGCTGCTATTTTAGGAAGCGAAACCATCCCTTTTGCAGTCGGCAATTTGGTTAGCGGCAATCTATCAAAAGGCCATCATCAACTTGATCCAAAAGATTTTTGTATCGATCATGCAAAAGACTACTTAAACATCCTTCGAACACATAAAGTTCTAGTTGATCCGGCGGCGCGAAAAGACGAGATCATCAACCAGCTGAACACCCTTGAAAATAAGCTTGGCTTGAAAATCATTGAACGCGATGCTGTCATTCCACAAGTATTAAATCTGGTTGAATGGCCCACAATCATAGAGGGTTCATTTGACGAAAATTTTCTAAAAGCCCCTCAAGAAGTATTAATTTCAGAAATGGTCGAGCATCAAAAGTACTTTCCGGTTACAGACAACAAAGGCGCTTTAAAAAATCATTTTGTAATTACTTGCGATACAACTCCTTCAGAAAACATCATTCAGGGAAATCAAAAAGTTCTTTCAGCACGTCTTTCAGATGGTGTCTTTCTTTATGAAAAAGGCTTAAATGTTCCTTTTGAAACCTTCAACGAAAAACTAAAACAAGTCACCTACTTATCCGGTCTTGGCAGCATGTATGACAAAGTGCTGCGTCTCGAAGGGCAAGTAGAAATTATTCAAAAAACTCTTCAAATGAGTTCCCTCTACCATGTTCATCGGGCGGCAAGGCTATGCAAGGGAGACCTAGTCTCTGAAATGGTATTCGAGTTCCCGGAGCTTCAGGGAACGATTGGAAAATATTATGCTCTCTTTCATGGAGAACACTCAGAAGTTGCGCAAGCCATTGAAGAACATTGGATGCCAAGAGGAGAAGGAGCGCCATTGCCTTCATCGGAGACGGGGAAAATTTTATGCTTGGCGGATAAGATTGACAATCTGATCTGCTGTTTCGCAGCCGGTTTAAAACCAACGTCTTCTAAAGATCCTTATGCATTAAGAAGACAAGCCTTAGGATTTATAAAACTGATCATAGAAGGGCAGTACCGACTGCCGCTTTATAAAACCTTAATAAATTGCGCAGCTTACTTTGTTCCTTCATTATTGTCGCAAAAAGAGGATGTCATTCAAGAAGTGATCGCATTTTTTACCAATCGAATTAAAACTGTATTTCAAGATTATGGTTTCTCAAAAGATGAAATAGAAGCAAGTATTACTCATGGATTTGATGACATCTATGATACATTTTGCCGAGTAAAAGCATTGCATATTTTTAGAGAAAGCGGAGATCAATTTAGCCAACTTTTTGAAGTGTACAAACGCGCTAAAGGTCAACTTGTTAATCATCAACATGTTCCGTTTAAATCCGAGTTGCTTTGCGAAGATGCTGAAAAACGACTTGATGAAATCTTAAATCAAACCTTCGAACCCTTTGAGCGCGCAATAAAGAATCAAAATTATGATTATGCTTATCTGTTGGTAGCTCAAATACAAGCTCCTCTTGCCCAGCTATTTGATGAAGTAAGAATTCTTCATGAAGATGAAAATATAAAAAACAACCGCATTGCACTGTTGAAACGCGTTTTCTCGTTATTTGATCAGCTAATAGATTTTAGTAAAATTCAGGAAAAAACACCTTGATAAAGATGCTAAAATTTTTGAAACATGACCGGTATATATAAAAAAGGGCGGATCTTTTCAGACACGCCCTTCATTATCGCCAAAATGAGATTGGACTTAAAACAACTTAATCGCTTTTAATTGATCCCAAAAATGTTCAACTTTCATACGAACATTTTCACAAGCAGTCTCGATGTTATCCACCTTAGACTCAATAGTTTTCATCTGATTGGCATTCATTAAAAACTGAGTCTTAAACCCTTTGCGCGGCTTTGGAGTTTTTGCATAACGGTTAACGATCGTCTGGTTTGTTTTTAGCAGCTTTTGAATTTCATTAATTTGATTTTTCAAAGAGTTTACTTGTGACTTAATTTGAGTGTTTCCGTATAAATTCATTTTATTCAATCGATTAAACCATTTAGTTCTATAACGATTAAAACTTGCATTTAAAGCATTAATTCTCTTTTTCAAAACAGGATCAATTTTCCATTGAATATGTTTTGTAGCAGCTTTTTTAATATCTGCTGAAAGATTTTTGTTTATTTTATTAAGTTCTGTTTGCAATGGATTAAGTAAACTTTTGAAATTTTTTATTAGAGCTAAAACATCCTTATTTACTTGGCTGCGAATAAAGATCAATAACTTGCCAATTTGCCCCTTTATATTTGATGGAAGCTTTGACACGCCTCTTAATGAAGGGACTAATGCTTTCATATGCTTAGCTGAAACCGCATTTAAAGGATTAGTCTTTTTCAACTCTCTTAATAGAGCAGTGTGAATAGTATTTAATCTTTTACAAATAGGATCATTAGCTGAAAATTCTTTTTTTCTTTGAGCTATAAACGACCCTAAATTGTTGATAAATGTCTTCATTTTTGGAATATAAAATGACGTAGTGCTTGTTGCTGCAGCTTTATTTGCAGCAGTACGTTTTTTTGAAGCAGTACGTTTTATTGATTTGCCCACAGTTTTTCGTGGCGCTTTTCTTATAGCTTGTCTAAGCATGTTTTTCCTCCTTTTTCAGATACTTGTACTGAATTATGATTTTATTGCCCCTTTCTTCATTTAGAAGAGATTGCAATCCCAAGCTTTTTACATCATTAAAATCAATACTGAACACCACTACCAATACGTTTGCAAAACGTAAAAGTTATTTTGGATGATTCTGCTTTGGCTACAGAACCCAATTGATGTGAATTGAGTTCGCAGACTTTTCTTTTTTTCAACGACTTTAATGATTTTTCTTGTTGCTTATTTTGAATGAGATTTTTATCCATCAATACCCTAAATTAATACATTTACACCCTTATTTATTACATTTATCTTAATTCAATTTGAAATTCAAATTTTTTTTTGAAATCCATCACACAATCGACTGAAAATAAAATTAATAGATACTCAGAACGAATTAAAAAGATATAGACCAATAGAATATTTTATATCTCATTGATTAGGCATGATTTAACGAAAAAAATAAAAAAAATTATATCCAGATAATATTAAAGCCCGCCTTGCGCAAAGAATCCGCTTCCAAGAGGCAGAATAAATTCGATTCCGAGGCCTTGAATCAAGGTAAAAACAAAGTGAAAGGCGAAAAAAGCACTTTTTCAGAAATTTTGAACAGGTTCTAAGGTAGAAAACGTGAATTTTCTGAAAAATCAGTAAGCCGGCAGTAATTTTTTGAAAACAATCGATGACGATTTTTAGCTACCAGGAAATATGCCCAGTTATATAAACAAGGGGGCAAAAATGAAATCCATCCAAACAAGACCCAAATACCGCCTACGAGCCAAAGAGTTCTAAATGCTCCTTTTCCATAAATTAAAATTTTTGAATCAGAAGATCGATAATTTTCAATTAAAATCAAGCTATCGGCAGTTTTGACCTCATTTGGCAGTTTTTCAAGATACTTTTTGGCAGTCTGTCCCTGTAAGGGGGCAAAGGCAAAAGCTTTCTGTTTATCAACTTTTAAAACAAATTGAACAAGATGATCACAAAGTCCGCATTCCCCATCATAAAACAGAAGATGTTGCATTTTTTACCTGAGGTTTATTTTTATTTATTTCATTAAACTTCTTCATCAATGCCATCGCTTGATCATCATTTAATTGTCCGCTATGCAGCTGTCTTCTAATGTCTTCCCGCTTTTCCATCCAATTGCGATCTAAAATACGTTGTATCGTTAGAGTGAAATGTTCTACGCCTTTTTCCTTTTCCACTTTTTTACTCATTAATTCAGCAACCAGCTCTTGATCTTCTTGTTTTTGAATCAAGGAGAGAAGGTCGCAGGGTAAATTATTTTCAAAATGTGTTAAATATGTTTGATAAAGAGAACGGCAGCTTTCATGATGAAGATCTTCAAGATCTACGTTGAGTCGAGCCAATTCAACAAACTCCGGCTTCCCAATGATCATTAACCATCGAAGAAAATCCAGCTCCAAAATTTTGACGGGATCGATTTCTTCAAACCCCGCGCTTGCTGTTTTTCGAATCAAAGTATTGGGCAGATACTCTTGCCCAACCCCCAAATACTCTGCAGGCACTTGTAAAAATGTCGAAAGTCTGCGTAAGCTTTCATGAACAAGCACGGGATCATCCCACCGGCGAATTTGTGCTGCAAGCTGCTTTGCGACTTGGTTTTTCCCTGCAGGGGTATCAACATTTACCCCTCGCGATAAATGAGCGACAAGAAATTCCAGGTAATATTGACTATTGTCAAGCAGCTTTTGAAAAGCATCAGGCCCTTTTTCCATTAAAAAGCTATCAGGATCACACCCTCCCGGAAGAAGAACAACCCGTACTTCAACCCCCCTTTTTTGAAACAGATCCCCAACTTTTGAGGCCGCTTCTTTTCCTGCTTCATCCGAGTCTAAAGCTAAATATACTACAGATACTCCCATACTTGTGATTTCCTCTGCATGTTCAACGCCAAATGCAGTTCCTTGGGCAGCGACTGAAAAATTAAATCCTTCAAAAATCAGGCGCAGTGCATCTATTTGCCCTTCGACTATGATCACTCTTCGTTCCTTAACAATTCGGCGGCGGCAATGATTAAGTCCAAATAAAACACGCGATTTTTTAAACAAAGGGGTTTCAGGCGTGTTCACATATTTTCCCCCAAAAGTGTTTTCTTGATATTTGCGAGCTGATAATCCGATCACTGATCCGGAGGGATGATAAATAGGAAATGTTATGCGGTCATAGAAAAAATCCCGTGTTTTTCCCGAACCGGATAGAGCGGCCAATCCGCACCCCATCATTACATCGTCACGTATCCCTTTTTCAATCATCACTTTACGAAAGAGCCCGGGAGCTTTGGGAGCCAATCCAATTTGAAATTGCCTAATAAATTCAAGAGTAATTCCTCTATCGTACAAATACTGCAGCGCATAGCGGCCTTCCTGGGAATGTAAAAGGAAAAAATGGTAAAATCGACTTGCATGGCTTAAAGCCTCTTTCATCAGAGCTTTGCTTGGACCTGTATACTGATCTTTTCCATCTACCCTGTCAAGATGGACATGAAATCGCTCAGCTAAACTTTCTACCGATTCTTGAAATCCCAAGTTAAGGAAAGTCATAAGAAACTTTATAGCATCGCCATGTTCACCGCATCCAAAGCAGTGGTAGTGCTGATCGCCTTTTTGAATCACAAAAGAAGGTGTTTTCTCATCGTGAAAGGGGCAAAGCCCTTTAAAAGACGAACCGGCGCGTTTAAGTTCCACATGCGGCGAAACGACTTCAGCTAAATCAATTTTTGAACGCAAACGTTCCAGGCTGTCTTGAGTAAATAAGCGCATACCGACTATTTTGCATGAATTGCATATAGCAATCAACTGGGAGTTTCACAAAAAATATCGTCATTCGATACCGAATCAGCAGCTGAGGAATCTTGACTTGCATCAATAAGCTTGAAATCTTCAACGAGTCATCTCATCATAAAATGAATCTTCCATTTTTCCCGGCCAGGAGGCTTCAACCCCTCTGTTAACGCAACAGCGCCTCCTCATTCGGCACCGGCGTCTGCAGCGCCGGGAACTTTTTTTACTGCATCTCTGTTCACAATTGCAGATTTCGGCTGCATTTCCGGAATCCTCCTCGTCTTCACATTCTCCGGCAGTTAACGAAACGGATAAAACTACAGCAGCGAAAAGAATAAATCTAATCATCAACACCATAAATCAAGACTCCTTCGAATCGATTTTTATGTTTGAACACCTCATTGAAACTAAAAATCGTCTTTTTTTGAGATCTCTTTCCATATAACATGATATAGACTTATCAAAAACTTTTTTATAGCATCTCTAAAATGTACCGATCATGTTTCAAAATTGGGGATGCAAGCCGCTCAATATTGATTAATATTAAGCGGCTTGCGATCGTTCAACCACGAGAGCTTTTTCTTTGCCAAAAACCAAATTTTGAAACACGAGCGGTATAAATTATTCATATAGAAAAAAAATCACTTTTTAACTATAATGAAGTTTGTGAGACTAACATTACAAAATTTTTTCTCTTATCTGATTTTTCATCCATTTGAAGCAGACACAAAAAAAGACAGAGCTGCTGCATTGATTGCTTCAATAGCTTGTGGAGTCTTTTCAATTGGAATATGTCATGCTGTGTGTGCGATTCGAAATTACTTTGTTTATAGACCTCCCGGTCATACAACCAAGCAAGATCAAAAAATTTCCAAAGTAAAAGGTGACATAAATACCGGTATATCACAGGTTGATCCAAACAGTCCAAAAAATGTTCCACCTGAAATCGAAGTGACCATACCTCTTAAAGTGAAAAATACTCTTGATCGACTTTTTGAAGATACTCCTTATTCGATAGAGAGTCTTCCTGCCTATCCTATTGTTCTTAATAAAAGAGAACAATTACCTATAAGAGAAAACATGAAAGCTCCCGTAATGAAAGGAATGTTTAGTGGTGGACGTGCATTTATTGCCATAAAAGTTAATTGCAATCTCACAGATGAAAATATTAAAAACTATACGAGTGGTCACGCAGAAGATACAACAAAACAATGTTATGAAAACCACCGCGAATTAGAAGATGTTCTGATGCTTTATCAATATCGTGAAACAGATCCTCTAATTTGGGAACAGGCAGGTAAAAACAGACCGATGCACCCTTCATTCTTCACCGGAAACTTCACTTATACAGATGGGTCTGGCCCGACTACGAGTCAGGAGAAAAATTTCGAATTAGTCAAAACATTGTTAAAAACTGGAGAAAGCCCTGATACAAACGGACTAATATGGCGTATACCAACGTAAAATCGGCTATATAATTCTTAGAGCCTGTTCAAAATACTTGAATAAAATTTTTTGTCCGGGATTATTAAAGATCCGAATAGATCAGATAGCAATCACTCCCCAAAGTTCAGTTTTTATTGTCAATTATCTTTTGAGGGAAGAAAAACCCCCAAGCCATTGTTGTTTAAATAATCAATAACCACACGTTTCGGTTCCCCTTTTGCAGAAAACTCAAAAACAACCTTTGTTTCATTCACGCTATTTTCTCCGACTGTTTTCATAATAAAAGTATCTTTATTATAATGCCTTAGAGGAAATTGCATCGGACGAGGACCTATAAACAATACCAGACGATCAGAAATCCGCTTGACTTCAATCGGTCCAAAATACTTGTTAAAGTATTCACCCTCGTACCTGTGTAAATCAATAGAAGGCGTGTAGTTTTCAGGCTTCTTATAGTCATGATAAGCGGCTCTTTCGTTTGATATGTACTTCCGGCTATATTTTGCAATCCAATCTTCTTTTACCTCCCCATAATACAAAAGATCTAAAAAGCTTTTTGCAATGCCTTCAGGAAATGCATGAGGAGATGAGTTGGTAAATATGGCAATTCCAACTTTTTTCTCGGGGATTAATAAAAAAGCGGTGCGCAATCCTAATGAAAACCCGCCGGAATGGCCGATTAATTTATCACCTTCTTCACCGTATTTAATATTTAAACCAAGGCCATAATAACTAATCTCTTTTTTCTCGGCATTAACGTCGCGAACGCTATGCGGCACTTGGGTTTCAAAAAAAATTTCATCAGGAACTAACCGGTTTCCTTTGTATTCTCCATAATGCAAACTAAAAATCATCCATTTGGCAAAATCCTTAATCGACATGCTCGCTCCTCCGGCCGGAGCTTGAGGATCGGGGTTTCTTATGAATAGAGGAAGAGGCTTGCCGTTTTGAATGAAATGATTGACAGCCTTATTTGCAGCAGACTCATAATCATTGAAAGAATAACTTGCGCTTCTCATTCGCAATGGAGTAAAAAGTTTTTCTTTAGCCACCCTTTCCCATGGCTGATTTAAAAAATTTGCAACAGCATACCCAGCCTCGGAAAATGCAAAATTTGAATAAGCGTAACTGGCGCGGAAAGGTCTTAACTTTGGAATAAATCGTAGTTGATGCAAAATTGTTTGCCTTGAAAAACCTAAATCTTCAAGCAAGTCTCCAGAATGTGAAAATAAACCGCTTCTATGACTGAGTAGATCGGCAACCGTAAGATGCTTCGAAACCCAAGGATCGGAAAGTTGAAATGATGGATCCAGATTTGAAATACATGAATCCCAATGCAGTTTGCCTTCGGCTGCAATTGTTGAAATAACAGACGAGGTAACCGGCTTTGAAAGAGAGGCTAACTGAAATACTGTATTGACATCGACAAGATCCGCTTTACCGGCCTCCCTTACGCCATACCCTTTTAAAAGCAGCATTTCGTCTTCAAATACAATTGCTGCAGCAATACCTGGTATTTGAAGTTTCTTTTGTTCGTCAATGATAAGTTGATCGATTGCGTGGATCGCCCCAAGAACATCCTGACGGGAAATTTGCTTGCCATTCAACAAAAATGGCGTCAATAAAATCAAAAAAAAACTAAAAAAATATCTCATCTAAAAAAACCGGGGTTTGAGCCGTAAGCATAAATTTAATCTTGCTATTCATTGTAGCCTAAAAAGCCCGAAGAAACAAGACACAAAATTATTTAATTGTACCAAATTTTTAATAATATATCCAAAAAATCATGATTTTTCTTATGATGTCTCCATGTTGAAAATAGCATTAATCGGATACGGTAAGATGGGTAAAATGATTGAGCAAACAGCGCCCGGCCGTCAACACCAAATTGTATCTATCATAGACCCCGGCGTTCATAACAAAGAGATTACAAAAGAATCTATTAGCGAAGCAGACGTATGCATTGAATTTACTCATCCCGATTCTGTTTTAGACAATATTGAACGCGTTTTATCTCTAGGAAAAAGTATTGTTGTTGGAACAACCGGATGGACTTCCCAAATGGCAACAGTTGAGCGATGGGTAAAAAAATCCAATTCAGGCTTATTTTATGCTTCTAATTTTTCAATAGGGGTCAACCTTTTTTTTAGGTTGATAGAAAAAGCTGCCTCTCTTTACTTAAACCGTGAAATGTATGATGTTTCCGGGCTGGAAATCCACCACAGCCAAAAAGCGGATGCTCCATCGGGAACGGCAATCGAGCTCCAACAAATACTTTCGAATCAAGGAGAAAAAGAAATCCCGCCTTTTACAAGTATAAGGTGCGGAGCAACACCTGGGACTCACACCATATTATTTGACAGCTGTGCAGATACGATTACGCTTACGCACCGGGCACGCAATCGTGAAGGTTTTGCTCTTGGGGCTCTTATGGCTGCAGAATGGCTCCAAAACAGGAAGGGAATATTTAATATGAAGGATTTTCTATGCCTGCAATAAAAGGTGTTTTCACCGCTCTCATTACTCCCTTTTTCGAAGATGGAAGCCTTAACCAAGATGGGCTGCGCACACTCATCCGAGGCCAAATTTCTAAAGGAATTCATGGAATTGTCGTTTTAGGCACAACCGGAGAAGCTCCTACATTATCCGAACATGAAAAAGTCCGCATCATACAAATTGCCAAAGAAGAAACAGCGGGGCGAATTCATCTAATGGTTGGAACCGGAGGATACTCAACAGAACAAACAATACGTCAGAGCCGCCTTGCAGAAGAACTGGGCGCAGACAGTTGTTTAGTCATTACACCTTACTACAATAAACCCAACCAAACAGGACTCTACCTTCATTATAAAGCAATAGCCGAATCGATCCGGATCCCTTTGATGATTTATCACCATCCAGGAAGAACCGGATGTCGAATAGAACCGGAAACATTGCTTAAATTATCTGATATTCTAAACATTATCGGTATAAAAGAAGCTTCTTCAGATATCAATACACTATCAATTTGGATGGAAAAAATCGATCCGAATTTTAGTGTCTTTAGCGGAGACGATATGTTTGCCCTCCCCCTTCTGTCTCTTCGAGGGCACGGGGTAATTTCTGTTGCAAGCAATCTCGTTCCGGGCGCAATGATTAATTTAGTATGTTCCGCACTTAAGGGCGATTTCGCATCTGCATCAGAAATCCACTATCGCCTTGTACCGCTTTTTCGATCTTTAGCCATCGATACAAACCCTATTCCCATAAAGGCTGCAATGAATGCTATGGGTTTTCCTTCCGGTCCCTGCAGACTTCCTCTAACCTATTTATCGGAAAACGATCAAGAACTTCTTAAAAAAACACTTCCGCAGGCGGCTCATGGTTAAACAAAACTCCCATCTAAAAAAAGTTTCCAAAAATTACTTATTTCCTGAAATTCAAAAAAGAAAAAATGCCTTTCTTGAATCACACCCCGCAGCAAAGATCATTAACCTGGGAATCGGAGATACAACACATCCTATTGTTCCATTTGTCGCCAATCAATTGACTGAATCTGCTCAATCCCTGGGTACGCAAGAAGGATATTCCGGTTATGGTCCTGAACAAGGCGATCCGCTTTTAAGAAGTAAAATTTCTGAAAAAATTTATCAAAAAATAGTTGAACCGGATGAAATTTTTATTTCAGACGGAGCAAAGTGTGATTGCGGCCGTTTGCATCTTTTATTCGAAAACAAGGCAACTGTTGCTGTGCAAGATCCTTGCTATCCCGTATATGTCGATACATCACTCATCTCCGGAGTATCGGATCGAATCCTTACCATGCCGTGCACACCTGAAAATCATTTTTTTTCCGATCCTATCAAAGCGGATCTGATCTATATTTGTTCGCCTAACAACCCCACAGGCTCTGTTGCGACAAAAGAACAGCTCCGGCGCTACGTTGATTTTGCCAAACAGAATCAATCGATTATTATTTTTGATGCGGCTTATTCTGCATATATTCGCGATCCCGACCTGCCTCGTTCGATTTTTGAAATTGAGGGAAGCCGGGAAGTTGCCATTGAAATCCATTCATTTTCAAAGCTTGCGGGATTTACAGGCCTGAGATTAGGCTGGACGGTCATTCCGAAAGAACTCAGATTTGAAGACGGACATTCTGTTCATCAAGCATGGTCGCGGATTTGTTCGACATTTTTTAACGGGGCTTCAAATCTTGCTCAAAGAGCGGGAATAGCTGTTCTGCAAGAACCCGGGTGGCAACAAGTCAACAAAGTAATCGGCCAATATCTGGAAAACGCACAACTTATTAAAGAAATGTTCACATCCCTTGGCTACCCCTGCTTTGGCGGTACTCATGCTCCCTATGTTTGGGTGGATTACTCGCCAAAAACCTCTTGGGAGGCATTTGAAGAACTGTTATTCAGAGCGCACACTATTGCCGTTCCGGGTAGTGGATTCGGCACAGCCGGTGAACATTTTTTACGTTTCAGTTCATTTGCACCAAAAGAATCGGTCCTGGAAGCCTTAGCAAGAATTACTCATCAACATGCATTTCTTTCATAGACAATTCAAGCGCAAGCGCGGCTCCTTTAAGACTGATATCATAGTTTTTTATCAGTTTAACAGGAATATCTTTAAGGATTTTTTGATATTGAAAACGAGGATGACGAGTGAACTCTTCCATAAATAAATCTGTAAACATGTCACTATTAGACGCCGCAATCCCCCCCGCTATAAACACCCCTCCTGTTGCCAGAAGATCAAGAGCAAAATTTCTAACAGCTCTTGCATAAAATTTTATAAACCAATGAAATGTTTCCGAACATATTGACTTGTCATGCCGATTCAGCGAAATTTCTTTTGCAGACATCAAAGAAACAGCTTCTGAATATTGATTTTTTTGTAAAATATGATAAATGTGTTCAAGCCCTTTCCCTGAGAGTAAATTTTCCATTGTGGGTTGTTTATATCCTTCAAAGAACATCCACTCTTCATGAGAACTAAAAGGAAAGTCGCAGTGCCCGCCTTCTGAAGAAATTGGGGTATAAACCCCCAAATCCTTGTTATAAAGCAAGATACTTTTTCCAAGCCCGGTTCCTGCTCCAATTGCACAACGAACACCGCGAATTTTTTCCACTCCTTCATTAATGACTAAAAAATCCGACTCATCTAATACATTTGTTGCATATCCAATCGCATTAAAATCGTTAATAATCAATACACTTTCAAGAGGTGTTTGATTAATAATTTCTTTTGCGTCAATAACAAGATTTGTATTCGTCATCTCAACGCGTTGATTATTGACAACTCCTGCTACAGCAAAGCATGCAGACTTTACCTCTTCACCGCAATGTACAAGATAATCATTTGCAAGTTCTGGAAATGATTCATAATCTTTTGTCGCAACGTGTTGAATATGAGAAAGCAAAATTGAATTTTTATGTTCTGCAATACTCAAATTAACATTTGTTCCGCCGATATCGCCCGATAACATTTTCATTTTATTCCTGTCCAACATGATTAAGCAATGGAGAGGGATCTAATGGATTAAATTTCATGATTTTTTCCGGCACTTCCGTCTTAATCTGTTTGATAAACTCATTAACGCGATTTATTTGATTGAGGATCTCATTTGCTCGAGTAATTTTTAAGTTTTCTTTAAGATTTATCAAACCATCGACTCTTTTGTTAATCAGATTTGACACATTGGTTATTTTCTTTTGCAATTTTTCAAAACGTGTTTTGCCTTTATATTCTGAATAAAAATAGCTAATAAATCTCTCGATTGTCTTATCAAGCTGCTTAAATGATGTTGTAATTGAAACCAGTCCCGATACTGCCGCAACAGCTAGCGCTCCACCCGATATCGTCCCGGCAGAGAAAAAGATGCTTACAACAGAGGCCACAACAGCTGCGACTGCCAACCCTACTGAAGAAACCATTAGCACATATTTTATTTTTTTAAATTTAGCTTTATCCTCTTTATCATATACATGTTCTTCCGAGAGTTTTTCGAAATTGATTTTTGAAATTTCTTCGATTAAAACATCGATATCTTCACGCCGCGCCACTTGTGTAGTTTTATCTATTGCATCGAAAAGGTTCTCTAAAAACCTGGGATGATCTGTTTGAACATTCATAACATTCTCTCTCTTAGTTAGTGTTGCTTTGCAGAAAATTAAAAAAAACCTCGCTTTTCAGATTCCATTTGCTTTAATTTTTCACATGGAGCAAAACGATCTCCATACGCCGCTTCAAGATGGCGGTACTTCTCCATTAAACGATCAATTCCTATCGAATCCGCATAGCGAAGAAGCCCTCCTCTAAATGGAGGAAAACCTACACCAAAAACCAAAGCCATGTCAAGATATCCGGGATTGGAAATGATCTTTTCTTCAAGGCAGCGGGAAGCTTCATTAATCATGGCCAGCATTGCACGGTCAATGATATCAATATCCGAAATCGAGCCCCCGTTTTGCTTTGGAACAAGATCGGCAATCTCCGGATTGATCTTTTTAGATTTCTTTTCATAGAGATAAAATCCTTTGCCGACTTTTTTTCCGAAGAGTTTTTTTTCATTAACAGCTTCTAATATTTTGGGCACTTTCATTCGATTTCCATAAGCTTTTTCAAAACTTTTCATCGCCTTTAAGTTCACATCGTTTCCGATTTCATCCGCTAAAACAAAAGGAGCCATTGGAAGCCCGAACTTCAAAAACACCTTCTCTAAGCGATCCATGGCAACGCCTTCTTCGAGCATGCGCATAATTTCAACAAAACCGTGTCCAAAAACGCGGTTCACAAGAAACCCTGAACAGTCTCCTACAACAACAGGAATTTTCTTTAAACGCCCGCAAAGCTCAAAAACAGTCTGTACTGCATCTTTCGATGTCTTTGTTCCTGATACAATCTCAACTAAAGGCATGCGTGCAGGAGGATTAAAGAAATGCATTCCGACTAATCGTTCCGGATGTTTTAAGGCGGGTGCAAGTTCGTCGATTCTTAACGATGACGTATTTGTTGCAATGATGGCATCAGGACGTATCTGCTCTTCAAGTTCTTGAAGAATTTTATGTTTAAGTTCTAGGTTTTCAACAGCTGCTTCTATCACAAAATCCAACTTATCAAACCCGGAATAATCGACAGCGCCCCCAATCAAGTGAAATTTCCGGTTAGCTTGCGCAGGCTTGAGCTTTTTCTTTTTTATCAAAACCTTATAAGTTTCCCACACAGCTTTATAGCCTTTGCCTACATATTCCCATTTGACATCTTTCATACGTACAGGAATATCTCGATAACTAAGAGACCATGCGATGCCGCTTCCCATAATTCCGGCGCCTAAAACCCCGGCGGAATGAACAGGCTTTCCCACACCCTTTTCTCCCAAAATTCCGGGATCTTTTTTCATCGCTTCTGAATTAAAAAAAATGTAGATCAAATTCGGAGCATATTTAAAAGCTCCCGACATCCCTTCGACAAACCCTTCAATCTCGCCTGCAAGTCCTTTTTTTAAAGGCTGTGCATATGTCTTCTTAATTAAATCCAACGCGGCTATCGGAGAAGGATACTGCCCTTTTGTTTTTTGAATGACGCTTCTGCGGCTCTGCCAGAAAACCAGCGCTCTTCCTATCGGATTTCTTTCAAAGAGCCAAGACATTAAGCCTTTAGGCTTTCTTTGGCTTAAAATGGCGTTTTTCCCTTTTTGCGTTAAAACCTTTTCAACAAACTGCTCTATTTTTGACTCGATAAACCCGGAAGCTGCAATCGCGTCGGCTAAATGTATTTTATACGCTTTTTTTGCATCCACTCTCTGACCCGACAAAACCATCTTCAGCCCTTGCATCAGTCCGACCAATCTTGGAAGACGCTGCGTCCCGCCCCAACCAGGATAAATTCCTAAATTTGTTTCAGGCAGCCCAAGCATTGTCTTGGAATGATCCCCGACAATCCGATAGGTGCACGCCAGCGCCAGCTCCATTCCTCCGCCAAGACACACGCCGTTGATAACAGCAATTGACGGAAATGGAAGGTTTTCTAGTTTATTAAAAACTGAATGCCCCTTTTCAATCATTTGTCTGGCTAAATCAAAGTTTTTAAACAATCCTTCAAAACTCTTTAGATCTGCTCCGGCAATGAAATTCCCCTCTTTTGCGCTTGTAATAACCAAAGCTTTGATCTGCTCATTGCTCTTGATTTCTTCAAGAATTGAATTAAGCTCTTCAAGAACATCCAAAGAGATTTTATTCACTTTTTCATCAGGATAATCAAAGACCAACCGAGCGATTCCATTCTGAGTTATTGTTAATTTAAATGCTCTATCCATCTATTCTACCTCCAAAATCGCAGCTTCTCCCTGGCCTCCGCCGATACACATTGAAACCAATCCGGTTTGTTTACCTCTTCTTCTAAGCTCTCTTAAAAGAGTGATCACTAATCGAGTTCCGGAAACGCCTACAGGGTGCCCAAGCGCAACAGCTCCGCCATTTACATTCAGCCGGTCCCGATCAATTTTTCCAACCGCATTTGATCTTCCTAATTCTCTCTTTGCAAACTCATCCGATGCCAACGCACGTTCGCAAGCAATTACCTGCACGGCAAAAGCTTCATTGATTTCAATCAAATCCATATCAGACAACTCTTTTTTAACTCTCTCAAGCACTTTGGCAATAGCATAAACCGGCCCTAGTCCCATTTTTGAAGGTTCAAGCGCAGCTGCTGCATAATCAACGATGTATCCTAGAGGCTCAATCCCCAATTCTTTTGCTTGCGACTCTCTCATTAATAGCACCGCAGCCGCTCCATCGGTGACCTGGCTTGCGTTTCCTGCTGTCACCGTCCCCGTGAGTTTATCGAAAGCGGGACGTAGTTTCGACAAACCTTCCATTGTTGTATCATGTCTGATGCCATCGTCTTGTTCCTGTATTTCAAATTGAGGAGGTGCCGGAATAGGAATAATTTCTTCTGATAAACGGCCGTCTTCTTGAGCTTTTGCCGCACGATTTTGACTCATCAAAGCAAATTCATCCTGATCTAAGCGCGTTACATGAAACTCCCTGGATAAAATTTCAGCTGTCTGGCCCATAGTTAAACTGCACAAAGGATCTGCAATGCCCGGTATCTCAGGCATCAGCATTGAGGGCCTGAAAGAAAGAAACGTAGATAATTTTTGCTTGAAAGTCTTTGACTTAGAGAGTTTTTGCATGAAATTCCGAGCCTTTTTATTGAACAATACGGGGAAATTGCTCATAGACTCGGTACCGCCGGCTATCATAACATTTGCAATGCCCAACAAAATTTTATTCATGGATGTCGTGATTGACTCAAGCCCCGAGGCGCAGTTTCGATTGACAGTAAATGCCGGAACCTCAACAGAAAGCCCTCCTTTCACAGCCAAAACCCGTGCAACGTTTGTTGCATGAGGCGGCTGCATCACATTTCCAAAGACCAACTCGTCAACAGATTTGGGATCCAAATCAACTCTTGCCAATAATTCTTTGACCGCAAAAGCTCCCAGATCTTCTGCCTCCCATCCCTTGAAAATACCGCCTGCCTTGCAAAAAGGAGTTCTTAATCCATTAATGATTGCAATACGTTCTCTCATATTTTCTCCTCGCCATCATACATAGCATCTACAATTACCTCAAACTTTTGAAGAATCACATTTCTTTTTAATTTAAGCGTCGGCGTTAATTCGCCATTTTCAATCGTCGGAGTATCCTGCAAAAATTTCCATTTAACCAATCTCTCCCATCGATTGAGTTTTTCATTAATCCCTTCAAGAAATTGGCCAAAATCCTTTTGCACTTTATCTGAATCAAGGAATTCTTCATCAGAAAGCGCATCCTGCTTGTATTCCTTTCGCATACGGTTTAAGCCCGAGCTGTCAACAAACAACAAACAGGCGGCATATTTTCGTTTTTCTCCCACGACCATTGATATGTCGACTAAGGGATATTGATTCAACATATGTTCAATTCTGCTCGGGGAAACATACTCGCCGGAAGAGAGTTTAAATTGCTCTTTCACTCTGCCGACAATACTTAAACGCCCCTTTTCATCAATCCTTCCTTTGTCACCTGTGTGAAGCCATCCCTCCTCGTCGAGCACGGCAAGAGTTGCTTCAGGATTGCGATAATACCCTTTCATAACTGTTGGCCCGCCTAAAAGAACTTCATCTTTCTCGGCTAATTTGATTTTTACTCCGGGGAGAGGCGGTCCCACAGTTCCAATTTTTACATTGCCCGGATAGTTCACGCACGTAGTGGACCCTTCCGTCAACCCCCAGCCTTCATAAATAGGAATTCCAATTCTAACATAAAAGCGGTTGAGAGAATGATCTAGAGCTGCTCCTCCACATAGAATTACCCTCCAATTTCCTCCAAGAGACTCGCGTAATTTCGAGTAAACAAACAAATCCATAATCGGCCGCAAAACCCAATTTGCAAACAACGACTCGTTTGGATCTTTTGCAATCTGAAACGCCTGCAAAACAACTTTTCTAACAAAAGGATTGCGAATTCCTTTTGCCTTGCCAAGCATCACGTCGTATATTTTTTCAAGCAGTCTTGGCACGACAATCATTAATGTCGGACGCAAATCCTGACAAACTTTAGTCAGCATCGAAAGGTCGTTCAGGTAGTAGACAGGAACTCCCCAGGTCATCATCAACAAGTTGATTTGCCTTGCAAAGATATGCGCCAGAGGCAGAATACTCAAATATTTTTGAGGACTTGGATTCGATTCAATTTTAAACACATCAGCTGTGAGGAGATGGCATAAATTTAAATGAGTAAGCATCACCCCTTTCGGCATTCCTGTGCTGCCGGCCGTATAAATAATTGTTGCAAGGTCATCGCTTTTTAGTTTGGAATGGAGCTCTTCCCACAAACGAGGCTGTTGTTCCCACAGAACTTCTCCTTGATGCAATATTTCGTGAAACCTCATCGCTCCCGCAGTTTTGCCATGGTCGTCCAATCCGATCACTTTCTCAAAAAGATTTCTATGCTTCTCGTACACTTCCCATTGGTCTTCTCCCTGGACAAACAAAAAGCGGATATTAGCCTGCGCCACCTCGTAGATTAAGTTTTCGCTTGCCATTTTCGCAAAAAGAGGAACCGATACCCCCCCGGCCATAATAATAGCGAAGTCGGCTAAATTCCACTGAGGAGACGGATGGGCCAAAATCCCGGCTTTATCCCCTCGTTTCAGCCCTAAGCTTATCATCCCGTAAGTCAGCCTTTTTAAATCAAAAATAAACTGTTCTGTCGACAGGTATTTCCATTCGCCGTTTTCAAAAATATTTAACGCTCTTGGATTGGAACGGTTATCTTCAATATATTGAACGACATCGCCAAAGGTATGTAATGGACCCATAGAAATTTCCCAAAAAGTAGTTTGATAAGATGATGATACTAATTATTTTTACATAATTTTCCAAGCGTATCGAAGAAAAAACAAAAGAAAGATTATATCTTATTGATTGTTAATCCGATGCAAATATTTCATCAGGATTTATGCGATCGCTTCCGCAGGTGATGATTTCGTTAAATTTCTCATAAAGATCCATCAAGCGATCTTTTTGATCCCCTGGAAGGCCGGCTGCCTTTTCCTTTAACATTTTTCTCGCATCGGCTGCGGTTTGATCAATTTTTTCATACACTTCAGCAATCCTTTCTTGCTGAACCCTGCGCAAATGCGACCAGCCCCACCCGGAAACTAAATCAAAAAAGTAAACAAGCCTCTCTTTCATCCCTAAAAGATCATCAAAACGAGAGTTAAGGGACTCTAAATCTTTCTGACCGATCTCTGAAAAGGCTTTTAGAGACTGCTCTATATCTACTATTCCTTTATCAACAAGGTTTGAAATGCTATGCGCAATCGTTTTATTAAGAAGTTCGGCTTTTTCCCGATAACTTTTTTCACACTTTGCAATCTTCTCGTTGGCATTTTTTACATCTTTTAACAGGTAGCGAATCCTCTCTTTCTCATCGTTTTCAGGAATTTTTTCGCTTGCATCGCGCAATTTTTGAAGCGCAAAAGAGGCAATTTTTGGATTAAGACTTTGAAAACCGCTCATAAATAACCCTTGATATTTTGACTATCATGAATTTACTTTCACTAAATAGTTAGTTTTTGACAAGAACAATAAAAATCATGTAAAAAGCGATCTTTACCGAACCGCTCGTATGCACTCATTATAACATTTTTTTTATTTATACCGGTTCGCTCCAAACCAAATACAAGAATTTTTAGAAGTGAAAAATCACTCGATGAGAAAACTTATTTCCTGGGCTTTCTACGACTGGGCAAATAGTGCATTTTCGGCAATTATTCAATCCTTTATATTTGCCGTTTATTTTACTGAAAAAATTGCTCCGAATTCAACAATTGGAGGAGCTTTATGGGGAGGGATAAACGGAACTGCATCATTAGTGATCGCGATTCTGGGTCCGGTTCTCGGCGCCATAGCAGACCACGGCGGACGAAGAAAAGGCTGGCTGGCATTTTTTACATTCTTATGTATTTTTTTCACGTTCACGCTCGTTTTTAGCTACTCAGGTCAAAAAAATCTTAATTACACACTATTTGCCGCAACTCTTGCTATCATATCTTCTGAGCTGGCTTTTGTTTTTTACAATGCGATGCTGCCAAGCCTGGCTCCAAAAACACACATTGGCAGATGGTCCGGTTGGGGCTGGGGTTTTGGTTATGCCGGCGGCATGTTGTCCTTGCTTTTTTCTTTAGCCATTTTGCACTACCGGTATCCCATCCAATTAACATTTGCTTTTTGCGCCATATGGTATCTAATCTTTTCTCTTCCTGTATTTTTTTTCACTCCGAGCACATCAGGGACAGGGAAAACCCATTCTTGCAGCAATTTCCGATGGAATGCGCCAACTCATCAGCTCTTTCAAACAGATAAAAAAGTATAAAGAGATTGTAAAATTTCTTATAAGCCGCATGTTTTACATCGATGGATTAACAACATTATTTGCTTTCGGAGGCGTTTACGCAGCAGCTGCGTACGGGCTTAGTCAGAGTCAAGTCTTACTATTCGGGATTACTCTCAATATCAGCGCCGGTATCGGCGCTTTTTGTTTCGGATGGGTTGATGATCGAATTGGTCCAAAAAAATTAATTCTGACCAGCCTTGTATTCATTACAATTTCTACCGTATGGATTCTTTTGAGCTCATCGCTTGCGGCATTTTGGATTCTGGGAATTTTTTCAGGATTATTTGTCGGGCCTCTGCAAGCGAGCAGCAGATCGCTTATGTCGCATTTAGCGCCAAAAGAAATTTATAATGAAATGTTTGGTCTTTTTGCACTTTCCGGAAAAGCCACAAGTTTTGCAGGACCGTGGGCTGTCAGCTATTTGATTCTACAATACGAAAGTATGCGAATCGGGCTTATTGTCATTGTCGTTTTCTATATTCTTGGAGGATTGCTTATGCTCAACGTTGATGATGCCAAGATATACCGCTCATGAGTCAAAATTTGATTTTTAGCAAAGTCGAGTGTTAAGAAAAATTCATCTAAAATTTATAGTAAATTAATAATTTTCAATTATAACAAAATTAAATATTTTTTATAATGAAAGATATAAATAGTTAAATTATTATGAAGATAGACTTTTTTACTCCCATCCATTTCAAAAATCCAACAACAGTCAAACAGCATATCCAAGAAGCTGTTGATGATTATTTTTATCTTAGCGGCAAATCTGTACAAGTTATTAAGAGCAATAAGACAGCAATCATAGAAGAACCGGAAAAAATTACCGCTACACAAGTTGGTATTGCCGCCATTAAAATATTATCCTATATAACTTTGATAATCCCTTTGATAATGCTTGCAGCAAAGGCTGCCTTGAGACCTTCACTGAAAGGATATATAATAACAAATGCAACGGAAAATAAAACGCAAATACCAGAACAAATTCTACGCACTGTTACACCTCCCTCCTCCAGCAAAAATCAGCTGTCTGTTTCGGATGAACAAAATTTGGAAGAACAATCCCAGTCCGGCCAAGATTATTATACATCGTATTGCGAACAAGCATCCTTCTGGGATTGTTGCCTTGACTCGTATATCACGGCTATCAAGGATGAACAGGATAATGTTCAATATTTGCTGTTTTTGAACGAAGAACTTTTAGCGATTAAAAATGATTTAGAACAACTATTAAACAATGTAAACAATCTGCCACCCAAACAACAGGAAAAGACGACTTAATCACTACAATCGATGAATCAAAGAATAATACAGAGCAGTCTTTAATGGGCATTTTTAGTAAAATATCTTCAATAGTTGATCAGGGTCAGGAAAACGATTCGCAAACTCGCACAGAGATCCAAGGCTTTCGTAATGATGGTAATACCTGCTACATGAATTCCGCACTTCAACCATTGCTAGCGATAAAAAATTTTGCGGATTTAATTCCCGAAAATGTAGACCCCGATCCGGAACACACTTTTAATGAACGTCAAGCAATTCTTACCTCCTTTAAGGAGTTTATTCAAGCCAAGGAAAACAATGCATCTTCAGCAACACTCGGCAAGATGGTCGGAGATTTACGCAGGGAAATTTTCAAAGCAGGACTGGATGAAGGAGGCTTTCTCGACAGGCATCAAGAAAAAAACTTTCAGGATGCAGGGCAATTTTTTGAATTGATCCTTCATGTCCTGGGAATGGGTTTTGAATTAGAAATGACATTTCAGTTGAAAACTGTGTTCAAATTGATCTCGTTTAAATGGGTAGAGAAAAATCTTATCGCTAGCAATGGTTGAAGTAAGAATAAAAGTCACAGGTATTACCATCATTACGAAAGCCTTGGATCTCTCTGTGAGAGTTTTTGCGAATCGTTTTCCTGACCCTGATCAACTATTGAAGATATTTTACTAAAAATGCCCATTAAAGACTGCTCTGTATTATTCTTTGATTCATCGATTGTAGTGATTAAGTCGTCTTTTCCTGTTGTTTTGGGTGGCAGATTGTTTACATTGTTTAATAGTTGTTCTAAATCATTTTTAATCGCTAAAAAGTTCTTCGTTCAAAAACAGCAAATATTGAACATTATCCTGTTCATCCTTGATAGCCAGTGATATACGAGTCAAGGCAACAATCCCAGAAGGAGATTGCTTTTATTGTCGCAATACAATGTATATAATCTTGGCCGGACTGGGATTTCTGGCAATTTTGTTCATCCGAAACAGACACTCATTTTTGCTGGAGGAGGGAGGTGTAACAGTGCGTAGATTTGTTCTGGTATTTGCCGTTTTTATTTTCCGTTGGGATATTATTATATACCTTTTCAGTGAACATCTCAGAGAAGCCTTTGCTGCAAGCAGTTTATGCAAAGGGATTATCAAAGTTATATAGGATGGTAATATTTTAATGGCGGCAATACCAACTTGTGTAGCGGTAATTTTTTCCGGTTACTGTATAGGATTACTGTAGGTCTCTTAATAACTTGTAGGATTTTGCCGCTAAGAAAAGAATAGATCATTCAACAACTTGGAAGTGTGCTTGACTGTTGCTTGGATTTTTGAAATGGATGGGAGTAAAAAAGTCTATCTTCATAATAATTTAACTATTTATATCTTTCATTATAAAAAAATATTTAATTTTGTTATAATTGAAAATTATTAATTTACTATAAATTTTAGATGAATTTTTGCTTAACACTCAACTTTGCTAAAAATCAAATTTTAACTCATGAGCGGGTATTACTTAGCATGGTGGACGCATAAGCAATCCTCCAAGAATATAAGAAAACGACAATAAGACAATAAGCCCCAATTCACATCTTGTCATTCTGTAGAATCAAAGAGATAAATTTGACCACCCCAGCAGCATTTCCTGCAAAACTTGTCACTTGAAGAAAGTGCAAGAAAAAGACCAAACATTTCCCAAACTATAAATTTCTTTTGGCACTAAATCAGACATAAGAAATGTTGCTCGCTTCCGCAGAGGCCCGACAAATAATCCTGAAAAAATTCCCGGAAACCCAAAATACAAGCAATAAATTCGAAAAAGAATTCATTACGGTAAAATTGTAATGAAATTCGAGGCTCGTCTCAGATTAATTTTTTTGGACCAATTCGATTGTCAACCAGTCCGAAACAAAAAGCACCGATACCGGCACTATTGGATGTTGATCCCAAATAGTAAGACTGCTGGAGCCCAAAAGTACGCAGGCTCCTGCGTAAAGGCCTCCGATAATATGTTAATGCATCAAATATGAAACATACGGGCTAATAGAAATTTTGGAATTCTCTTTATACTTTATCTGTTTTGGAAAAAAGCCTGATGAGTTGGCGCGCTCCATCCGGAAATTGCTGCAAGAATGGGTTTTCCCCCTATGAGATATTGTGGGAATTAAAAAAAATACAGGGAAAAAAAATTGAGTACCATATACACAAAAGCAAATGTTTAATTGAATGAGATATTTCGGTAGTGCAATGGTTAAAGAAAAAAGAGCCGCAACGTGCGCCCGTAACCAAAACCCACCCCAACCGGACCATCTGCAACAATGTGTGTTTTGGAGCCAGGCTTGGCAGCGTCAAAAACAAAAGCCAGCTCAGAAAGATATGATAAGCAAGTTGGCGGTCCATCTGTAATTAGCAGTTTTTTGACAGTAGCTAAAAACAACGTGAGCACTAAAAAGATATTACATTAAGATATAAATACCAGCCCCAGCCTCTTCGTCCCCGCCCCAGGTGGGTTGCTATGGCGCCAGAGACCGGACCCAGAATCAGCAATATTAATGATGCAGTTGCCCCTACCCCTGCCAATTGTTGAGATTGTGGAGCAATTTTTTCAGTAAATAAACATCATGTTGGATTTGAATAAGATTCAGATATGCACTATTTGCCAGTAAAAACCCCAGGAAATAACGTTCTCATCGATAATTAGCTTCTAAAAATTCTTGTATTTGGTTTTCCGGAGCGAACCGGTATAAATAAAAAAAAATGTTATAATGAGTGCCTGCGAGCGGTTCGGTGAGGAGAAGATTCGCTTTTTAGTGATTTTTATTGTTCTTGTAGAAAACATTTTTAAGGATTTTTAGTGAAAGTAATTAGTGGTAGTTCAAGATATTACGGTTATTTTATGAGCGGTTTTCCAAAGTCTTAATCCAAAGATCCCCTCTTTTGTGCGCTTCAAAAATTGCGCGATAAAACAAAAAATTCCTGAAACAATAAGAAGAGGATTCGCTACCTGCTTAAAAGATGTAAAGAATTGCCAACAGAAAAGGTGCAAAGTGTAGGAAGAAAGTTATGAAGAAGAGCCAAACTTCTTAATAAAACAATTGCTGTAGCACGTTGCAAAGCTCTATTTGAGTGGAGTGAGTAGATATAAAGCAGTCTCTAGAAGCTTTCAGAGATAGATCAAGAAGTTTTAGAGTCCCTTAACTCTCGTTTTGATCTTTTAGGGATGAAAGAGAGGCTTTATTTTTTACTTTTTTGATTTTAGTTCCGGGTGAGTTGCGCGTTCAGGATTAGCAAGAAAAGGATTGCTGAAGTGTATGAAAAAATTGATAGAAACCACCACGATGCAAAAAGAAAAAATGTAAAGGAAAGGGCAGAACCGGCCTTCCCAGGGGATCCAAAAAGATACCGCTTGGGATGGATCTTTATGGGGACGCCATTTTTAACGAAATAGGTCCACCTGCACAGAGAAAGTCTAATAAGAATCCTGATGAAGAAATATTTGCATCGGACAATTGGATTAAGATATAATCTTTCTTTTGTTTTTTTCTTCGAATTAGCTTGGAAGATTACTGTAAAAATAATTAGTATCATATTATGAGAAACTACTTCCGGAAATTTCTATGGGTGCATTTACGGTACCTGCAATAGTTCAATATATTGAAGATAACCGTTCCAATCCAAGCATTAAATATTTTTAAAAATCAGGCAATACCTGCCTCAACAAACAATTTATTTTAGTTTAAAAAAGGCTGAGCTACAGGGATGATAAGCTTAGGTAAAACGAGGGATAAAGCCGGGATTTTGGCCCATCGGTCATTTAGCCGAGCTTCGCTATTATTATGGGCCGGGGGTGTGACCTATTTTTTTTGCGAAAATGGCAAGCGAAAACTTAATCTAGGTGGCGCAGGCTAATATCCGCTTTTTGTTTGTCCCCTGCAATAAGGAAGTGTACGGAGAAGCTACGTAAGTCTTTTTAAAGTAATCACCAAAGCCGTGGGGCCGGAGCAATAAGGTTTCACGAAAATATTGCATCAAGGAGAAGTTCTGTGACACGGCCTCGTTTGTGGGAAGAGCTCCATTCCAAACTAAATGTGTTGCGTTCGGGCCGGCTGGCCGTCGGAGGGGGGATGCTTACTCAGGTTTAAATTTATCCCCATCTACCTCACAGCTGATGTGTTTAAATTAAATCGAATGCCATTCCCTCAAAATTGTTGAGTATTCCTGCTGGGGCCTGTCTTCCAGGACAATGCAACTTGTTGATGAGGTTGGGGGAGTTATTGTCTACTACCTGAACAACTTTCAAATATAACTAAAGTTTGTCAGGATTTGCATCCGATGTTGTCATATGCCAAGACTGCTTGAAAAAATATAGCGACGTGATGCTTGGCAAGGCAAAAGGAATTCGCAATTCTTTTGTTAAGAAAAGTTGTTTTCGCAGGTATTCAGATTCAAATTCAAAAATAATTTGCTTGCAATTTGGGTTTTGGGCCCAATTATGGATTTGTTTGTTTACTCGAAATTACGCGAGATTCTTCTGAATTGAAGGTAATTCTATGTGGAGGAGCGCTCTAGATATTCTCTCCAACCCCTTTTTATGTTAGAATTGGAATTCCTATTTTGAAGAGCTAGTAACGGAAGAGGTTCCACCTCTCGTCCAACTTGTCGGGAATGTAAAAATTGGAACTGTGGGACCGGCACCTCTCCCGGAGTAAAAATCAATTAGCCCGAGAAAAATGAGAAGTTTCTTTAACAACCAGCATTTTTATGAATCGCAATCCTGACAAACTATTTCCCGTGCTATGTTTCAGCACAGGTGACAAAGGAAACTGAGAAGGGGGAATTTAAGTATTGTGGGCCCGTGAAAGAGCAATTTAAACCTACTTCCGCGGAGTACTGCTTCCCCGAGCAATTTAACCTATGTTGAATCAATATACCTAGTCAACATATCAATGGTCATAAGAAGAGGACGATTCCTGCACCTGCACTTGCTGTTGTTTGTTGACAGCTTAAGAACCCACAGTTATCGGAGGGTGCAAAAAGCCATGCGCTTCTAAGAGGAGTTTCCCTTGATTCAGATAAAGTGCAAAAATCACGCAAAAGGAATTAATGAAAAACTCAATTAGTTAATGGAAATTTTTAGTCCGACATGACGAGAAACTACTTAATTAAAAAGAAATGTGATTCTTCAAAAGTTGAGGTAATTGTAGATGCTATCTGCTGATAGCAAGGAGGAAAAATATGAGAGAAGCGTGTTTTGCAATAAATTAATGGATTAAGAACTCCTTCCAAGGCAGGCGGTTGGCTCAAGGGATGGGAGGCCTAAGACCTGGATTTTGTATTAGCAGAGTTGGATTTAGAAATACAATTCCTTGACGAGTTGGTCTTTGGAAATTTGATGCAGGCCCTGCGAAAAAACATTTGCGGCAGAGGGTTTTGGCTGTGAAAAGGAGGGCTTTCTGTTGAGGTTCCCGCATTTACTGTCAATCGAACTTGCACTCGGGCTTGAGTCAAATACACCGGACATTCATAAAATAAATTTTGTTGGGGCATTGCAAATGCTATAGAGATAAGCCAGCGGTACCAAGTCTATGAGCAATTTACAGTATATTTCAATAAAGAGCTCGGTCCATAAAACTCTCTAAGTCAAAGCAGAGCGAAAAATTATCTACGTTTCTTTCTTTCAGGCCCTATGCCTCAGGGCATTCCATTTAATTATAGGGCCCGGCTGAGCTGAAATTTATGCCAGGGATTTTAGTGTAAGCACGCTTGGGGTAGGAGGGATAGATTCCTTTGATGAGTCAAAATCAGTACGGCGAAAAAGAACGAGCCTTTTATCAGAAGAAATTATTCCCTATTCCCCAGTTCCCTCCATTTTTTGAAATCCCCCCAGGAACAAGACAATGGCATGCAAGAGAATACAACAATGGAAGGTTTGTCGAACACGTACCGTCCCCGCTTTCAAACCCCACGACAGTGAGGGCAGGAAACGCAAAGGCCCAGGTCACCCAATAGGCTGCATCAGAAAAATCACCAAGGTTGGATAAACCTATAAGGATACATCATTAATGCAGCAGCTGCACAAAAATGAGAAGGATAGGGGCCCGTTATTGCCAAATTGCTTGAGAGAGAGTTTAAAAAAGAGTTCTGATATGGATTTGATTGAACAAATAAAAGCCCGTGCAGGTAGCTACAATTGTGCGTTGGCCGTGCGGCGAACATGTTGCAAAGAAAAATAGGAGGGATTCAAATGCAGTTGAGAAAATTTGATTGCGGGACCGGTCTAATCTAAATGGCGGGACCTCTGCGCGCTTGGCAGTTTTCCGGGAAGCTGCGATTGATCACTCTTTTAAGAGAGCTTAAAGAAGAGGTAAACTCAAAAGTTCAGGATTTCGTGTGCGGACCGGGAAGACTGCGAAAATCAAGAATGGATAGAGCATTTAAATTAACAATAACTCAGATGGAATCGCTGGGTTGGTTGTTGATTTATCCTGATGAAAAAAGTGAAAAGCTGGAAAATAT
>CAVVNU010000011.1:0-34287 GCA_963749725.1 Waddliaceae bacterium
CATTCTGGGTCCCTTCAGAATCTAAAAAATACCACTCGTGTGCGCCCGGATTGAAAATTTCTGAAACGTTGACTTCCGGCAACTGGTCTTCCTGTTCTGTTTTCTTCGATTCTTTAGCTCTTAAGTCCGGAATAATCATTAAAACAATCAACCCGAGCAATCCAAAAAAGAACCCGGCTAAAAACCAAACTTTTGGATCGCGTCCCTTCTGAGCAGCAAGATAAGAGCATCCCCACCCGAAAGCCAAACCAAAAATGAACGAAAAAAGTAAATATTGCTGTGAAATTTCCATAAAATAATATCTCTGATCATTATACCCGCCATGATTAAATGACCGCAAGCCGCTTAATATTGATTAATATTAAGCGGCTTGCGACCACTCAATCACGAAAGCTTTCTCTTTGCCAAAAACCGAATTTTGAAATACGACAAGGAATAACTATGCAAAATTCAATCTAGTGCTCCGCCACGGTTTAATTTAAGGGTATTTTCATCAATCTTTTTTTATCTGAATGTAAGTGTTCGATCTCAAAATCATCCTAAGTTAACTTCGATCTCCACGCTACATCAGATAAAAAAATTTCGACAAATCTACCCTCACATTAAACCGTGCCAAAGCACTAGCAAGATTTAAGCACACATGCTAATATAAAAACCAAGCACTGTCAAAGAGTTTCAGAGTGAAACTCTTTTCTTGTCTGAAATGGAGCCAAGTTTATGCAAACCAAACAATCATTAATCGATAAAAACAAGATTGATACCAAAATCGATAAAAGCAAAGTTGATACCAAAGAATTCGAACTCCCTGAAACCGTTTTCATCCGAGACATTGAAAATCGTGTTTTTCAAGGCATCGTGGTTAAATGTTTATCCAATATTGAAGGTGTTTCTCCTGTAACGGGAAATTTTATCGATAATATTCTTGGCCGAGACAGTCTTGAAGGAATACGAGGAATCCATATTGAACAAGATAGCAAACATCAATGTGTTTTCGTTAAAATTGAAGTAAATGTCGGTTTTGGCATCTCCATACCGCAAAAAGCCAATGAAATTCAAACGGCGGTCACTGAAGAAATTACAGAACTGACCGGATTGCATGTTTCAGAAATTCATGTGGTTTTCAAAAATATAGTTTCAAACGAACAGCTGAAAAAAGTTGCTAATTTACCCGATGTTCCTCCTACGCCTGTATTAATTGATTCTGATGACGATCAAGTCAATAGTGATGATTTTTAAGTAACAAAAATTGACATACAAAACTCGCTGCAATGTAAATATGATGTACCGATTTCCCGTATTTCAATCTCATATAGATTTGGCGCACAAATATTGGCAAATGGTTGTTAAACCCGGAGACCTTGTAATTGATGCAACTTGCGGCAATGGTCGAGACACTCTTGCCTTGGCAAAAATGGCTCTAACCCCCTCTAAAGGTGCACTGTATTCCATTGATATTCAGCAAACAGCCCTCGATAATGCCATGCAGTTGCTTGCCACACATGTTGAAAATGAAATTTTCGAAAGAATACAATGGGTGCAGAGCTGCCATTCAAAGTTTCCACATTCAATTATTAAAAATAGTATAAAGCTAATTGCTTACAACCTTGGTTACCTGCCGGGAGGAGATAAATCTCTTACAACTTTAACGCAGACAACTATCGCCAGCCTTAAAAATGCTATGGAACTTGTTCAACCCGGAGGAATCATAAGCGTTGCCTGCTATCCCGGACACTCTGAAGGCCGCCTTGAAGAAGCCGAAGTGATTAATTTCCTCAAAACTTCTCATTCTAAAATATGGAGTTGCTGCCATCATCGCTGGATTAATCGTTCATCTGCGCCTTCATTAATCATTTTGCAGAGATCTGCGTAATGACTGCGTAATAACATTGCATCAAATGTTGAACGCCATTCATTGCTCTATGCGGAGTTTTTTCGATCGGGATGCTAAATTGTTGAGCGATGGCGTTTTTTGAAAGATCTATAGTCTCGGGCATGGGAGTTCCTTTTAAATAAAAATCTTTATTCATCAATGCCCAGTAAATTGATGCAAGGTCCAGCCAATGGTAAGGCCAATTCAGTTCCTCTTGTGTGTATACCGGAATAATATGATCAAAAAATGCTCGATCAAATGCCGGATTCTGACATATAAAAAAAGCATTACCTCTTTGAATTCCCGCATTTGTCATAATTTCAATAACTTCAACAGAAACTTCCTCGCTATTCTTTCCCCGTAAAGTATCTTCATAAGTATAACCATTAATTTTTAAACTTTCAGGGTCATATTGATCCCAAATATCTTTAGTGTAAAAAATAAGCTGTTGATAATCGGCAATAAGCTCTTTATCACTAAGATCAACAATTCTAAAAGCAAGATCTATTGGTCTATGTTGATAAGGATCCAATCCTGTTGTTTCAATATCTAAAAAAATACCATACATGACAAAGAAGCCTATTACTGAAATTATACCGATGCGCCCTCAAAGTTTGGGATTTCTCTTTGCCAAAAACCAAATTTTGAGGGCGCGATCGGTATATACCGGTCGCATTTGTTTTCGGCCTCTTCGCAAGAGAGGCTAAATCCGGCGGAAGTGAATTTCGAAGGACGGGTATTTTTACCCTTCCTTAGAACCTGTTCAAAATCTCCGGAAATTGTGATTTTTAGCGAATTTTGCTTTATTTTTGCAACCTTTAAGACTTGCGCATGCTTAGAACCTGTTTAAAATCACAATTTCCGGAGATTTTGAACGGGTTCTAAGGGAGTGTCTACAAAGTCAAGGAGTTGCAGATTTTTGTAGATTTTTTCATATGACAAAATGTGGAGATCGACGTAAACATTTATTATTATTTCACGGAAATTCCTGAACTCGACTTTGCAAAAAATTAGACCGCTGGCGCCAAGGTTTCTACCAACCAGTCCCTCCAAACCCCGTGTTCCTCCAGTTTATTTGGAAGGTTCCAAAACGGAAAAAAATGGAAGAGCGAAGGCTTTTTTTGCAAATTTAAAACGAATAGAAAGAGCCATGACCAACCACTTTAGCTCTGTTGTTTTCACAACTTGGGAGTTTGAAGAACGAACGGCATCTCGATAATATCCTTTAGCTCGAATCTTTTTTTCCTTGCGGCGTTCAAGGGTTTCATCAATCAGAATTACGGGTCTATCTTTCCCAACTAATTCCAGCAACATTTTTAGAAGAATGAAAGCCCCGTGCTTCAACGGCCTCAGGCTTGGCCTGCTCATAAATTTTGGTTCCAGACATTTAAAAAATAGAATAACCCGTGTAATAAACGGGTAGATTCTCTGTGTCTTTGAGCCTCTGTGTTTCAATTATTTTTTGTGGAACCAGTACGTTTGAAGAATATGCAAAATTTTGCAAAGTCGAGCTGAAGAAAAGAAAATTTTATTGCCTATTTTTTGCAAAAAAAGATAAAATAGGCTCTATTAGTAATATTTAATAAATGAAGCTGTTGTACCGGTCGTGTTTCAAAATCCCGAATTTTGAAACACGACCGGTATACAAACCTGTTTTGTCATTGGCATCTTATTTGAAATACACAAAACTTAAAAATGGGTTATGAAAGCACTAGACTCTTTATTTCGTTTTTTCATTAGATTCCGTTATCCGGTAACGCTTCCTGAAGATGTTGCAAGTTCCTTGGGAATCCATTTATCAAACTTTGTCACTTTTGACAATTTCGTAAAAAAGTTAACTGATCCGGATTGTTGTCCAACAACTTTGTACAAAATGATGGATAGACGAAAAGCAGAAGAAACTTTTTGCGGGGCGCAAAGAATTGAACAATTTCAACGAAATACATTGATTTCTTACTATTTTAATGAAGGTTGGTTAGAATTTAATTTACATTTTGACGAGAGTTCCCGTCTACGGAGACTTTATATTCAACACAAGCAAATTAAATCCGACCAAGGGATTGAAGTTAGCCTTATATTGGCTCCTAAAAATAAGTTCAATTACGAGGCTTTGAACCAATCTCAATAAATAGTATCTTTCAAACAGAAAGGATATATAACTAATTATACCGTTCGTGTTTCAAAATTTGGTTTTTGGCAAAGAGAAATCCCTCTTGATTGGACGATCGCAAGCCGCTCAATATTGATTAATATTAAGCGGCTTGCGATCATCCAATCAAGAGGTTTTCTCAAAGCCAAAAACCAAATTTTGAAACACGAACGGTATAACTTCAAGATTCGAGGCTTTCTCTTTGCTAAAAACCAAGTTTTGAACGGGACCGAAGAACATAATAATTTTAAAAACATCATCATCTAAATTTGCAGATGGAAATCAAAATCGAAAAAATATTTAACAATAAAAAAATGACAGTTCCACAACAAAAAATACGAGAAGTTGTTTTTCAACTTTTATATGGACATGATTGGCTAACCGTCCGGGAAGAAGCTCTCCACTCATTGATTTCAAAAGAGGTAAAAGTCTCTAAAAAAGTCGTTATAGAAGCCCAACGACGCGTCAGAGACATTAGAACTCATCTCAAAGAACTCGATCAAATCATCGCATCCTCATCAAAATCTTACAAACTTGAACGTATACCAAAGACAAGCGCAACATCTTACGATTAGCAGCATTTGAAATCCTTTTCGATGATACAGTTCCGCCAAAAGTAGCCATTGCCGAAGCTATCCGATTAGGAAGAAAATTTAGTACTCCGGAGTCTGCATCTTTTATTAATGCCGTCTTAGACGAAATCTACCACAATCATAAGCTCTCAAACAACTCTTCGAATACACAAAGCTGCGAAAATGAATAACCAATTGCCGCAACTCAAGACTCAATACCCTTTAAATAAAGTATGCACATTTGGCATTGGAGGCCCTGCCAAATGGTATGCGGAAGCCGTTAATGTCGAACAAATGCAAATTCTCTTGCAGCATGCTTCACAAAACCAAATAAGAACTTTTATTTTAGGAAACGGCTCAAACGTATTGTTTGATGATCAAGGATTCGACGGTATTGTCATCCACAACAAAATTTCTTTTTACCGAAAAGTCTCAAAAGGCATTTTTCACGTAGGAGCCGGCTACAATTTTTCAAGACTAGGCATGCAAACAGCTCGAGAAGGCTTTACAGGACTTGAATTTGCTTGCGGAATTCCGGGAAGCGTTGGCGGAGCTGTTTATATGAATGCCGGCGCAAATCTCACAGAATCATCTGACTGCTTAATTTCCGTTGATTTTGTTCACTCAAACGGGGAAACGGAAACATTTAATCGAAAATCCATGCATTTTTCCTATCGCCGCTCCCCTTTTCAAAACTTAAGCGGTGCAATTGTCAGCGCAACATTTCAACTAAGGCACTCTGAAAATACCCGATCCAAGCAAAAATCCATCATTGAATACAGAGCTGAAACCCAGCCGTATGGACAAAAATCCGCGGGATGCATCTTTCGCAATCCCGATTCAAAATCAGCAGGAGCGCTCATTGACTCATGCGGGTTAAAAGGTGAAAATTTAGGGGGTGCGCAAATTTCTGCCATGCATGGAAATTTTGTGATCAATACAGGTGATGCTTCTTCTGAAAATGTTCGTTTGCTGATTAAAGAGATTCAAAAAGAAGTAAAAAAAAGACATGGAATCGAATTAGAACCCGAAGTAAGATATATTCCTTATCGTGAAGAAACTGTTTAGAGCTGATTTACATTGCCATTCAACGTGCTCCGACGGCACCATGCCGCCCATAGAATTAATCGACCTTGCAATTAGTCTGAATCTCTCCGGTTTGTCAATTACAGACCATGATACAATTAAAGCTTATGATTCTGCTTTTTCGTATGCAAAAACTAAAAATTTTCCCCTTTTAACCGGGGTTGAATTTTCCTGCATTCATCGCCAAGTCAGTGTGCATATCCTAGGTTATGGAATCGCGCTGGGCAATCCCGGATTGCTTAAGTTTTGCGAATTGCATCGGGCGCGTCGTATTCACCGCTGCCGATTAATACAAGAAAAATTGCGCACCCTTCAAATGCCGATTGAATTAGATGAAAAAAATCTTGAAAGTGTAGGACGGCCGCATATTGCATTAGAGCTGGTTAAAAAAGGTTATATCAAAACCTTGGCTGAGGGGTTTAAAAAATATCTTGGAGATGGATGTCCTTGCTACGTTCCCGGAGAGGCATTCTCAGTGGAAGAAACAATTGATGTCATTCATCGCGCCGGCGGAGCCGCTGTTATCGCCCACCCCCATCTTATTAAGCAAAAAGAAATTGTTACAGACCTTCTCAAAATGCCCTTTGACGGTATTGAAGCTTATTATGCTCGATTTGCGCCTCATCAAGAAAAACCCTGGGTAAAAATTGGACAATATCGCAACTGGATTCTAACAGGGGGTTCAGACTTTCACGGTGCCATTAAAGAACAACTTCCTCTTGGCTGCTCTTGGGTAAATAAGGAAACTTTTCAAGTTTTATATGATCGATGTCTTATCAACAACTCGTAAAAAAATTATTTAATATTAATCAAGCCAAAGGGATCTCTTTTGGAATCGACCGCATGCACTCGCTTTGCAAAAGCTTTGGACATCCGCAACTTCTCTTTCCTTGCGTTCATGTTGCCGGAACAAATGGAAAGGGTTCTGTTGCAACAAAAATTGCAAAAGGATTGGAGTCGATTTATCCGCAAGTGGGCCTCTATACCTCCCCGCATATTTCGACATTCAGGGAACGCATACGCATTAACGGGGAAATGATCTCTGTTCTTGATACGGAAAAAATCTTAAATACGATCATTGACTTGCCCGGAACATTTTTTGAACTGACAACACTTTTGGCATTTTTATATTTTGCACAAAGAAAGATAGATTATGCTGTGATAGAAACGGGCTTAGGAGGCCGACTAGATGCTACCAATGTTTTGTCTCCCAACTTATGCGTGATCACCTCAGTGGGCATTGACCACACTGAGTTTCTCGGAGAAACAGTTGAAGAAATTGCTCAAGAAAAAGCGGGGATCATTAAGCCTCATATACCTGTTGTACTGGGGCCAAAAGCGCATATGATTACAGAAAAAGACGCACACTTAGTTGCAGGAACATTTAAAACTGTTGAAGAAGAAAATTGCGCGGTAGCAAAACACAGCATGAAATTGTTAAACATTCCGGAAAACAACATACAGACGGCGCTGACTGCACGCCCCCCCTGCCGGATGGAGTCTGTTAAAAATGTGATATTAGATGTTGCTCATAATCCCGATGCGCTAAAACGTTATTTTGAAGAAGATCTTAGACGTCCGCTGCAAGTTGTTTGCACTTTATCTTCCAGTAAAGATCTTAAACAATGCATGCAAATTATTGCAGAACATGCAGATCGAATTCATCTGGTCCCTCCTCCTAATCATCGGTGCGCTTCCCCGGAAAAATTGAAAGAGATCCTCATCCGTCAAGATTTCCCCGTTTCGGGAGTCCTCTGTTATCCTTCAATTTCCCAAGCTGTTGCATCTGCATCTAAACTCGGGGGAACTGCTTGTCTTGGGAAGTTTTTTTATCATGAATGAAGCGCGTAATAACCTGTTCAAAATCTCCGGAAATTGTGATTTTTAGAGATTTTAAACAGGTTCCAAGACGAGTTAAAGAAGAGATTTCTTAGAAAAAATGCCGCGGATGTTTTTCATATGTGTAAAAAATAAATCATACCAATCCTCGAATGAAAATTCATTAATTAGCTGCAGATTGTACTGTAGATTTGGAGGATCGTTTCGATGCTTATATTATTGAATACAAGCGAGAAAGGATCTTTCAAAGATACAGTGGAAGATGCGGTTAATTGATGAATTTCCATTCGAGGATTGGTATTACTTTTGCCTGCAAAGTTGAGTCAAACAATCTTTAATTTGACGCCGTGCCTCGTCTAAATTTTGAGGTTCAACGAGTCCTACGCTATGAGCTCGCATCGATTCTACAACCTTACAATCTTTAACCAGCCTGGAAATAATATCCCAATCCGGAAGAGCAAGATGAATCGATCCTTGATGCAAAAGACCATGTTTCGTGCGCCTTTGCGCAGCCCCTGCTATCTTGCAGGGACCCATCATGACATCATAAATCGTTGGTTTCCCCATGCAAAAGTGAATAGATGATGTATTGATTGATGCTTCTTCTGTCAAGAGTTGGAAGCTATTCCCCATTAACTCATGAATCGACAACTTAACAATTTGATTAATCCTCGCATAATTCTCAAGTGTATTATGAGAATATAGAGGGTGGGAGGCCGGAACCACAATTGAAAAGGCTAAGTCGGTAAAGTGGAAAAGAACACCCCCCCCTGTCGGCCTTCTGGCTAAATTAAGCTGCAATTGTGAAACCGCCTCAAAATTTAATAAATTTTCCGGACGTGCAAAGTACCCAAAAGTTGCAGAATTTCCCCTCCATTCATAAAAATGCAAAATAGGTTGGGGATGCATGCAGATTTGCTGAAGCAAATCCGCATCAATTGCCATATTTTTTTTTGCCGGAGCTTCACCTGTATCTAAAATTTTCCATTGCATGCAAATAGAGTAGCATGATTTTAGATATTCAATAAAGGAGCCTGATCAACTTCAGCTAAATAACCTGTTCTGATAAGTGCATGGACTAACCCTTTTTCTGTAATAACTGCATTCGTGCACATTTCGTCAATGAACTCAAAGGACTCATCCGGAATTATACCGTATTCAAATAAAGCGATTAACTGTTGATAAAGCTCAAAGTTGAATTCTCCATCATCCGGCGCCATCTCGCGATTAATTTTCTCAAGCAGCTCGTTAACAAAAAACTTCGGAGTAAAGTATTGATAGAAAATTGACAAAACATTCTCTAAAGTACGGTTTTTCAACGTGGAATTAATGCAGCTTGGATACAAATCGAAGGCAATCGTCCAATCAAGACCTACACGTTTTCCGATGAGATTCTTCAGATATTTTCTTGTATGGACAAATTGAGAATCCGTATTTGAATTAATGAGTTCCTTAACCATCGGCCCGAGATCGGTTAACAAAGATGAGAGAATCGACTGAACCGCGCTATGTAAATAGGCAATTGCTTTTTCTTTGCGACTGCCTGATTGTGCAGCTCCATATCGATATTGGGCCGGTAAATTGCCATAAAACTCGGCAAACCCTTCGCTTTTTCCCGTTGAACAATTTTGAATGGAAGACAACATGTGCAGCAACATTTCTTCTTGAACCGATAGCCCTGTGCTTAAGTTAATTGCATCTGAAGCTTCCAAAATAAATTTTATAACAGCATAAGCGTGCAGGTATTCCGTAGTAGCCGCCTGATCATCTTCCCCTCTTGAAGAGAGCACATTTCTTACATACTCGCTCATTAAAAAGGTGTTTTTAAGCAGCTCATAATTTCGCCACACTTCTTGATAGCTTGGCGTATCTTGACGGCCGACTCCATTAATAACCAGGCAATTCCCCATCCCTTCAGATACCGTCTTGATCCTTTTTATTTGCGTCAAAGAATCTAACCGGGATTCAAATGAATTGAAAAGATTTTCCAAAGTCTCGAAAGAAACCTCATCAGAGAGCTCCTTAAACGTTAATTTTTTGCTTCCCCTGACCAATGACTCAAAGTGGGGTTGATTAATTTTCACGCAGGATCCCTCGATAGTTTCATTGGGCATAGACACAGGCGATGTTGGCGAAAGATCCATCCGAATGAGCTTGTGGAACAACTGATGAGGAGAATCGAAATGACCATCACCCAAAGGCAGTATAGCGAATAATATACGAACAAGAGGATTCTCTACATCCTGCAAGTGTAATCCAAACACATTTATATTGTCATAAATTTTTTGGGCAATACTTGTGGCAATAGCTTCATCTGTTTCTTCATTCAACCATGATGCAAGATATCTTTGCGACGCCAAACGAATGTCTCCGTCATGAAAACATCCCCCAAGCAATCCACTCCAACTAAGATTTTCAAGCTGTTGCCTATTGTCAAGAACAAATTTAATCGCAGCGTCTCTATACTCAGGAGCAATCATCTGTAAATAGATTAGAACATTCTGCAACTGACCGGCTGTTTGAATGTGTGGAACAATCTGTCTGATAGACTGCAGAATTTTTCCCCGCTGATTAAGCGGCAATTTATTGATTTCAGATAAAATTTCTTGTCGATCTTCAGATTTTATATCTTTAAAAAAGTTCATCATCTCCATTTTCAGCTCAATCATTTTCTGAAGTTGAACATCATTCAAATTAACCCTGCTCTCATCATCCAACTCAACAAATGCCGATAAGATCAACCTTCTTTCAAGCGGATTCATTCTTTCATGAATATGGGCAAGAGCAAATCCTACAATACTCTCGCGATCCAATGCTTCAAGTTCTGAAATATATTTTAATATTTGAAAAACAGGAGCTAAGTCCTCTCCGCCAATTCCATGCAAACAGCCTGATATACCATCCAATATCCGAGTTCTCATTTCCTCCGGAATATCAGTAATACACCTAAAGGCTAGAGCTAAAGCTGTTCCATCATCCTCCACGTTCATAATTAGAATAAGTTCATTTATATTAACTATATCTTTTTCAGTAACTTTGGGTATATTTTGAATAATTTCAGATAGAAGAAAAACAGATTTTACTCTTTGCAATAAATTCTTATGAAAGTTAACAAATTCAACTCTTGATCCTTTTGGAATATTTTTCTCAATTACTTGCATACATTGGATTTTTTCCGTGACTGTGTCAAAATTATTTTCTAAGTAAGCAAAAGCTTGTTGAATTTCTTTCTGTTCTCCTTTTGGAATTTTATAAATAGATTCTTTAACAACTGAAATATCCTTGAAAGAGGATGCTCCTTTGCAAAATGGACTCAGCGTTTCAATCTCATCCTCTCGATTTTGTTTAATATTTTCGACAAATTTTATTAACTTAGAAAATTCTTGAGGCGAATTGATTGAGCCGCTAATCTTAAGAGCTAATTCTAAAATCTGGACGCGTTCACTTTTCGAAGGGCCTCGAAGCGTTGTTAATAAAATTCGAGGAGATCCAAATCGATCAAACAGGTTGTTAAGAATAAGACGACAACGATCTTGCTCTTCTGTTTCCTCATCCTCTGATAAAAGAATCGATAACCCATTAGCGATAAATTCATTTTTTGTCAGAGGTTGAATATGCCTTTGAGATACATCATCTGTCTTTGCAGCGGTTCTCCCTACGGGATTATCCGGCATCCGGCCGCTGTGATAAGGTTCAAAAGAATAGTATTTAACTAATGCACGAAAAGCCGCCAAGCCGCCAAGCCCTAAAATAGGCAGCGAAATCAATGCAGCTAAGGCTGTCAATGCTATTGTCGTCAATTGTTCTTTGAATGACAGGTGTAAATCAAAATCTCTAAAAGTATCCGGAAATTCATTTGAAAATGGATTTAAATATTTTAAGACCTGCATAAAAACACCTTTTTACGCATTATACTAAAACGATAATGTTAAATTTTTATTAAGAGCCCCTGTTTTTCTCATCTAAGTGTTCGGCTAGCAAGTTGAATTTACACTCTAAAATTATTTCTTTTTATTTATACCGCTCGTGTTTCAAAATTTGGGATTTTGGCTTTGAAAAAGCCTCGTGATTGAACGATCGCAAGCCACTCAATATTGATTAATATTAAGCGGCTTGCGATCGTTCAATCACGAGAGCTTTTTCTTTGCCAAAAACCAAATTTTGAATCACGAGCGGTGTAACGTTAATTTAAATGGTTTTCTTTTGAAAACTCCTCTTTCTATAATCTTAAGTGAATTTTCATGTTGCACGATTTTAACTTTTCTTACCTTCCCTGTTGCCTTATCGACTAAATCATAATAGTAATGTTCTTTTCCGCTGACAACTTGCAAGATAATATTATCCCGTCTAAGTAACAAAAATTTGTTGTTATTGCAGGTCAACTCTCCTAAAAGAGAATAACAGCTAAAATTTTCAAGGAAGGCATTTTCGTTTTTCCAGTTTTTTACGTTAGGGACAGGCTCTTCATTCACTCCTTTTTCTTCTAACCGCTCGCCTAAATCCACATGATTATCAACACAAAATCTCCAGTTTCCGCCCTCAAGAGATTTTGTCCAATACCCTTTTTTTCCTTGATATTCAGCAGCAACTCTTAATTCTTTTGCATTATTCCCTTTTCCTGTTTGCACAACAGTGATATTGGTTGTAGCGCCCTCGGGAAGAAAATGATCATCCCATTTTTCAACTGTTGGCAAAATACGCTCGTCATTTGTTCTATTTTCACTGTCATAGGTATAGTCTAGGTAGGGATTCCATCCAAGAGTGTCAATATCCATAACCATAGTTTTGATGGCAGGATATGCTCTTTCATTTTTGAATGCGTACCCGACAAGTGCAACAACAGACCCGGCTGCTGAAATACGTTCAGCAACAAATGAGGAACCGCTTGTTTCAGGAACAGGAACTTTTACAAGTACATGTTTTGGCTTCCATGGGTCAAATAGATAAAGATGACGCCCTTCCTTGTCTAAAACAAAAAGAGTTGTTACGCCATTAAATGTAATATGTTGGTTAAGATCTCCATCTTCACTATAACGCGAAAGCTGCCCTCTGTGGCTGATTGCCCAACTGCGGCAACCCTCAAGCAACTTTAGTTTTTTTCCTGTGAAAAAATTAACGATATGTTTTAAGTATGGAAAAGAATACCACTCATTTTTCCAATTATTTTTTGTAGATTTATCGTAATAAATGTATGTATTTCTTTCATCGTCGCATTTTTCCCCGATTACCTTTTTGTAGTGTACAAAATCTTTATCATCGATAACGACAAGATTTGCTCCGTCTGCATGAAGCTCTTTTGGAGTCCGATTAGGATATCCTGAAAAGTATACAGGTTCCCACTCAGCACCCTCTTTTACCCGGCTCTTCGTCCAGATTATTCCTTCATGGATTACATAGTTGGCAATGTGATTAAATGTCATTGTTTTGGAGTGCAATTGAATATTTTCGGCAATTTGCGGCTGATCTTTCTTCCCGGCTTCTTCCATAAATTTTTTTTGCATGGAATAAGCTTTGTACATTCGGTTAAATCGAATAGCTTTTCCGATGCCGAATATTGTCATTGCATATAAAATGGGAATAACGACACGTTTGACCTTTGCAAGAGTACTTCTTTTGCCGATTTTATGGTGCAGACGTTCTATTGTTTCAGATGTTTTATCATTTTCCGTTTCGATCTTTTCGTCCGACTTCCAGTTTTCTGTGACATCCACAATGCGATGTTTTTTATTAAACTGATCTAACGGGAATGGGTAAACACGTTCACTAACGCGCTTTTCCCCTGAAACTTTATTAAGTTGTTGGCAGCTATAACCGGACATAGCGTATTGTGCATCAATTTTTAAAAAATTGTGTTCTTTATACGTATTCCCAACAGGATGTTCTGCATTATTTAATAGATTTAGAACTGTTTTGACCGCTTCATCTGTGCTTTTGGCCGCCTTAACCGCATTTTTCTCTTCTTTTGTCATCTTAGCAATAAGCTGGCTAGATTGGAGAATAAACACAGCGTAAGCAGAACAGAATAAATCCCTTGGGTTGCCCTTACGATCACATAAAGTCCTACCCTGCAAAAGATCCACGATCGAACGCGAAAGTCTTGTTTTTACAGAGTGTTGCTCTGTTGTTTCATTCTTATTACGAAAGAACGCTAGAATCATGTCCTTGATTGAAAATTTACCCTTTTTTTCTTCTTGTTCAGAGGGGGCTTCACACTTATTACGACTAGTTTGCCGGGCGTATTTTGCAATCCTTTTTCTTAATTTGTCATCTTTCGGCCTATAAATGACCAAGCTTGTCACATCCTTTTCCGCTAAGTAGTTTCTTTTGGAAGTACGTATTCCGCTAAATGTAGAGTGTGCTAAAACAATGCGCCCATCTTCGCCGGGTTGACTGTCAAGAAGAACCATAGCATGGCAAAGATTTGCATCAGCATCTCTTCTAAAAATAAATTTGTGTATTTTTTGTGTAAGGTGAATAAGTATATGAATCCATCCAACATGCTGTGTATCGCGGGTAAAGGCAATGCAGCCTGATAAATCCTCCTTCGGAAAAGGTCCTTCTCTAGGGATTTCATATCTTTCAAAAACAGGATTAAAACCTATACTCATCCAACTACCCTTTACTATTTAATTAACAACTTCTCAAAAAATTGATGTATACCGGTCGTGTTTCAAAATTTAGAAATCCTAAATTTTGAAACACGACCGATATAAACACAAGACTGTAGAAAAATCAATTCCTTCTTCAATCTTTTCTATAAAATTTTAACATGCAAATATTAAGATTTTATTAATTTAATTCGACTTTGCAAATTTTTCTGGCACCATATTCCCAATAAGCATCTGTGGGCTTAATTAATTTTATACTGCATCCAATTGAATTGGACGCGTTATTATATACCGGTCGTGTTTCAAAATTTGGGATTTTGGCAAAGAAAAAGCCCCGTGGTTGAACGATCGCAAGCCGCTCAATATTAATCAATATTGAGCGGCTTGCGATCGTTCAACCACGGGGCTTTTTCTTTGCCAAAATCCCAAATTTTGAAACACGACCGGTATAGTCCAAATCTTCTGACATCAAAAGACTGGCCCGGAGATGATCCGGATATGATTCGTTATCTAGATCCGGAGGGTAACTTTGTCATTGATGAAAAGGGGGTCGTCTATTAAAACTAAACAGAGAGATGATAAAAAATTTAGAATTTTGAACAGGTTCTTAGTAACTTGACGAATCCAATTTGACTTTGCCTCTAAATACATAGTAAATTGCAATTGTATAACTTAAAACTAGAGGAATTCCCATTGCAGCAATTATATGCAGAATCTGCAATGTCTTTTGAGAAGAAGCTGAATTCCAAACTGTCATGCTAAAATTTTGAGGATCATTGACAGCTTCTGATAACATTTGGAAAAGTTCCAATACCGAATAACGCCATAAGGCAAATAATATTTAAGCATGATGAAAAAAATGCGTAATCATCCCTGTTATGATGAATTTCTCTCGGAATATTTGCAATAGCAAGCATATTCACAAACGCAACAAGCAAAAAAGCAGGACGTTCTTTAATCGCTTCTACCATATGCGGGTAATAAATGAGCGTTGCCACAGTAGTAAAGGAATACATCATAATAAACAATATAATGGCAGGATTTACCCAGGCACGCATTTTTTCATGCAATTTTCCCTCCGTTTTCATTAAAACATAAATCACACCGTGCATGGAAAAAAGAGCCGCGGCCAAAACACCGACTAACAAAGCATAAGGGTTAAGCAGACTCCAAAAAGACCCGATAAATTCCATTCGCTCATCTAAAGGTATTCCTATAATAAGATTGCCCACTACAACCCCTAAACCCAGAGACACAACCAATGACGCTAAGCTAAAAAGAATATCCCACATCCATCTCCACCAAAGCATTGGGCGCTTGCTTCGAAATTCTATGGCAACCGCGCGAAAAATTAAACCTGTAAGCAGAATCATGATCGGAAAATAAAATGCAGAACAAAGTGTTGCATAGACGCTTGGAAATCCGGCAAATAATGCCCCGCCTGCTGTGACTAACCACACTTCATTTCCATCCCAAACCGGTCCAATCGTATTTAGCATCAAACGTCTTTCTTTATCCTCTTTTGAAAAAAGGTGAAATATGCCTACCCCATAATCAAAACCGTCTAAAATAGCAAATCCTGTCAAGAGAACAACAAAAATTATAAACCAGGAGAACTCCAGCGTTAATATCTCATTCATGCCTTGAATTCCTTAACTAGCGCCTGCAAACCATGATACGGAGTTTCTTCTTCCGGTTCATCGGGGCCGTGTTTGATTTTTTCATTAACCAAGTAAAGAAACATGACAAACAGGAATGTATAGACCGAAAAAAATAAGATCAACGATCCTAAAACATGTTCCGCAGAAACAGATTTAGATAATCCTTCAGAAATCCTGAGCAGCCCGTCTACAATCCAAGGGTAGCGTCCCATTTCAGCTGTTACCCAGCCTGTCTGATTCGCAACTTGCGGAAAAATAACAGAAACGACCATTATCTTTAGAAATCCGGAGCTCTTATCCAAATTCCCTCTTCGCCATTTCCACAGAGCAACTGCAACCACGATAACCATCAAAACCCACATCAGCAACATAATTCGATATACTGTAAAAACTGCAGCTGCATTCGGCCAGTCATTTTTTTGAATTTGATTCAAACCTTTTATCTCGGCATTGCTATTATGAAAGCTTAAAAAGCTTAACAACTTCGGTATCTGAACAGCGTAATCCACTCTCATTGCTTCGGAATTTGGCATCCCGAATACAATAAGGGGCGCCCCTGTTTGAGTACGGTAGACTCCCTCCATGGCTGCAAGTTTCATAGGCTGATTACGCGCAACTCCTCGAGCGCTCATATCCCCTAGAAAAGCTTGAATAATAACAGAAAGAGCTGCGACAATTAACGCTATTTGCATCGATCGCCTGGCAAATTCTATATGTCTTTTACGAAGAAGGTAATAAGCAGAAGCGCTTAACACAAAAAAAGCTCCTGCCAGCCAGGCTCCGACAATCGAATGCAAAAGGCGATCGACAGAGGAAGGATTGAATACCATTGCCCAAAAATCGGTGATCTCAGCGCGGGCGCGAAGCCCCTCTCCAACAATATGAAAACCGGCAGGGGTCTGCATCCAGGAATTGGCCACAATAATCCACACTGCGCTAAAATGCGCGCCTAAACAAACCATAATTGTTGAAAAATAATGAAGTTTTGGACCAATCCGATCCCATCCAAAAAGCAAGAGCGCTAAAAAACCCGACTCCAAAAAGAAAGCAAACACCCCTTCAGCTGCCAAAGCGCTGCCAAAGACATCTCCGACATACCTTGAATATGCCGCCCAATTCGTCCCAAATTCAAACTCCATAACAATTCCGGTGGCAACACCGATCGCAAAAGTCACAGCAAACATTTTTGTCCAAAATTTTGCCATTGAATAATACTGCTTATTCCCTGTTTTGAGGTAAACCCCTTCCATGATTACTAAAAGCAAACCAAGCCCTATGCTTAAAGGAGGGTATATATAATGAAACATCACAGTAAAGGCAAACTGAATACGAGCTAGAATTTCAACATCCATAAAAAAAACAACTTTTTTTCTCAAGACGCTTTTAACAATTTATTTACAATATAGTCAATTTTTATATTCTCGACTTTGCAAAAAATTAGACCGCTAGCGCCAAGGTTTCCACCAACCAGTCCCTCCAAACCCCGTGTTCCTCCAGTTTAATTTCTCCAGAAGGTGTCGAATCCCCCTTCCTGAAAAATAAATTATCTCTCCACAGCGATTAAGAATGCGATGATATTTTGAAAAGCTGATATCTTGACTGAGTCCGATTGTCCTTAAAACTGCAGCGGCCGTTCTCTTTCCGCGAGCAAGGATGGCACCTAAGAGTAGTGTAGAGGCTATTCTCCAGGTGCAGGAAGAAAATAGTATAGAAAATAGGGCAATAATTGATATGATATGCGGCGATAGAGAGTGAAATGTCATAAATGACTAAGCTCCTTTTGATAATGACTTTTTGCAAAAAACATTATGAGTGAGCAGTTACTCTCTATCAACTTCTAAATTCAATTTTTGTTTAAAAAATTTATCGGACCGAAAAAATGATTGAAACACAGAGGCTCAAAGACACAGAGAGAGCACCATTAGACAACTCGCTTTCTTACAAAATCATCGGAGCAGCTATTGAGGTGCATCAAACTTTGGAAGGACCAGGGCTCTTAGAAAGCATCTATGAATCGGCATTATGTCATGAACTATCCCTTCAAGGACTGCGCACTCAGTCTCAGTTGCCTATAGATGTGAACTATATACCGCCCGTGTTTCAAAATTTGGGATTTTTTGGCTTTGAGCCTCTGTGTTTCAATTATTTTTGTGGAACCAGTACGTTTGAAGGATATGCGAAATTTTGCAAAGTCGAGATATTGCAGCACCCGCAAAATTTGAGATTTTGAGAGTGCCGGCAGCATTTAAGAATGGATTCAAAAAGCTCGTTAATGTAACCTATAGACTCTTCCATTTTAAAAGCACACGATTAGTATTGATTCAAAACCTTGAGATTGAGTGATTTCGAGTCATTCAATATTAATTTACAAAGCGATTTGCGATCGCTTGCACGCAAGAATTTTCTCTTTGCCAAAAACCAAATTTTGAAACACGACAGGTATATATTTTGCACTGAGGTATAAATGAAATCCGTAAAGACAAAAATCGTAGGAATATTAAACGTCACCCCCGATTCTTTCTACGATCAAGGAAACTTTTTTTCAACAGATCAAGCAATTGCTCAAGGGATTAAACTTTATAATGAAGGAGCAGATATTTTGGATATTGGCGGTGAATCAACGAAACCTTTTGCAGATAAAGTCTCTGAAAAAGAAGAGTTAAACCGCGTCATCCCCGTCATTAAAGCTCTAAAAAATTGCATACCTATTCCAATATCAATCGACACCATGAAACCCTCGGTCGCTGCAGCTGCAATCGAATCCGGAGCAGGAATCATTAATGATGTTTCCGGTCTGCGCGATCCCGAGATGCTTTCACTGGCCGTAAAAACAGGAGTAAAGCTATGTGTCATGCACATGAAGGGAACTCCCCAAGATATGCAATCCAACCCTGTGTATCCGAATGGAGTGATTGAAGAGGTTGCCTCTTGGTTTAACGATAAAATAATCAAACTTAAGGATTGCGGCATCCAAAGAGAAAATATTATTCTTGACCCGGGTATTGGATTTGGAAAAACAGTTGAAGATAATTACAATATTTTACAAAATCTGCACGAATTTAAGAGATTAGGTTTTCCCATCCTTCTGGGGCTTTCACGAAAATCCCTCTTTGGAAAAGTGTTGGACAAACCCCCTGAAGAACTCCTTGCTCCAACAATTGCAATGAATACTCTGTTAATGAGAGACAACATTGATTATATAAGGGTCCACGACGTAAAAGAGCATCGCAGCATCGTGGAAATTCTTAACAAATTAACCTCTTTGCGCTAAGGATGCCGGACACAATAACTTTTACATTTAAACTACGCCAAAGCCCCGGGATTGAACGATCGAAAGCAACCCAATATTATCATATGGGGCGGCTTTCGACCGATTCAACCCCGGAGCTTTGGCGTAGTTTAAATGTAAAAGTTATTGTGTCCGGCATCCTAAGTTAGGCGATGCAATTATGTATCAGTTATGAAAATTTACCAGTTAATGGTTCCAGGTTTAGAGATATTGATTATTGCCGTCATCGTCTATTACCTATTGACATTTTTCTGGAATACCAGAGGAATGGATCTATTATTCGGCATTATGGCCTTTGTCCTTATTTATGTTGCAGCCTCTATTTTAAACCTGCCTGTTCTCCAGAAGTTGATGTGGTACTTTGTTAATGTCGCGGTCGTAGCAGTTCTTATTATCTTTCAGCCCGAATTACGAATCGCCCTCTCGCGCCTAAGCGTTAAAGGAAAAAAATATCGGGAAGTCACAGAGTTTGACAAATTCTTAGATGGAATTACACATTCTGTTTATCGTTTATCTGAAAGAAGAATTGGCGCGCTAATAGCCTTGGAAAACCAAACATCATTAGATGAATTTGCAAACAAAGCCGTTAAGCTTGATGCAGAATTTACACAAGAACTTTTAGAATCGATCTTCACGACAACAACACCTTTGCACGATGGCGGGGTTATCATCCGTGGAACGACCATTTTATCAGCCGCAACGATTTTTCCTTTATCCGACGAAAGCGCTCAACTCAGTAAATCTATGGGCACCCGCCACAGGGCAGGTCTTGGCATCAGTCAAATCACTGACGCTTTGGTTATCGTAGTTTCCGAAGAAACCGGAAAAGTTGCGATTGCAAGAGATGGAATTATGACACGAGGAGTGAAGCCTGATCGATTTAGAGGGATCTTGCGCAGTATATTTACCCCGCAAAAAACTGCCGTTGAATCAAGCCTGGACTTAATAGAGAGATTTAAACAATGGAATCGATAATCTCTCATTTACTCTTTCAAAATTGGCAGCGCAAAACAATTGCGCTTATTGCAGCAATCATTGTATGGATATTTGTAAACCAATCAATTTCAGAAACCAAAATCATTCCAAACATCCCCGTTAAAGTGATTAACCTGCCGCAAGACAAAACAATCAACGGCTTGCTGCCAAACGGATACCTTAGCAACCGTCTTACTCTTACATTATCGGGATCAAAAGACGTCATCAATGAGCTGGAACCGGGGGACTTGGAAATTCTTTTAGATGCATCAACTGCCAGCTCCGACGATTGGGTTGTGCAGGTAACAAAAAAGAATCTTGTCAGTCTTAATCCTTCGATTGATCTTAGACATTATATCAACCATATCTCCCATCCGGAATTTGTCATCAAATTAAACGACTTAATCACCGACACTGTGCCTATTTGGATTGAACCTCCTACAGGAACGCCTCCGCATGGCTATGAATTCTTGGATATTTGGCCCAAAAAACTTACTCAAACCATTAGCGGGTCAAAAGAAGCTATACAAGAACTTAAAATTAATGGACTAAACCTTGTCTTCAATATGGATAATATTTCATCAGACGATTTAGAACGCATTCAAGAAACACAACAAAAAAATCACGATAATGAAATTAGTTATTTCATCCCTGAAAAATGGAAAAAAATCCCCATTCCTTTCAGAAACAACTCGCTGCAGGAAATTAATGACCCTGATGCTAAAAATTTAAGAATCGACTTTTTAAAAAAGCAGATATTGCTTATCGGAAAACAAATTCCTATTACAGTTTTTTTTCCACTTAAGTATAGCGCTCATTTAAACCCCGAAACTGTAACTTTAAAAGAAAGCTCCTTTGTCGCCATTCGTAATGGGATTCAACTCTTTAATCAACCTTTATATGCTAAAAATGTCAGCCGACTATTTTTAGACATTGTTAAGGAAAATATGATGATTGTACTCGTTGCAGCTCCTCAAACAGAAAGGAAGTATCTACAATGGAGTGTTGAAGTCGTAAATTCCAAGGAAATGGAAGATACATATGTCGCTTATATCATTGCAGAGCAAAAAGAAAATGGAGAACATATCTCAAACCCTTTTAAGCGCGAACAAGTTTTACGAAAACGTTTTCGAAACTATATGCAAAAACTTGCCTTATTTACTCAAGAAGAGAAAAAACTTTCTCTTTATCCCGTTCTTAATGATGGTAAAATCACTCTGGAAACCGTTAATTAATGCCGATCGACCGTTTTTTTTTAGATGATCCCTTGTTGGACCAAACATATGTCAAATTGGAAGACATGGAATTTCATCATTTAGTCCATGTTGCTCGAGGAAAAGTAAATGAAATAGTGGAACTGATCAACGGGAAAGGCATTTTAGCTCAAGCGAAAATCATTAAGATCACCAAAAGCAACGCGGCTCTTTTTATACAATCCACTCATTTTTCCAAACCCTCAAACTTCACAGTGATCCTTGCTCAAGCAATTCCCCGAGCAAATAGATTGGATGCCATCATCGAAAAAAGCACTGAATTAGGAATGGATCAACTTTGGCTTTTCCCCGGAAAGCTGAGCGAAAAGAAAGAATTAAAAAATAACCAAATTGCTCGGCTGAAAAAAATTCTCATTTCAGCTGCCAAACAGTCCGGACGACTTTACCTTCCCTCTATTTCAATTATTTCTTCTATTTTAAACTGGAAACCGTTTGATTTTCCCTTATTATTTGGAGATCTATCGCCTTCAGCTCCTCCCTTATTGGATATCTTAGAAGCTTTAAAAGGTGAACAGGGATTAATTTTTTGTATAGGGCCTGAAAGCGGGTTTCATGAAGAAGAAATAGAAATGCTCAAAAAATTAAATCGGAAAGGGGTCAAGCTGCACCAACATATTTTACGCACAGATACAGCGCCTTTAGCAGCCCTCGCGCTTATTTCCCATACTCGCTAATATATACTTTAGCAATTGATTGCGGTTTAACATCTTTCATTCAATTGAAGCTTCATCCCAATCCAAATCATGAGTAAACAATACCGGAATCGAAAATCCCTTTAACCGGCTGTTTAAAAAATAATTCAACAATACCCACGGTTCCAGAAAAAGGGAAATAGATCGCCTCTTCTAAAAACAACATCTTTTGTTGTTAATAGTTTTTTCAAAAAATTAAATAATTTTCTTTCGGAAAAAGCATCTTTCCATCCAAAAATCGCCATACCGATTAATATTTGCTGTGTATTGCCAACCTCTGGAACGATACATTCTGTATTTTCATTAAAAAAAGCCGCGGCTAAATTTTCATCTGTTTTAAACAAGTGCACCCCGCTTGTAGCTCTTGGATTGCACTCGATAGCATACAATGCTCCCTCTTTAGTTTCAATAAAGTCGAAAGCAATATGCCCCGTAAAATTAATTTTCTCTACAAATGATTTTACCCAAAATAATATTTGTTCATGATTGACAGCTTCAAACGATAAACAAGAATTTTTATCCATTGTATGAATAACAGGGTAAACAGCATGCGCTTTGACATTTCCTTGATGGCAAACACTGTAAGAACAAAACCTGTTTCCGCTAATATATTCCTGAGCAATCCACGGATTGGATTGAGATACGCCCAAATTCATTGGAGGAGACGAACCTGCCGCCTGTTGCAAAATTTTTCTTGAACCTCTTGAATAACAAGCTTTCAACACATAACTTTTTTCATACTCAAACTGCATAATATCTTCATTTGAGCGTATCAAAATGGTTTCGGGAAATAAAAATCCCATAGATTTCAGTTTTTCAATAAACAACCACTTATGGTGCAGCGCATGCACAATCTGAAAGGGAGAACAAAAAATCTTTGTTTGTTCGGGAATTCGATTCAAAAAAAGCGACAAATATACAACCTCTTCCCAAATTGGAATAATCCAATCAATTTTTTCCTCTTGAGTAATTTTAACGATTGAATCAATAAAGCTCTCTGTTTGAAACCTGGGGCTTGGTATACGCAAAAATTTCTCTATAGCATTTGAATAGCGGGCAAGATGATTTGTCTCTGTATCGCATGCAATAACAGTATGGCCGGCTAAGTGTAAATGGCGGGCAAGCTCTAATGCGCAAATGGAGCGCGCGCCTGTAAGCAAAACTCTATTGGTCATAACGGCCGGAATCTCCTTCCCTCGGGACATAAACAATCAACGTTTTGATTAAATCTTCCCATTTTTCCTGTCTGGCTAAAGGTTCGAGAATGGAATAATCCACATTAACATTGGAGGCAAAATCAAGGAGCATTTCATTTGTTAAATTACCGATTAGGCATTCATCTTCAAGAGATCCTTTAATACCGTTAAGATATTCACTCCAAGTAAATCCGCTTCTCTTTCGAATGTTATGAAGATATACTTTCAACTCCTCCTCGGTAAAAACGGTCTCAAGAAATCTAAGAGGATGCACGCTGTCAATGCGATTGCCGGCAGCTGATAATTTGGATTTATTCTTCATCAACCAAGGAATTGATTTCGTCGCTAAAGACTTCATGATAAAATACATATCATCTTTTTCCGATTGAGTTGTTTTATTTTCATAACTACGGTATCCAATGTAAGTTTTTTTCGGCAGCAATTCCGGATCCTCTTTTTGATCAACCCAAACTTCTTGATAATTTTGGGGCTGCAAATACTCTTGAGCGCTTAGCTGCCTGCCTTGTTCTGTGATCACCGTAATTGAGTCCGTTTCTTCTTTCACCTGACCTAAAAACCATTGACACAGTTCATCAATACGCACAGTTTCGTTGATTTCAATACTATAAGATCCTTTTCCCTGAATATGCAACACAAGCTGGCTTGCGGTAACCGCTGTGCAGTAGGCAAGCAAAAACGCTAGAAAGGCAATTTTTTTCATTTAATTCTCCGGCTTAAAAAATTTTGAGGTCGCGATCAATATAAAATTAACATTAGAAAACTTTCAACATGCTTTCAAGAAATTTTCCATAAAAATTGCAATTTATGCACGTCATGATTGCAAAATCTTGATGAAATCATGTATAAGAACGATTCGTTTTTTATCTAACCAAAAGAACCTATAATGAAGCGTACATGCTTTCTCTTCGTTTGCATCTTCATTTTTTCATCGCATTTGCAAGCTAAAATAGATATCGGCCCCCATTTTATTTCTCTAGGACCTGAATCGTATTACATCAAACGTAAAAAAGATGGCGGGAGTTGGCAGGATGGCTGGATAAACGGCGCCCGCATCAGTTATGAGCGGTGGAAAAAATGCGGCTTTTACTGGGCTCTTGACGGCTATTGGGCTGCCGGCAGCATTGAAGGAAAAACCAAGTCCAAAAAAAAACTTAAATCCTATTTAACAGACTATCAGATAGAAGGAAGGATTGGATATTCTTATGCTTTTCCAAAAAGTACTCGAGTGCGCTGGATTCCCTACGCCGCCTACGGAAAATTTTGCAGTAAAAATGATTTTAAAAAACCATCCCCTATTCCATACAAAATTACTAATGAATTTGAGTACTACGCTGCAGGCATTAAAACACTTGTCCAAATAACTTCCTGCATATATGGAGGAATCCATTTCAAATATAAGTATCCCGAAGAACCCAAATGCAAAATAACCGATGATCCTGATTATGATTCTCTATCGCTTACTATGGGAAGAAAGGCTCAATATGAAATCGAGCTGCCTTTTTTATTTTTAAAGAATTGGCACGGCAAATCACTTGCTTTGAATCTCACTCCCTTTTACAGGAAAAGAAAGTACGGGTTTCAAGAAAATTTTCCTTTCGACTGCATTGAAACGCGTTTTGATATATGGGGAATTCGTTGCCAATTAGGAATTATGTTTTAATGAAAGTCAAAATTTATTGCAAAGACACAATTCACTCTCTAGAGTGGCCCCAAACGGAAAATGGTATATTTTCCCGCGAATACCTGGAACCGATTGTTAAAAACGGCACAAACTACTATTTCTCAAACATTTCAACTGATCTTCGCATAATCAAGATCGATGATATCATCATTCCTATCACAGTCAATGACCACGTAGAACCTAACGCTTATGTATGTTCAACATATACTCACTATGTGCGGTATGCAGCTGAAGAAATCAAGCATTTGAAAAGCTCTATAGTAAAAAATCTTGCAAATAGAGGAACTCAAATGCTGGGAAGTTTTCTTAAAAAAAGAAACATCGATAAAACAATATTTGTTAACAACTGGCTTTTTCCAACCAACTTGTATCCTAATTTATCCCGCGAACACATTGAAGCAATCACCAAAACGCTTATCGAACGGTTTCCAAACCACACAATTGCGTTTCGTTCCATCAGCAACTTTTCATCCGGCCGCATTGCGAAAAGTTTAAAACAGCTTAAATACGAATTCTTACTTTGCAGAAATATCTACTACACCGATACTCAATCCCCTTATGCTTTTAAGGCTAGAATGACAAAAAGCGATCACAAACTTTTGTCAACAAGCGATTGCTCGATCATTGAAAACAAGCAAATCCCCTCTCATCTATCTTTCAGGCTTGCAGAACTTTATCAAATGTTAAATATTGATAAGTACTCGGAATGCAACCCCCAATATAAACCCGAATTCATGGAACTGCTTAAAACAAGCTCAAACTTTAAGCTAAAAGCCTGGATAAAAGATAATCAAGCGCATGCTGTTCTTGGCTATTACACTGCAAACGGAATAATGAATTCTCCTTTGTTTGGTTATGATACCCTTTTTCCTCAGCAGGCCGGCTTATACAGACAAATCTCTGCAATGCTTTTGAACGATGCCAGGAAGAAGAAGCATTTATTGCACCAAAGTTCAGGCGCCGGACATTTTAAACAATTAAGAAGAGCGAAAAAAGATTTCGAATACACAGCAGTCTACACAAAACACCTGCCGCTTAATCGGCGCATTCCATGGAAAGTTCTCTATTTCGGCATGAATACAATTGGGAAAAAAATTCTAACTAAGGCTTCTCATACATTTTGAAAAGTGCTTTTTATACCGGTTCTAAATCACGACCCCTTTGTAAACTAAAGTTTTTTTAGGATCGAGTGTTACCAGTTGTCCTTCTTTTAAAATGTAGCTTGCAGCGTCTGCTCTTACAATCGCCGGAAGCTGTAGCTTGTCTGCTTGATCAAGTAAAAATTGCTCGGATTCTCGATCATCAACTTGATTTTGTAAAATAACGCCAACACATTCCTTTAGAAACGGAAGGTAGTTTTCATCACAGCTTGTAATTACAATTAAGGCGCCTCGCACATGATAAGGTTTTATCCCTTCAGAATGGGATCGCAATATTTTTACATTTCCATACACACGTTCGCCAATTCCGTCGTGCCCCTTTACCAAAACATCTCCAATATACTCAACAATCATCATATTCGTCGTCCCTTTAAACCCAAAAGTCGATCCGGCAGTTGCGACCACCAAATCACCATAGGAAATAAATTTCTTTTTCAGTGCAAACAGACTGACTTGCTCGAAACCTTCTTCAAATGACTTAGATTTCTTCCCTAAAAAAGGAATAATTCCCCAATTTAATGAAAGCTGATGATAGCAATGTTTTAGAGGAGTCATCGCAATGACAGGCATTTCCGGTCTGAGCCGCGAAAGCAGACGCGCTGTTCCTCCGCCGCTTGTAAAAGCAAAAATCGCCTTCGCTTCAGAACTGTATGCAGTGTTTACCGCCGCAAGAGCAACTGCTGAAGGTACATCGTTATATTTAATCTTGGATTGAAGATCATAAAAATTGCTGTATTGAACATCATTTTCTGTTTCTTTGATGATATTTTTCATCATTTCAACCGCTTGAATCGGATACTGGCCCACAGCGGTTTCCCCTGAAAGCATAACTGCTGAAGTACTATCATAGATAGCATTGGCCACATCAGAGACTTCAGCCCTCGTTGGTCTAGGATTATAAATCATGGATTCGAGCATTTGAGTAGCAGTAACCGAGGGCTTTCCGGCTAGATGACACTTGCGTATCATCTCTTTTTGCAATTTAGGTACATAGCTTAATGGTACTTCGACTCCTAGATCCCCCCTGGCAATCATTGCCGCATCTGCAACCTGGATGATCGAATCGAAATTTTCAACGCCTTCATGGTTTTCAATTTTTGCAATGACTAAAATGTGCTTAGAATGCATTTTTTCAAGAATATTTTTTATTGTAATGATGTTTTCCGGTTTTCTAACAAACGATGCAGCAATCAAATCTACCCCTTGTTCGCATCCAAATTGTATGTCTGCAACATCTTTTTCTGTTACTGCCGGCAGATTTAAGCTCATATTAGGAATATTTACCCCTTTTCCTGCTCTTAATATCCCCCCATTTTCAATTTCAACAACAACCCCTTCTTCATTCACTTCTAAAATATACGAAGAGATGTACCCATCATCAAATAATATGCGGGTGCCTGCCTCAAGATTGTCAAGAATGCCAAGCGGAGTTAAAGATATAGCTTCGCGCGAACCCTCAATTTCTTGGAATAAAATTTTTAAACGATCTCCTTTTACAAAATCAACGCATGCATGAGAAAGTTTACCCACTCTAACCTCAGGGCCGCTGGTATCCATCATAATTGCCAAAGGAACCTTCAAATTTTTGCGCGCCTTTTTGAGAGATTCAATGACAGCCAAGTGCTCTTCATGAGTTCCATGGCTAAAATTGAGGCGTGCAACGTTCATTCCTGCAAGTATCAACTCGCAAATCTTTTCATAACTGTTAACAGCAGGCCCTATCGTGCAAATAATTTTTGTTCTACAATTCACAGGGTTGTCCTTAATTAAACTTTTTGATCACACAATTTCCTCACGACCTGTTCAAAATCCCAAATTTTGAGAGAGCAGGCGGAATATTTTGATGAAAATATTGTGCCAACACACAAAGAATATCTAATTTTATTTAAATTGACAAATATTTCAAAAAAGAATTAAAGATAGAGGTATTGAGGAAAGGAGTTATGTTAGTAAAAAAAATATTTATTTCTCTATTTTCGAGTCTAATCCTTCAAATATCTGCTTCTCTTCATGGAGAAATAATCGAAGTACAGGCAATATGGAATAGCGCATCATGCAGCCAAAGCTGTGCGAATCTCGTTCAAAAAAATTTTAAATCGATGCAGCAGATTGAGTCGGTTTCTGTGAATGCAAAATTAGGGACTGCCACCTTAAAATGGAGTCCCAAGTTCCCTTTTTCCTATCAATTAATCGATTCAAGACTGCGAATGATTGGTGTTGGCCTCATTGGAATTTACATGCGCGTAAGAGGCAGTGCCATACCCAGAGGCAATAAAATTGCGCTATCCTCGATCGGTGATCAAACACAGTTTATTCTAATCAGTCCTATTTCAGTGAAACCGGGCGATTATGCAGGATTTCCGGATGGTTCAAAACTCTCATTATCCCCTAAGCTTAAGAAAAAAATTACCGAAGCTTCGGCTGAAAGAAAAGACATTATCGTAGAAGGTCCTCTCTATCAAGGACATCGAGCCCCTCCATTGTATTTAATGATCGATCGATTGCAAATCGAAAAAAAATAAACGCCAATAGATCGAATTCAGCATTTCCCGGCAAGCTATTCCATGCCGCTCGTGGTTCAAAATTTAGTTTTTGGCAAAAAGTATATGGCTTTACGCACTCTTTTCTCATTTTGTGGAAAAAACTTGTATTTTCTAATTAAGGAGGAAGCTTATGAGAGGCTCGCTCAATCATATAGAATCATCTGAAAACAATCCAAGCAATCTCTCTTTAAATTTTCATGATCAAACAGATTCTCAAGTGCTCGAAATTGTTGACCGCATAAAAGAACAAACCATCGGCCGTCATAGCATCCCCCTTCACTGCAATACTGATCAAATCGAAATTATTGACGATGAACCATTTTCAACATCCTCTACAATAAATACAGAAGATAGAAATCAAGTTGGATGCCAAAGCGCTGAATACGATACAATAAAAATGCTGCAAGATCATGGATTTGAGCTTCTTGCAGAAAAAATTCAAAATAAACTCGGCCCCCCTTGGGATCAAATTTTAAGACTAAACCAACCTTTGCAAATCGAGCAGCTTTACGATTTAACATCCATAACAGACTTGAAATCTGCTGAAATCGAGGGAATAAATTTCTCAAAATGCCTTAAACAAGCCATAAAAATCTCTAAACAATCTGAATATTTTCCCAGTGAAAAAATTGGTAAACTTATTTTTCTAATTGACCGCGTACCAAAATTGGCCATTCGTCAATCCCATAAGCCGACAAGTTCGTTTGCGGAATGGATTGACAATGCTTTTAACGGCTACCTGGAAGACAAAGCGGCAAAACTGAAGAAATATTGCAAACGTCATAAAAAAGCAGGAGTTCAACGAGCCAACATTGCCTACCGGAACCGACTGCCGATTGAAATTTCTCGTTTTCTAATCTCTTCTACCGGTAATATCAATATCGGCCTGATCAATATCATGATACAAACATTTATAGAAGACGAAAGGTCTCTGCTCAATTATGAAAAAATCCTCGTCAATAATTTAAAAAAACTGGAAACTTTGCCCGGGCTTCGAGAGCAAATTCATCATATATCAGCGCCGATACACCCCAAAGCCCCCGCAAACATCATTATCAGAACATCGATGGGATTAGCCTCAAATATAGAAATAACCGATTTACATGCTAAACAAACAGCTATTGCGTCTTTATTAACAGCAATTCGCCAAGGAAGAAATGGATCTTGCTTTGCAACTCCATTAGCAATCTATTTGCTGAATCACCATCAAAACATGTGTCTCGACGATTTTTGTAAGATTCTTTCATCGAGTAAATTAACCAAAAATGTTAATGGAGCGACAACCGATTTTCCATTTCTCCTACATATTGGAGAACAAAATCTTGATCAAACAGTAAAGCTCAGCGACTCAGGAAGTCTTGTTCTGAAGAACGGAAAACTACTTTCGTTAAAAAAAGTCCCAGGATTTTCGGCAATAAAACAGACTCTAGGGTTGAAAAATCTCAAAGTCATAGAATCTTTATCAATTCCTCAGGACAAAAACGGGGAATATACAACCACCATAAAAGACATAATTTCTTCACTCGTCATGCAAGCTCAAAAACTTCCCCTTAATCAAAATAAAAGACCAACTGAACTTTTCATTCAAGCTGTTTTTGCATATGAAGCGCAAGAATGCAATCCTTTATTAAAAATGTGGGAAAATACAATTGCTTGCATGGCAGAAGCAGATGAACATAGCATGATTCGTTCCATTATTATTCATTCCATTAAAAATGTCGTTGGTCATTTTCTTAAAAAAAACGGATTAAAACACGATTTAAAACATAATTTTTTTTTATTGCTTATTGATGCTTTAAACGAAAACATGCATTTGCATTGGGATCCCGCAATTTCAAATTTTTTTCCCGGCAAAGATCAGAAATCAACAGAAGGAGCTTTCATACTTTATAATAAAAAACAAAACAACAATCCTTCAAAATGGAGAAGAATCGACACACCTCATTTATACCAAAAATTTATATATAAAACAATTTACCATATAATAAAAAAACAAAATAAAACAAGTAATAAAAAATACAACTCAACCTTTCATGTTTTATTAAAATACATCAATTCTAACTCGTTCCTTAATGATAGTATTTATGATTACCATTACAATAATTGTAAATATGAAAACCCGATTAAAAACTACAAAAAACTTCGATTTACTCCCTGGATAACAAAAAGCGGTAACAATCTAGAAAAAGTGATTCAAGTATATTTTGAACAACCGAATCTGAAAGCATGTCATCAACTTAATCCCTTAAACGGAAAACAATTGCTTGAACAATTTATCTTTTTTCTCGATGAAATTGAGTATATCGGCAGAAAGCGACTATATTTAAGTTCTCGAATTATCCCTGTGAGGATTCCTTATGTTCATGCATTTACATTATTAATCGGCCATCCAACATTGAATCGAAGCAATCTCAATAAAGAAGATTTATTTGGAAATTTATATTCTAATCTTATAAGAGTCGGCAACCGAGTATCAAACTATAAAGTTCAAATAAAATTGAAAAATCTAATAACGAAAACAATAACAAATAATTTAGTAAAAAAATCCAAAAGGAAGATATTTAACAAATATACGAATCAATTAACAACCTCGCTCACAGTCCAGGAACTACGCCAGTCACTTTTAGATATTTTATCGAATATTTATTTATATGATTCAAAATCACTAAAAGCATCTGCTTTACAAATTGATCATCTTATTTACCAATTATTACCGAACTCGTTAAAAAGAAAACTTGCAATGTCTGCAATACATTTTGCTGATTCTAATTGGTCAGAGGGAGTCCATGCAATCCATCTTTGCCTGGTTAGCAATCCTTTTACCGGATGTATTGAAGTGTGGAATTCAAAAGACGATCGTTCGGAAATTTATCCATCCGACCAGTCAATTTGGTTTGAAAATGGAGAATGGGAAATCTTTACAAATTTTCTTGCCTAAGAACCTGTTCAAAATCTCTGAAAAAGTGCTTTTTACGCCTTTCACTTCGTTTTGCAACCTTTAAAACTTCCCTACTTTCCCAAGTATGCGCAAGTTTTAAAGATTGCAAAAACAAAGCAAAATTCGCTAAAAATCACAATTTCCAGAGATTTTGAACAGGTTCTAAGAACCTGTTTAGAATCTCTGAAAATTTCTGCAAAGCAAATAAATTAAAAAATTTTATTGAAATAATGAAAAATTTCCTATTGAATACACATTAAAGGGCAATTAATACGGTTTGACCGGATATTGCATAAATTGAATAAAAAATTAAAGAGGGGGTTCATTTGACAACATCCAATCCAATCATACAAACACACAATCATCAAATTCCTAATCTCTCTTCTTGCATTTATTTCCAAAACCATCCAAAAACAATCAAAGACATCACTTTTTCCTGCAAAATTGAAGAAAATGAAATCCACTGTTTATTAAATCAGGATTATCATCCAACAACCATCTTTTCAAAGGGAAAAACCAGCATCTCCTGCGACTGCCTGGCTGATTTAATCAAGGAAGTGCCTGAATTGCAAAATAAAGCCAACCTCATCAAACTCGTAAAGATTGCAAATTTTTTATACAAAGGGACTCAGTATGAAATCATAGAAGATCCTGAAGCATATATCGAAGAGTATAATAAAATAATCGAAAATGAAAATAGCATTTATGAACTATCTCCTTATGCATTGATCCGATATGGAATTTTTGATGTATCTGAAATTCAGCTCCCAAAAATAAAGGACAACCAACTGATTTTTTATGTCAGCTCAAAAATTCCTTATATTGTAAAATTAAATTATCCCATTGGCGCTCATCCGCAAATTACATATGAGCTGCTTCCATATCTTTAAATTCCCGACTCTTAGGAGTGTGTGAATTGAGTCAAAAGCCGGATTTTGAATCACGATCAGTGTAATAAGCATTCATGACTGTACGAAACCCTGTATGCATGTTCCGATCATCATTGTTCATTGAAAATTTTCTTTTTAAATTAAAAACTTGATGCGAAGGAACATAACTGTCTTTAATCTTGGCAGACCTTTTTGAGCTATCATGCACAATAAGTTCCGGAGATGGCGTAGAGGTCCATTCACTGATGTCCTCTGATGTTTCAAAAATATCTGCTGCCGCTGCGGCAGAATATTTCAGTTCATCCATTGTAGGCAGCCTTTTTCCTGACCAAACTGCATATAAGAAAGCATCTCGATATGATATATTGACGACAGGATCTTTTTCCATCCCTTTAGGAATTTGATTGCCAAGCCAGTGATGCGGAGCTTTGTAGTTAATCGCATCAACAAACCTTTTATATTCCTCGTTTGTGATTTTATTCACTCTAATATAAAAGCCGGAACCTTCAGGATGACGCCCTTTCATATAAACATACCCGCTTTGGCCGATATGAAAACTTGCATATTGAGACAAACGATCATTTTCTTTCTCTTTGACCAAAGGCAAAAACTCAATTTCATCGGGAATATCCCATTTGCCTGCATCCTTAAAAATACAATTACCATCGCAAAGCCGCTCAGTATCCATTGGGATATCTCTGTTAAAAACCACATCAAACAATCGTTCTTGATTTTTATTATCCCCGCCTAATACTCGATTTGAAATCTCTTTTTTATATGCATTTGCATCATCAGAAAAACAGGATTCCAAACTATTTGGCAGCAAAGTTTGGCAATAATCCTTGCCGCTCAGATTTTGCAATGCTTCTAAATAACTCTTGCCATGAACCTTTTGAAAAACCTTCATCAAAAACGAAGGTAAAAATTCCGGTGATTGCCATAAGCGCCGCGTGCGATGATCGCGTTGCAAATGTGTTTTGCTGTCTTTACGAAATTGAAGTACTCTATCCAAAAAAGCAATTTGAGCAATTTCCTTCCATGGAACTTGTATCATTAACGAACCGGATAGAATGGAAAATCTTGCAAATGAATCAGATGGCATAAAGCAAGGGAGACCGATTTCTTTTTCTTCTTTTAAGATTGTCCCATAAACTCCATCTTTCCAATAAAGCTCCAGAATTTGATTTTGAGCAAAATCTCCTGGGCGGCTGCCGCTGATTGTTCGTGCATTTTTATCTGCATTAACTGGAAAAAGATCGCCGTTGCATAATAAGGCATAAAGCGTATTTTTGACCTCGTACCGGTCATAACTACTGCGGTTTTTCATCATGACCGATTGAATATCTTCTAATGAGACATGCAATTCACAGCTGTATTTTCCACCGGTTTTAAAAGTTAATTTTTGTGTATCAGGAGATCCAATATAAATGTCTCCCGAATGCGTCATCACTTTTATTTTAAAAGGAGCATCGGGTATTGTTGAGATTAAGGCTATCTCATTCAACGGAATTGGAACCGCTCCAAAAATATAAGAGAGACCCGGAACAGAAATGATTTCTCCCCGAAGCTCAGCTCCATCATTTAAAATAATGACATCAGAGAGAACTCTCGCCTGACTGCTTAACGCACAAGTCTTTGTGTATAAAAATACTGACCTGAAATTTTCCAATGGTTGAGAAAAAGCCATTGAAAGCTGATGAAAGCATAAAAAAAAGAGACTAAAAATAAATTTCATTAAGAGATAAATGTTAAAAAATTGAGATTTTTTATAATATTTTTAATAAAAAATGTCGATGATAAATTCAGATATGATAAATTCAGAATTCTCAGGGCAGTCGCATTG